>DAOMFI010000018.1:0-36699 GCA_035429725.1 Burkholderiaceae bacterium | reverse complement strand
CTCGACGTCGGTCTCGACCAGGATGCCACGGTCCGCACCGATCGCCATCGCGGTACGCAGCGTTTCCTGGCACTGCGGCACGCCGCAGGAGACGGCAACGATCTCGGTCGCCACCCCGGCCTCCTTCAGGCGCACGGCTTCCTCGACCGCGATCTCGTCGAAGGGGTTCATCGACATCTTGACGTTGGCGATGTCGACTCCGCTGCCGTCCGACTTGACCCGGACCTTGACGTTGTAGTCGACCACGCGCTTGACCGTAACCAGAATTTTCATGGTGTGACTTCGCAGGTGTGAGCGCCGAAGGCCGGCGCCGCGGACTCGATCGGAGAAACCCGGGAATTATAGGAGTCGTCGCCAGGCCGACCGGCACCCTCCCTAGAGGGGTGACTCAGCGGGGGACTCAGCGCAGCACCATTGCCTCGAACCAGGCCCAGCCGCCGGCGACCAGGATGTAGCGGAACAGCTTTCCGATCGCGAATGCTCCGAGGGAAAGCCAGGGGCTCAGACGTAGCCAGCCGGCCGCGACGGACAGGGCATCGCCGAACAGCGGCACCCAGGAGAACAGCAGCGCCCAGTAGCCGTACTTGTGCAGATAGATGATCGACTTGTGGTGAACGCGGTTCGGAATCAGCCGGCCGACCCAGTAGGACGTGAGGCCGCCGAGAGTATTGCCCACGGTCGCGACGGCGACCGCCTGCCACAGCGCTTCCGGATGCTTGTGTATCACCGCGACCAGCACGAGCTCCGACCCTCCGGGCAGCACGGTGGCCGCGATGAAGCTCGCGAAGAACAGTGTGACGAAGCCGGCTTCGGCGGAAAAGTCGAACATGGGGCGGGAGGCAAAGGCGCGAGAGTCTAGTGGCCCGCGGCGTGCATCGCGCCTGCTACATTCCCTGAGCACCTTTCCTCGCTGGAGACCACATGCCAGACGTGCTAGAGGCGCTGCGTGCGTTGCCCGACCTGGGCGACCCTGCCGCAGACGAACGGAGTGCGGTCGACCGGTTGCTCGCCATGGGCATCCCCTCGCCCGCTGTGCGCGCCGCGGCCCGGACGCGCGCGTTGCGATATATCGAGGCCGTACGCGCGGCCGACCCGGGACTGCTGTCCGCGCAGAACCTGCTCAACTCGTTTCCCCTCGCCACGCCCGAGGGCATCGCACTGCTGCGACTGGCCGAGGCGCTGCTGCGGGCGCCCGACCCTGAAACGCAGACCTGGCTGATCGCCGAGAAGCTTGCCGCATTCCGGCAGGGCAACGTCGCGCTCGACGGCAATTTCGTCACGCGCGTCCTGGCTACGGCGCTCAAGGTCGCCGGGCATACCGCCGCGGAGGCCGACCTGCGCGGCGCCGGCGCCGACACCACCTCGTTGCGCGCCTGGCTTGCCAAAAGCGCCCTGCGCCCGCTGGTCATCGACGGCATTCGCCGCTTCGGCGACCAGTTCGTTTTTGCCACCAACCTCGCGGATGCGATGCGCCGCGCCGCGCGGCGGCCGGATGCACGCATCATGTACTCCTTCGACATGCTGGGCGAAGGCGCTCGCACGCGAGCGGATGCCGATCGTGCCTATCAGTCCTACGTTGACGCCTTGTCCGCGCTGAAATCCGCCGACGGCAGCGACTGGGTGGCGCGCGACGGCATTTCCGTGAAGCTGTCGGCGATCCACCCGCGCTTCGAGACCGCACAGGTCGAACGCAGCGACCGGGAGCTCTACCCGCGCCTTGTGCAATTGGGCGAACTGGCGCGCAACGCGGATGTGAACCTGACGATCGATGCCGAAGAATCCGAGCGCCTGGCGCTGCACATCGGCCTCTTCGAACGGCTGATGCGCGAGCCTGTCTTGCGCGAGTGGCCTGGCCTGGGCCTGGCGATCCAGACCTACCAGACGCGTGCCCCGGCGACGATCGACCACCTGCTCGCCCTCAGCGAAGAACTGAGCCGGCCCATTACCGTGCGCTTCACCAAGGGCGCGTACTGGGATGCGGAGATCAAACGTGCACAGGAGCTGGGTCTCGCAGGATTCCCGGTCTACACGCGCAAGTGGGCGACCGACCTCTCTTACCTGGCCACCGCGCGCCGTCTGCTGGCACACCGGGCCCCCGTCTACCCGCAATTTGCCACGCACAACGCCCTGACGGTCGCCTCGATCATCGAGTTCGCGCGGGAACTCGCACCCGGCCGGCGCTACGAGTTCCAGCGACTGCACGGCATGGGCGACCCACTTTACGACGCGCTGCTGGCGGACGGCCCCGACGCGCGCGTACGCGTCTACGCACCGGTCGGGGAGTTTCGCGACCTGCTGGCCTATCTGGTGCGGCGCCTGCTCGAAAACGGTTCCAACACCTCATTCGTGCACCAGATCACCGATCGCTCGGTCCCGGCCGCGTCGCTGGTCGAGGACGCCTATGACGAGGCGCAGCGCATGCTTGCCTCAACCAACGAGGCGGCGTCAGCGCTGCCGACCGGACATCGGCTCTTTCGCGACCGGCCGAATTCGCGCGGCATCGACCTGCAGCATGCGCCGACGCTGGTTGGGCTGACGCAGGCGATCGCACTCTCGAGCCGCATCGACGCCGTGCCGGGCGCCACCTCGAAGGCCCGCGCGATACTCAACCCCGCGCGTCGCGGCGACGTGGTCGGCTCCGTGGTTGACGGGGACGCTGACAGCGCCCGCCGGGCCGTCGACGCGGCCTGCGCCGCCATGCGCGCCTGGGACGCGCGTGGCGCCGCGGAGCGGGCGGCGCTGATCGAGCGTGTTGCCGACGCCTGGGAGGCGGCGCACGACGAGCTGGTTGCGCTGCTCGTGCGCGAAGGCGGGCGCACGATGCAGGATGCCCACATGGAAGTCCGAGAGGGAGTCGACTTCTGCCGCTACTACGCCGCCGCCGCGCGCGAGCTGATGCGCCCGCGGGCACTGCCCGGGCCGGCAGGCGAGTCGAACGAGCTTCGGCTGGCCGGGCGCGGTGTGTTCGTCTGCATCAGTCCGTGGAACTTCCCGCTCGCCATTTTCGGCGGCCAGGTCGTGGCGGCCCTGGTAACCGGCAACAGCGTGGTCGCCAAGCCGGCGGAACAGACGCCGCTCGTGGCCTTCCGAGCGGTGCAACTGATGCACGAAGCGGGCATCCCAGGCGACGTGCTGCAGTTCGTGGCGGGTGACGGTGAAACAGTAGGTCGCGCATTGACGTCCGACCCGCGCGTTGCCGGCGTCGCCTTCACCGGATCGACCGCCACGGCGCGCGCAATCAACCGCGCACTGGCGGCACGCGATGCGCCGATCGGCGTGCTGATCGCCGAAACCGGCGGCCAGAACGCGATGATCGTCGACTCCACCGCGCTGCCGGAGCAGGTCACCGACGCCGTGATCTCGAGCGCGTTCCGTTCCTGCGGACAGCGCTGCTCGGCACTGCGCGTGCTGTTCATCCAGAACGATGTCGCCGACTCGATGCTCGAGATGATCGCCGGCGCGATGCGCGAACTCGTGATCGGCGATCCCGCCGATCCGCGCACCGATGTCGGTCCGGTGATCGACGCGGCCCAGCTCGCCCTGCTTGAGCAGCACCGCGACTGGCTGCGCACGCATGGGCGTCGCATCCATGAGTGCGAACTGCCGTCCGGGCTCGACGGTCACTACTTCGCTCCGATCGCCTACGAGATCGGCTCGATCGGCGAACTCGCAGCCGAGAACTTTGGACCCATTCTTCACGTGGTGCGCTATGACCGGCACGCGCTGGATTCCGTCATCGACGCCATCAACTCGACCGGCTATGGCCTCACGATGGGACTGCACACGCGCCTCGATGGTCGCGTCGCGCATGTGGCCGATCGCGCACACGTCGGCAATCTCTATGTGAACCGCAACATCATCGGCGCGGTTGTCGGCAGCCAGCCGTTCGGCGGCGAGGGCCTGTCGGGAACCGGCCCCAAGGCCGGCGGCCCGCACTACCTGCTGCGCTTCTGCGCAGAGCGGACTGTGACGATCAACACGGCCGCAGCGGGTGGCAACGTGGAACTGGCGGCCGGACTGGCCGGATGAGCCGCGCAGGTCCCGTCGCCGACTCGGGCGGCTCACGCCGTGGCGATGACGCGACGACAACGGCCTGGCTTGCCGGGTCACGAAGTGCAATTTGCAAGCCCCCGCTCCGGTCGAACGCGGCAGCGGCTGTCGTACGGTTAGTGCAGGGAGTGGCACATGGACTCGCTTGACGGACTGCTGCTGGCCCGCATCCAGTTTGCGGCCAACATCACGTTTCACATCCTCTTTCCCACGATTTCGATCGCGCTGGGCTGGGCCCTGCTCGCGATGCGACTGGCGTGGCTGCGCACCCAGCGCGAGCACTGGCTGCACGCGTACCGCTTCTGGACCAAGGTCTTCGCGTTGACCTTCGCACTTGGTGTCGTCTCGGGCATCGTGATGAGCTTCCAGTTCGGCACCAACTGGCCGGGCTTCATGCAGCGGGTCGGCAATATCGCCGGGCCGCTGCTGGGCTACGAGGTCCTGACCGCGTTCTTCCTCGAAGCGAGCTTCCTCGGAATCATGCTGTTCGGCCACGGCCGCGTGTCCGAGCGTGTCCACCTGATCGCGACCTTCCTGGTCGCCTTCGGCACGACATTGAGCGCGTTCTGGATCATCGCGCTGAACTCCTGGATGCAGACGCCGGCCGGCTACGAAATCATCGACGGTGTGTTCCACGTGACCGACTGGCTCGAGGTGATCTTCAACCCGAGCATGCCGTACCGTCTCATGCACATGCTGATGGCGTCGTTTCTCACCGTCGCGTTTCTGATCGCGGGAGTATCGGCGTGGCAGATGCTGCGCGGCAAGGACAATCCGGCCACGCGCCCGGTGCTCAGGGCAAGCCTCTTCGCCGGCGCCGCGCTGATTCCGGTGCAGATCTTCGTGGGCGATCAGCACGGGCTCAATACTCTCGAGCATCAGCCCGCGAAGGTCGCGGCAATGGAAGCGCTCTGGAAGACGCAACGCGGCGCACCGCTGGTGCTGTTCGCGCTACCGGATGCGGCCACGCAGTCCAACCGCTTCGCGCTCGAGATCCCTCACGGTGCCGCCCTCATCCTCACGCACGAACGCGATGGCGAACTCAAGGGTATCGACGCCTTTCCCGACTCGCACCCGCCGGTAGCGCCGCTCTTCTGGAGCTTCCGCATCATGGTCGGCACGGGCGTGCTGATGTTCGTCGCCTCCTGGCTCGGCGTGTGGCTGATCTGGCGTCAGCGCCGGAGCAACAGCGCCCTGACGCTGCCGCGCTGGATGCTGGCGGGGCTGGTCGGCATGACGTTCAGCGGCTGGCTTGCCACGGTCGCGGGCTGGTACGTCACCGAGGTCGGTCGACAGCCCTATCTCGTCTACGGCTACCTGAAGACGGCTGAAGCGGCCTCGAACGTTCCGCCGGCGCACATCGCGCTGACGCTGACCGCCTACCTGATCGTCTATGCGTTGCTGATCGTCGCCTACGTCAGCGTGCTTCGGCACATGGCCGAGAAGCCGGTCGAGGACCTCAGCCGGCCAGTACGGCTGCCCGGCGAGAAGCCTGCGGCCACCACCGTTGCGACGGGCGGCGAGTGAGGAGATGACAATGAGCGGCTTCGACGAGGCACTCCCGGTGATCTTCCTCGGCCTGATGGGCTTTTCGATGCTGATGTACGTTGTCCTCGACGGCTACGACCTCGGCGTCGGCATGTGGCTGCAGCGCGCAACGCCCGACGAGAAGGACATCATGATTGCGTCCATCGGCCCATTTTGGGACGCCAATGAAACCTGGCTCGTGCTCGGCGTCGGCATCCTGCTGATCGCGTTTCCGGTGGCGCATGGCGTGGTACTCACTGCGCTTTACCTGCCGGTGGCTGCCATGCTGATCGGCCTGATCATGCGCGGTGTGGCCTTCGACTTCCGCGTGAAGGCGAAGGACGATCTCAAGCCGCTGTGGAACACCGTGTTCTTCGCCGGCTCGACAATCACTTCCGTCGCTCAGGGCTGGATGCTCGGGCGCTACATCACCGGCTTCGCCGATGGCGCGGCCGCAACGCTGTTCGCAGCGCTGATCGCCCTGGCGCTGCCGGCGGCGTACCTGCTGATCGGCGCGGCCTGGCTCATCATGAAAACTGAAGGTGAGCTGCAACTCAAAGCGGTCGGCTGGGCCCGGCTGATGTTCCTTCCGCTGGTGCTCGGCATCGGCGCAATCTCCGTGGCCACGCCGATAGCCAGCCCGACGGTGCGCGAGCGCTGGTTCACATTGCCGGAGTTCATTGCGCTGGCGCCGATTCCGCTCGCAACACTGGCGGCGCTCGGGGCACTGTGGCTGCTGCTGCGCCGCTCTGAACGCGTCACGGGCGACTCCTGCTGGGTGCCGTTTGCCCTCGCCGTTGGCGTGTTCGTACTCGCCGCGGCGGGAATGGGCTACAGCCTCTTCCCCTATGTCGTCATGGACCGCCTGACGGTGTGGGAAGCTGCGAGCAGCCCGGCGGCGCTGAAGGTGATCCTGATCGGCGTTGCCATCAGCGTGCCGGCGATCCTCGCCTACACGGTGTTTTCGTATCGCGTGTTCCACGGCAAGGCGCGCGCGCTGACCTACGGCTGAGCGCCTGCTGCTAAGCGCCGCGCGTCGTCAGCGCAGATCCCGGATCAGCTCCCTGGCAGCGTTATGCCCCGGGGCGCCCGTCACGCCGCCGCCAGGGTGAGCACCCGAACCGCAGTGGTAGAGCCCTTTCAGCGGTCCGCGGTAACGCGCATAGCCCATGATCGGCCGCATCGAAAAGAGCTGGTCGAGCGAAAGCTGGCCGTGGAAGATGTCGCCGCCGATCAGCCCGAATTCCCGCTCCAGGTCCGTGGGCGACAGCGCGCGATAGCCGAGCAGCGCGTCTCGAAAATTCGGGCAATGCGCCTGCACGACATCGAATATGGCTTCGACGGCGGAGTCCTTGGCCGTGTCCCAGTTTGCCTGCGGATCGAACTGCTGGCAGAACAGACTCGCCACGTGACGCCCCTGCGGTGCGAGCGTGGTGTCGACGACGCTCGGAATCAGCATCTCGACGATCGGATGCCGCGAGTGGCCGTGCGCCACCGCGTCATGCCAGGCACGGTCCATGTATTCCAGAGAAGGGCCAAATACGATGCCGCTTGCGTGGTGAGCTTGCACGTACGATCCCGGTGCCGCAGCAAAGTCCGGCAGCTCCGAGAGCGCGACATTGATGCGGAACGATCCGGAACCGCACTTGTAGCGTCTGATCGCCTCGAGGAACTCGGCCGGCAGTTCGGACGCATCGAGCAGGCGTTCGTAGAGCAGCCTGGGGTTGACGTTCGAAGCGATGGCGCGCGCGCGCACGACCTCGCCACTTGCCAGCTCGACGCCGACGGCCGCGCCCCGCTCGACGACAATGCGCCGCACGGGAGCGTCGAGTGTGATCGTCACGCCGCGCTCGCGCGCCTCGGCCGCCATCGCCTGCGTGATGGCTCCCATGCCGCCGATCGCATGCCCCCACTTTCCCGGCTTGCCGTTGACCTCGCCGAAACAGTGGTGCAGCAACACGTAGGCCGAGCCCGGCGCATACGGACTGGCGTAGTTGCCCACGACCGAGTCCCAGCCAAGCACGGCCTTCAGCGGTTCTGACTCGAACCAGCTGTCCAGCCAGTCGCCCGCGCTCTTCGTGAAGACGTCGACGAGGTCGCGCTGGCCTTCGCTCGGCAGGCGGCCGAACTTGAGCAGCAACTGCGCCGCGGCGACCAGATCGCGCCAGCCGTCGATGACCCAGGGTCCGCCGAGATTCGGGGGCGCCTGCAGCACCCACTGCTTCAACTGTTCCGCGAGCCGATCCAGCCTCGCGTAGTACGCCGGCAGTCGTTCCGCGTCCCGCGCCGAGAAGCGCGCCACTTCGGCCTGCGTGGCCGCCGCATCGCCGCCGAAACGCAGCGCGCTTCCATCGGGCAATGGCACGAAATTCGAGAACGACCGTTCGACGATCTGCAGTCCGCGTTCAACGAGCCGCAGGTCGCGGATCACCTTGGGATTCAGCAGGCTGACCGTGTAGCTCGCGGTCGAGTTGCGGAAACCCGGATGGAACTCCTCGGTGACGGCGGCGCCACCGACGACACTGCGCCGTTCGACGACGCGCACCTTCAGACCGGCGGCGGCGAGATAGCAGGCGCAGGTCAGGCCGTTGTGGCCCGCGCCGATGATGACGACATCCCACTGCTCGGAAGGCATGTAGCGCATCTTAAGCGGCCGGCCGAGGCACCGATCGGGACCAAATCAACACTGCTCGGGCCGCGGCGATGCGATGATCGGACGCATGAGTACTGCGGACCGCGAACTGGCGCGCGTCATTGATCGCGGGCATGGTGTACGTGTCGCATATCGGGTGACGCCGGCGCTGCTGCGCGCCCAGGGACTCGCGCCCGATGGGGCACTCGTCCTGCTGCACGGACTCGCCAGCAACCTGACGCGCTGGAGCGAGTTCGTCGCGACGACGCGGCTCGTCGAACGCTGGGACGTCATCCGCGTCGACCTGCGGGGTCATGGCGGCTCGATGACACGGCGTCCCATCGGGCTGGACGTCTGGTGCGACGACCTGACCGCGATTTGCGATGCCGAGGGCCACGCACGGGCGGTTCTGGTTGGTCACAGCCTCGGCGCACAGGTCGCGATGCACGCAGCAGCGACGCGCCCGGCGCGCGTCCGCGCGCTGTCATTGATCGACCCGGTTTTCGGCGCGGCTCTACACGGTCACTGGGCTCGCGTCGCCCGGCTGCGCCCGCTGTTTGCCGGCGCCGCGGTCATGGTCAGGGCGTGCAATGCGATCGGGCTGCACCGCGGGTCATTGCCACCCCTCGACCTGCACGCGCTCGACCAGGAAGCCCGGCGTGCGCTCGGATCACCCGCGGCCGAGGCGGAGTTTGTCCGGCGGTATTCGTCAACGCGGGCCGACCTGCGTCACGTGCCGCTCGCGGTCTACCTGCAGGACCTGGTCGAACTTTTCAGCGCCCCGCCAGCGCCCGAGTCGATACGCTGCCCGGTGCTGGCCCTGCTTTCACGCGGCGGCACCTTTGCCGAGTTCGGCGAGACGGCGCAGATTGCACGTCGGTTCCCCATCGTGCGCGAGGTCGAGATCGACTGCCAGCACTGGCCCCTGACCGAACGCCCGGATGAAGTGCGGCGCGCCATCGAATCGTGGTGCGACGACCTCGCTCCCTTGTGACCCACCGGCGCGCCCGCGCGGTTCGTCCGTATCGCGCAAGGGCGTCGTAAACACGATCATCGATAGCCGACGCGATCGAGAATGCGCTGCGCCGCAATCTGGTTCTTGCCGATCGTGGATACCGGCAGGTTTTCGAACTTCGGCGTACCGAGCGCGGCGAGCGCCGCATTGGTCGTGCCCGCGCCCTTCACCACCGGCCATTCGTTGTTGCCATCGGCAAAGTAGGTCTGCGCCTGCGGACTCGACAGGTACTCGAGGAACTGGACCGCATGGGCGCGGTTCGGTGCGTGCCTGGCAACACCGCCGCCGGAAATATTGATGTGCGTCCCGGTCGTCGACTGGTTCGGCCACAGGAAACCCACTTTCGCCACGACCTCCTTGTCCTTCGGATCCGGCGAGCGCACCAGGCGCAGCCAGTAATAGCTGTTGGTCAGCGCCACGCCGCATTCGCCCGCCGCGACCCCTTTGATCTGGTCGGTGTCACCGCCCCGTGGCGGCCGCGCCATGTTGGCCACCATGCCACGCGCCCATTGCTCGGTTTTCGCCTCGCCGTTCAGTTCGATCAGTGCACCGATCAGCGACAGCATGTACGGATGCGAGCCTGAGCGCGTGCAGACGAGGCCTTTGAGCTTCGGATCGGCAAGCTTCAGGTAGGTGTCGACGTCTTCCGGCTTGAGCCTCGACTTGTCGTAGACGATGGCGCGAGCGCGCAGCGAGAACCCGAACCAGGTGTCGTCGTTCGAGCGCAGGTGGGCAGGAATGCGTTCGGCCAGGACCTTGGACTGCACCGGCTGGAAAAGCCCGTCGATCTGTGCGCGCCACAGGCGTGCGGCGTCGACCAGCAGCACGACATCGGCCGGGCTGTTTGCGCCCTCGGTCTTCAGTCGCTGCAGCAGCGGTTCGTCCCCGAGTTCGATCCGGTTGATCTTGATGCCGGTCTGCTTCGTGAAGTCGGCGTACAGCGCCTCATCGGTCTGGTAGTGACGTGCGGAGTAGAGATTCAGCACCTTGTCCTGCGCGTGCCCGTGCAGCGGCGTCAACGCCGCCACGACGATGCCCAGGATGACGGTCAGCTGCAGGCCACGGCGCAGCCAGCGCTCGGCGGACCAAAGGATGCGAGGTGAATTCATTGCGGTTCCGTTCCGGTTCGGGTGCGAATCGGACTGTCCGACTCGGTACCAGTACGATAACGAAAGTCGATCTCAAATGCAAATGGTTCTCATTTGCATTCATTGACCCAGATTTGCGCAGGGTCTTGCGAGGAAACGGCAGCTCAGGGAGTGATGCGGACTTCTAACGCCGCCTCCACAGCTGCGCCCGTGGAAACTGCGGACGCTCCGGCGAACTGGGGTTCGGGCTGCAACGCGGCGATCCGCCGCGCGCCGTTGTAGCGCGCCTCCCAGTAGGCGTCGGTCAGGCGCTCGGCCCGGACCCGGCCGCCCCGCGCCGGCGCATGCACGAAAACACCGTCGCCTATATAGATCCCGACATGTGAGAAGCGGCGCCCGAGGGTATTGAAGAAGACCAGGTCACCCACAGCCAGCTCACTGCGGGCAACGCGGTCGCCGATGCGCCATATTTCCTCGGTCCGCCGCGGCAGGGCGACCCCGGCCGACTCGGCGAAGACATAGCCAACGAAGCCACTGCAATCGAAGCCGGCGGGGGTTCGCCCGCCGTAACGGTAGGGCGTGTCGACGAGCGCGAGCGAGCGCACGACCAGCTCGGAAGCGAGTGCCTCGGGCGGCAACGGCTGCGCCGCCGTGGCGACCCGCATCGCCGCAGCCAGGGCAATCCAGGCAAACCACAGGCGTGACGACCGAAGCACCCGCACCACCGTTCGTCTGCTCACAACACTTGGAATGGCCGGAAACATAGCGCATTCCAGCGAGAAAACCTAAAGCTGGCCAAGGTTTACGCCGATCAGTTACGCTAGCTTCCGTCTAGATTCCGCCCACGGAACGTACGGACGTCCGGCGTCGGTCTGGCCCGCCGTTCCCCCCACGAGGTTGGATTGCCCACCGATACCGCCAAGACGTCAACCCCGTCCGCGCCGCCCAAGCCGCGCGTACTGATAGCTGACGATTCCCGCATCGTGCGGGCGTCGATCGTCCAGCACATCCGGGACCGCTTCGACATCCGCGAGGTCACGGACGGCGAGGCAGCGTGGCAGGCCATCCTGCTCGACTCCTCGATCCGCGTCGTCATCACCGACCTGACGATGCCCAAGGTCGACGGCTTCGAACTGCTCAACCGCGTCCGCAGTTCCAAGGTGCAGCGCATCCGTGAACTTCCGATCGTCGTCATCTCGGGCGAGGACGAGGGCGCCGAGCGCGACCGCGCAGCCACGATGGGCGCGACCGACTTCATCCAGAAGGGCCTCGGCGCCTCTGAACTGATCGCAAGGCTCGAGGTGCTGGTGCGCCTGTCAGCGACCCGCGAGGCGCTGGCGGAGAGCCAGGCGTCGCTGGAGTCGTCCCGCACCGTTGACGGCGAGACGGAACTGCTGAGCACTCCATTTTTCGACAAGCAGGTCGAAAAGCTCATCTCCTTCGCCCGGCGCAACCTGTCCGACGTGGCGCTGATCTGCGTCCGGGTCGAGCTGTCCATGCCTCAGCAGCAGAGCTGGGAGGGCGAAGTCGAACAGCGCATCAAGCTGGTGGGTCGAACGCTGGCGGCCTCGATACGGCTGGAAGACCTTGGCACCCGGACCGACAAGTTCGAATTCTGCGTGGCGACACCTTCCTCCGGTCTGTCCGGCGTGTTGCGCTTCGCGGCCCGGCTGCGCAAAGTGCTCGAGAACGTCGAGGCCGCCGGTCCGGGCGTCGAAGTCTGGACCTGCATCGGTCTGTCGACGCTTTCCGAGGAATTGCGGCGCAGCGCGGAAGAACTTCGTGCGCTGGCTCAAAAGCGGGCCGCGCAGGCACAGCAAAATCGCTCCCGCCGCATCATTCTCGGGACCTCGGACGGCGTCGCGCCGGGGGGTATGGAGCCGAAGCCCGAAGAAGGTTCGATGGACATCAACCTGGCCCTGGCGCTGATACGCGCCGGCCGGGCTGCCGAAGTGGTGCAGCATCTGCCCAGACTGCTGGAACAGATCGCGCCGCTCCTGAAACTGGTGCGGCAACAGAAAGAACTACAAGCCACACCGGCGGAGGGAGGCACGCATGGCGAAGTACAAGGAGTTTCACGCTAGGTCGATCAAGGATCCCTCAGGATTCTGGGCGGAACAGGCCGCACTGATCGACTGGAAGACACCGTTCACGCAGGTTCTCGACTATTCGCGGCCGCCGTTCGCGAAGTGGTTCGTCGGCGGGACCACGAATCTCTGCCACAACGCCGTCGACCGCCACCTTGCAGCGCGCGGCGACCAGCCGGCCCTGATCTACATCTCCACGGAAACAAGCGAGGAGAAGACCTACAGCTTCCGGCAGCTGCATCGGGAAGTGAACCGCATGGCCGGGATCCTGCAGGCGCTCGGCGTCGGCCGCGGCGACCGTGTGCTCATCTACATGCCGATGATTGCGGAAGCGACCTTCGCGATGCTCGCCTGCGCCCGCATCGGCGCGATCCACTCGGTCGTGTTCGGCGGCTTCGCGGCGGTGAGCCTAGCCACCCGCATCGACGATGCGCAGCCGAAGGTCATCGTTTCGGCCGACGCCGGATCACGCGGCGGCAAGCCGGTGCCGTACAAGCACCTGCTAGACGAAGCGATCTCGCTCGCCAAGTTTCCACCTGCCAGGGTGCTGATGGTCAGCCGCGGCCTGGCCGACGCGAAGATGGTCGCGGGGCGCGATGTCGACTACGCCAAGTTGCGTGCCGAACACATGAACGATGAGGTGCCGTGCGTTTGGCTCGAATCGAGCGAGCCGAGCTACATCCTCTATACCTCGGGCACCACGGGCAAGCCGAAAGGCGTTCAGCGTGACACCGGTGGTTATGCGGTGGCGCTGGCCGCCAGCATGAAACTCATTTTCTGCGGCAATCCGGGCGAGACGTACTTCGCGACCAGCGACATAGGCTGGGTCGTCGGGCACAGTTACATAATCTACGGGCCGCTGCTCGCCGGTATGGCCACCATCATGTACGAGGGCACGCCGATCCGGCCCGACGGCGGCGTGTGGTGGAGCATCGTCGAGAAGTACAAGGTGACGACGATGTTCTCGGCACCGACCGCGATCCGCGTGCTCAAGAAGCAGGACCCGGCGTTTCTGAAGAAGTACGACCTCTCTTCGCTGCGGCTGCTCTTCCTCGCAGGCGAGCCGCTCGATGAGCCGACAGCACGATGGATCGCCGACGGCATCGGCAAGCCAATTATCGACAACTACTGGCAGACCGAAACCGGCTGGCCGATCCTCGCGATTCCCCGTGGCGTCGAGACGCTGCCGTCGAAGTTCGGCTCGCCGGGCGTGCCCTGCTACGGCTATTCGGTGAAGCTCTTCAACGAGGCCACCGGCGCCGAGATCACTGGCCACCACGAAAAGGGCGTGGTTGCGATCGAGGGACCGCTGCCTCCCGGATGCATGTCGACCGTCTGGGGCGACGACGCTCGCTTCGTCAAGACCTACTGGACCAGCGTGCCCAATCAGCAGGTCTACTCGACCTTCGACTGGGGCATTCGCGACGAGGACGGGTACTTCTTCATCCTCGGCCGTACCGATGACGTGATCAACGTCGCGGGCCACCGCCTCGGCACGCGCGAGATCGAGGAGTCGCTGTCGTCGCATCCGAACATCGCCGAGGTCGCCGTGGTCGGCGTCGCCGATCAGCTCAAGGGCCAGGTGGCGATGGCCTTCGCGATCCTGAAAGACCCGAGCCTCGCCGACACGCCGGAGAAGAAGCTCGCCCATGAAGGCGAGATGATGAAGACCGTTGACGGTCAGCTTGGCGCAGTGGCACGGCCGGCCCGCGTGCACTTCGTCAGCGTGCTGCCGAAGACGCGCTCCGGGAAGCTTTTGCGGCGTTCGATCCAGGCGCTGTGCGAAGGCCGCGATCCGGGCGATCTGACGACGATCGAGGATCCCACGGCCCTGGAGCAGATCCGCAGCGCCGTTCGCGCTTAGGCGGTTCCCCCGATAGGCGGCCGCGGGCTCGCGTAAGCTCGCGGCCGTTTCCATTTGAGGGCTGAATGTGAGCTTCAGCTACGCCCTGTCGGACCTGGTTCTGCCGCCGACATCGCTGATCGTGCTGACGATCTTCGGCGCACTGCTGTTGCGCCGTCGCCGGGCGCTCGGGCTGACGCTGGTCCTGGGCTCGCAGCTGGCGCTGCTGGCGTTTTCAATGCCTGTCGTGGCGGGCGCGCTGGCGCGCTCGCTCGAGCCGCCGCCCGTGACGGCCGGCGACCTGAAGCAGGCCCAGGCCATCGTCATCCTTGCCGGGGGCAACAACCGTGGCGCGCCCGAGTGGGGCGGCGAGACGGTCAAGACCTACACGCTGCAGCGCCTGCGCTATGGCGCGCGGCTTGCACGCGAGACCGGCTTGCCGATCCTCGTCACGGGCGGTCGGCCCGAAGAAAGCCGGTTCGCCGAGGCCGCGCTGATGCGCGACGTGCTAGTCCAGGAGTACAACCTCGAAGTCCGCTGGGTCGATCTCGAGGCAATGACAACCGGTGAAAACGCGCTGATGTCGGCCAAGCTGCTCAAGGCCGAAGGACTGAAGCGCGTCGCCCTCGTCACCGATGCGATCCACATGCCCCGGTCGCGCCAGGTCTTCGAGTCGACGGGGCTCGAGGTGATCGCCTGCCCCACGGCCTACGCCGGGCAGCGGCCGTTCGCACCGTACCAGCTTGTTCCGGGCGCCACCGCGCTGCAGCTCTCGCAGGCGGCGCTCAGGGAGTGGGTGTCGCGCGGCTACTACCTGCTGCGATACCGCTGAACGTTCACCGCGAGGAGACGATGATGAAAACCAAGCCCCTGCTGACACTTGACGATGCGCGGCGCATCGCAGCCGCTGCCGAAGCGGAGGCGACTGCCCACCAGTGGAACGTCGTCATCGCCATCTGCGACGATGGCGGCCACCTGCTGCTGCTGCATCGCCTTGACGGTGTGGCCCCCGTTTCGGCGATGATTGCCCCGGCCAAGGCGCGTGCGGCGGCCCTCGGCAAGCGCGAGACCAAGCTGTACGAAGACATGATCAACGGCGGACGCACGTCGTTTCTGTCGGCGCCGCTCGACGGCATGCTCGAAGGTGGCGTGCCGATCATCGTCGACGGTCATGTCGTTGGCGCGGTCGGAGTCTCGGGTGTGAAGTCGAGCGAGGATGCGCAGATCGCCAAAGCGGGCATCGCGGCGCTCTAGGCCGAAGCCCGATTCGGGCGTCACCCCAAGTCAAGAAAGCGCGGACGATGCCTCGGCTGCGCGACGCCCGCGGGCAATGTTGATCGTCGCCAGCGCAAGCAGGCCGGCGACGAAGTACAGCCCCGTCAGCACGATGCCGAGGCGATGATTGTTGTCCGTCGCGAAGACCACCGCGCCGTAGCTGATCGGCCCGATGATGGCCGCCAGTTGCGTCGCAAATGTCCATAGGCCGTAGAACTCGGCCAGGCGGTCCCGCGGAGCGAAGAGCCCGGCGAGCGCGCGCCCTGCGGATTGGCTCGACCCCATCGCCAGTCCGGCGAGATTGGCGGCGACCCAGAACATCGCCGCACTGGTTGCCAGTCCCGCGACCGTCACCATCGCCAGCCACATCAGCAGCGTGAGACCAAGGGCGAGCTTGTGCCCGAGGGCATCCTGCACGTAGCCGAAGGCGAACGCACCGATCGCCGCCGTGACATTGACTACGAGCACCAGCGTCATTGTCTGCACGAAACTGAACTTCATCACCTCCTGGGCGTAGATCGCCGCCAGCGCAATCACGACCATGACGCCGGCCTGGTAGAAGACACCGCAGAGCAGCAGGCGGGCAAAATCGCGATAGCGGTCGACATGGCGCAGCGTGTCGAAAAGGCGCCCCATCGCCTGATGCACGAAGTGGCCGACGCGTTCGTCCGCCTGAGGCACAGCCCGCTCCTGAACGATCAGCAGAGCCGGCGCCGCGGCAAACGCAAACACCGTCGCCGTAATGAGCATCGTGACCGGCACGAACTCCTGTGCACTCGCGCCAAGGCCCTGGGCCCACTGAACATAAGCGAGGCACAACCCCAGCGTGATGAGGCCGCCGACATAACCGAGTCCCCAGCCCCAACCCGAGACCTTGCCCAGCGCTTCCGGCCGCGCCAGCTCCGGCAGGAAGGCCGCGACCAAGCCAACACCGACCATGAAGCAGAAATTTGATACGGTGATCGCGACCGTCGCCAGCACGACATCGCCCGGCCCGACCGCGGCGAGCGCTGCGGTCCCGGCAATGCAGCCCCCGGTCGAGATCGCCAGCAGCCACTTCTTGCGCGCACGCAGGTCGGCATAGGCACCGAGCATCGGCATTGCCAGCATTACGAGCGCATTCGAGATGCCAAGGGTCAGCGTCCAGGCAAAGGTCGCCCAGTCAGCGTTCGCGGCGACGACAGCGACGAAATAGGCGTTGAACACCGCGGTCAGCACGACCGTCGTGTAGCCCGAGTTGGCGAAGTCGTAGCCGGCCCACGCGGCCACCTCGCGCGGTCGGACGCCGGGATTGAGCGCAGCAGGATCGAAGACAGGCATCGCGGTTCAGATGAGGCGTCCGTTGGCGCATGCTACGTGAGTACCGAGGAGGCCTGCGCCACCGTTCGTATACTGACGCGCATGGCGATGAAGGAACTCGACCGCATCGATCGCAGGATCCTGGAGATCCTGCAGTCCGACGGCCGCATCACGAACCAGGAACTCTCGGAGCGCATTGCGCTGAGTCCGCGGGCCTGCCTCGATCGTGTGCGCCGGCTCGAACGTGCCGGACTGATCGCCGGGTACATGGCAGTACTGGACCCACGCCGGCTCGGCGGTCTGCTGACGATCGTCGTCGAAGTGACGCTCAAGGACCAGACCCAGGCCACCCACAGCCGATTCGAGCAACGCATGCGCACTGCCGATGAAGTCGTCGAATGCTTCCTGGTGTCCGGGCAGTGCGACTACGTGCTGCGACTTGCGTGCCGTGATCTCGATCACTATCGCGACCTCACGAATGCTTGGACCGACGATCCCACGCTCGGTGTCGAGAAGATCAGTTCCAAACCGGAGCTGCAGACAATCAAGGCGTTCCGGGGTTATCCGCTGAGCTGACCGCCGCCGCGCGTTGTCGGCACGGCGCGCCGCCGAATCGGCGGAAGTCTGCTCGCCTAACTGCCGGTTCAGGCAGATTAGACCGCGCCGATCCGCCTCGCTCCGCGCGAGCGCTTCATACACTGCCGGAAGCCAGATGAGGTGTGAAATGGATGCGAGGCTCGGACAGGTTTTCAATGGGCAGGCGGCGATAGCGCTGGAGCGGGCGTTTGCGGCACCGAACTACGCGCCGATCCCGGTCACGCTCGAGCGCGGCGAAGGCTGCTGGCTGTGGGACGCCGACGGCAAGCGCTATCTCGACTTCATGTCCGCGTATTCAGCGGTGAGCCACGGGCACGCGCATCCGCGCCTCGTGCAGGCGCTCATCGAGCAGGCGCAGCGCGTCGCGGTCACGTCACGCGCGTATCACTCGACCGCGCTGGGTCCGTTCCTGGCGAAACTGGTCGAGTTCGCAGATCTCGGCTCGCCCGCCCGCGCGCTGCCGGCCAGCGGCGGCTGCGAATCGGTCGAGACCGCGATCAAGGCGGCACGGCGCTGGGGCTATCGCGCCAAGGGGATTCCGGACGGGCGTGCCGAGATCGTCGTCGCGCGCGGCAACTTCCACGGACGCTCGTCAACCGTTGTCGGATTTTCGACCGAGCCGTCGTATCGCGCCGACTTCGGCCCTTTTGCGCCGGGATTCCGGCACTTCGACTTTGGCGACATCGCGTCGCTCGAAGCGGCCATCACTGACACGACCTGTGCCGTGCTGATCGAGCCGATCCAGGGTGAAGCCGGCATCGTTCTGCCTCCGGCAGGTTTCCTGCAGGCGGCGCGGCGCCTGTGCGATGAGCGCCGCGTGCTGCTTATCCTGGACGAGATCCAGTCCGGCCTCGGCCGCACCGGCGCCATGTTCGCTTACATGCATGACGGCATCCGTCCCGACGGAGTGCTGGTGGGCAAGGCACTCGGCGGCGGACTGCTGCCGGTATCCGCCTTCGTTGCTATAGCCTCCGTGCTGGACCTGATGGGGCCCGGCAGCCACGGCTCAACATTTGGCGGCAATCCGCTTGCAGCGCGCGTGGCGCTCGAAGCCCTGCGTGTGATCGACGACGAGCAACTCGTCGAGCGCAGCCGCACGCTCGGCGAGCACCTCCTGTTGCGACTGCGCGGCCTCGACTCCGCGCTGATCCGCGCAGTGCGCGGCCGCGGACTCTGGGTGGGTGTCGAACTCGACGGCACGCAGGTGTCCGCGCGCGCGGTCGTCGAGCGCATGGCCGAGCGCGGCGTGCTCAGCAAGGACACTCACGAGACCGTCATCCGCTTCGCGCCGCCGCTGACGATCAGCCGCGAATCGCTCGACTGGGGCATCGACGTCTTCGCCGCGGTTCTCGCGGAGTTCGAATCGCGGTCCAACGCCTAGGCTAGCAGCCCTTGTGCGGGCCTCGGGCAGAGGTGTTGCGCCGGAGTCAGGCCCGAGTTCGCGCGCGGCTTGCATGCGTTCATGCGCGAGGCAAGCGCCAACCATCGCCCGTGAGGGTGAGCCGGCTTCCCCCGGATGGGCGATCCCTGGTTCTCACCCCGCTGTCGAAACTCCGTTCAGGATCTGATGGAGAACGCGATGCGGGCACTATCCCCCACCGATGGCAGCGCCGATGCCGTGCGCGAGGCGGCCGATGCCGCCCTGGCGCAGGATGACAACCGACTGGCTCTCGAACGCGAACTCGATCGCCTGAACACGGCGATCCAGGGATCCGCCGCGGCGCTTGGCCAGCATCTGTCGTGGCTGATCGTCGCCCAGGCATTCCTGCTGACTGCGTATGTCATCGTGCTGGTAGGTGCCTGGAGCCTGCCCCTGCCGGGCAAGCGCTGGCTGCTCACGGGCATCGCACTGTTCGCGATGGTCGCGGTGAGTTGCACCTATCTGGGCCTGCGCGCGGCACGCGATCGCGTCGGCCCATTGAAGCTGCAACGCCAGCGAATCGAAGATGCGCTGGAACGCGTGGCGGCCCGCCCCCCTGCCTTTGCCCGCCAGGGCACCGTGACGGCGTTGCTGGCCCAGGCGTCCACGCGCGGGCTGCCGCTGGCGATCGTTGCCGGCTGGGTCGCACTGACGCTCTACACGCTGGCGCTGCCGCTGCCGACCGACAGCAAACTGCCGACAGCGGCGCTTGAATCCCGTTCGAATGGCTCGGCGGCGCCCGGCGCCAAGGCACCGCGACCGGCCACGGCATCGGGTGTGAAAGCGCCGACGGGAGCGACCGTGGAGGCAAGCGCGGCGCCAACCGAACCCACCGCGACGAACGAATCTCCGCTGCTCGATTTCTTCCGCCGCGCCGTGAACACCCCACCGGCCACCGAACCGCAGGAAGCAATCAAGCCATAGTCGTGCTGGCCTAGGGCGCCCAGGTTGGCTTGCGCTTCTCCATAAAAGCCTGCACGCCTTCCTGCGCAACGTCGTCGATCATGTTGCAGGCCATCGTCTGTCCGGCCAGCTGGTAGGCCGCCTCGATACCGGTCTCGATCTGGCGGTAGAAGAGCTCCTTGCCCATCGCGATGGCCACCTGCGGCTTGGCCACGATCGATGCCGCCAGGCGGGCGACCTCGGCATCCAGCTGGTCCGGCGGCACGACGCGATTGACGAGACCGCGCGCCTGCGCGGTCGCGGCATCGATGAAGTCGCCCGTGACCAGCATTTCGAACGCCTGTTTGCGACCGACGTTGCGCGAAAGCGCCACACCCGGCGTGGAACAGAACAGCCCCACGTTGATGCCGCTGACGGCAAAGCGGGCGTCCGACGATGCAACGGCCAGATCGCACATCGCCACCAGCTGGCAGCCGGCGGCGGTCGCGATGCCGTGGACGCGCGCGATGACCGGCTGCGGCAGGCGCTGGATCGTCATCATCAGCTTCGCGCACTGTGCGAACAGCTTGCCGTAGTAATCGACCGACGGGTTCGCTTTCATCTGCTTCAGGTCGTGCCCCGGGCAGAAGGCCTTGCCCTTGCCGGCGATGACGACGACGCGCGCTCCGGTGTCTGCCGCGACAGCATCGAGTTCCGACTGCAGCGCAGAAAGCATTTCCTCGGACAGTGCATTGAACTGCTGAGGACGGTTGAGCGTCAGCGTCACGACGCCACGTTCGTCGCGCTCGTTCAGCACATAAGGGTCCGCAATCGCACGGGACTCCGGGGCATTCATGGTCGACTCCTTCAATAACTAGACATCAATGGCCGAAGCGGACTTCGCGCGCTGGCGCAGCATGAACTTCTGGATCTTCCCGGTCGAGGTCTTTGGCAGTTCGCCAAACACGATCTTCTTCGGCATCTTGAACCCCGGCAGGTACTGACGGCAGTGCGCCAGAAGTTCCTCGGCTGTCAACGCGACGCTTTCCTTCAGTTCAACGAAGGCGCACGGAACCTCGCCCCACTTCGGATCCGGCTGCGCTACGACCGCCGCCGCGATGACCGCGGGATGACGGAACAGGGCATCCTCGACCTCGATCGATGAGATGTTCTCGCCGCCCGAGATGATGATGTCCTTGCTGCGATCTTTGATCCGCAGGTAACCATCGGGCTGGACAACTGCGAGGTCGCCCGAGTGGAACCAGCCCCCGCGGAAGGCTTCCTCGGTCGCGGCCTCATTCTTCAGGTAGCCCTTCATCGTGATATTGCCGCGGAACATTACCTCTCCGATCGTCTCGCCATCACGGGGCACCGGCTGCAGGGTGTCCGGGTCGAGCACGGCCACGCCCTCCTGAAGCGTGTAGCGCACACCCTGCCGGCCATTGAGCATCGCGCGCTCGCCGACATCGAGCGCGGACCAGCCTGGCTGTTTGGCGCAGACCGTCGCCGGACCGTAGACCTCGGTGAGACCATAGACGTGCGTCAAGTCGAACCCGAGCCGGTCCATGCCTTCGATCATCGCCGCCGGCGGAGCCGCCGCAGCGACCATCGCGCAGACGCGGTGACCAATGCCGCGCTTCATGTCATCCGGCGCGTTGATCAGCATCGAATGCACGATCGGCGCGCCACAGTAATGCGTGACGCGATGGTCACGAATCGCGTCGAACACCGCTGCTGCTTCGACGCGCCGCAGGCAGACGTGGGTGCCTGCCATTGCCGCGACGGTCCAGGGAAAGCACCAGCCGTTGCAGTGGAACATCGGCAAGGTCCACAGGTATACCGGGTGGTGCGGCATCGCCCAGACCAGCACGTTCGACACGGCGTTCGTATAGGCGCCGCGATGCGAGTAGACGACGCCTTTGGGATTGCCGGTCGTACCGGACGTGTAGTTGAGGGCGATCGCGTCCCACTCGTCCGCAGGCTGCGGCCACGCAAAGTCCGGCGCGCCGGACGCAAGAAAAGCTTCGTACGACTGCTCGCCGATCGCCGCGCCCGGCCCGTCGTAGACGGGATCGTCGACGTCGATCACGGGCAGCGGCCGTTCCAACTGCCCGATGGCCGCCCGCACGACCGGCGCGAACTCGCGGTCGACGATGAGGGCTTTCGCTTCGCCATGATTCAGCATGAAGGCGATCGACCCGGCGTCCAGCCGCGTGTTGAGCGCATTAAGCACCGCGCCCGCCATCGGGATGCCGTAGTGCGCCTCGACCATCTCAGGCGTGTTCGGCAGCATCACGGCCACGGTGTCGCCGCGTCCGATGCCGAGCCGCGTCAGCGCGTGCGCCAGGCGGCGTGAACGCGCGTAAACCTCGCGCCAAGTACGGCGAATCTGCGTTGCACCGCGGCCGTGCACGACGGCCGTCAGATCGGGGAACACCGTCGCCGTTCGTTCGACGAACCCAAGTGGCGACAGGGCCGCGAAGTTGGCCGGCGTCCGGTCCAGTCCGATGTCGTAGCTCGACTTCCGCATCACTTTTCAACCCGGCGTCTTCCAAGCCAAGCGTGCGCGCCCGCCCGGCAGCCCGCAGGGCGCACACCCGTTCAACGCGTTGCCGGTGCCCGCGCGACCGTGCGCCGGTCACGTCGGCCTGCAACGCCTCACAACTGCGCCAGTACCTTCACATGGGCGCCGACGCTGCGCGCCAGCGCGCTGAGGTTGTAGCCACCTTCAAGCGTACTGACGATCCGACCCTCACCGAATTCGGCCGCCACGGACATCATGCGCTCCGTAATGTAGGCATAGTCAGCCTCGACCAGTCCCATCTGGCCGAGATCGTCTTCGCGGTGCGCATCGAATCCCGCCGAAATGAAGATCATCTCCGGACGAAACGCGCGTAGGCGCGGCAGCCAGACCTCGTCGACCACCTGGCGCACAACATCCCCCTTCGTTCCGGCCGGAAGGGGGACATTCACCATGTTTTTCGCCACGTGCTCGGTTCCGGTGTACGGGTAAAACGGATGCTGGAAAAAACTGGCCATCAGCACGCGCTCGTCGCCCGCGAGGATCTCCTCGGTTCCATTGCCATGGTGCACGTCAAAATCGATCACCGCGACGCGTTCGAGGCCGTGGACCGTGATGGCATGGCGTGCGCCGACAGCCACGTTATTGAAGAAGCAGAAGCCCATCGCCGCCGCTCTGCGCGCATGGTGTCCGGGCGGGCGCACGGCGCAAAACGCGTTCGCCAGTTCGCCCGCGATGACTCGGTCGGTCGCCTCGATCACCGCGCCGGCGGAACGCAAGGCAGCGTCCCAGGTATGCGGATTCATCGAAGTGTCGGGGTCGACGGGCCAATAGCCCTGCTGTGGTACGCTGGATTTCAACCTGTCGATGTACTCCGCGTCATGGGCGCGTGCCAGCGCTTCTTCCGACGCGACCGGCGCGTCGCAGTGCTCCAGATGCGGCGCAATCCCGGTGGAAATCAGATGGTCGTGAATGGCCGCAAGCCTTTCCGGGCTTTCGGGATGCCAGGAACCCATCTCGTGTGCGTTGCAGGCGCGGTGCGTGAAGAACCCTGTGTGAAGCATGTCTCCTTCCAGCCCGATTTCGAGGTCCGCGCGGTGCGGCCTGAGCGTTTGACCCAATGTTAGAGAAATTCCGCGCAACCGCCACCCAGATCGGCAGTGTCATCGTCGGCAAGAACCTGCAGATCCGGCAAAGCCTGACCTGCCTGCTGGCAGGCGGGCATCTACTGATCGAAGATGCCCCGGGTGTCGGCAAGACGACGCTCGCTCATGCCCTGGCCATTTCCATGGGCCTGCCGTTCCGGCGGATTCAGTTCACCAGTGACCTGCTGCCCTCCGATGTCATCGGGGTATCGGTCTACGACCGGACCAATGGACAGTTCGTGTTCCACCCGGGCCCGATCTTCACCGAAGTTCTGCTGGCTGACGAGATCAACCGCGCCAGCCCGAAGACACAGAGCGCCCTGCTGGAAGCGATGGAAGAAAGCCAGGTGTCGGTCGACGGCCAGTCGCGCCCGCTGCCCCAACCCTTCTTCGTCATTGCTACCCAGAATCCACTTTCGCAGGTGGGTACCTTTCCGCTGCCGGAGTCACAGCTCGACCGCTTTCTGATGTGCATCAGCCTCGGGTACCCGGATCGTGCGGCCGAGCGCGCCCTGCTTTCCGGCGAGGCGCGGCGCGACATGCTCAAGTCGCTCGCGGCTGTTGCGCGGCCGGCCGACCTGGTCAGCGCCCAGGCGGAAGTGAAGAAGGTCTTCGTGTCGTCTGCCCTGCTGGACTATGTACAGGCGCTGATGGGACACACGCGCGCATCGGGCAAGTACGCCGAAGGACTTTCGCCGCGCGGAGGATTGGCGCTGCTGGCCGCGGCGCGGGCCTGGGCCTGGCTGGATGGACGCAATCACGTGATCCCCGAGGACGTCCAGAACGTCATGCCCGCCGTGGCCGGTCACCGCCTGCATGCCGTCAGCCGCGACAGCGGCCGCGCGTTGCACGGCAGGGAACTCGTCAGCCAGCTGATCGGCGCCGTCCCGGTGCCGTGAGCGCCATCGACGGCGCGCAAGGAACCGGCCGATGAGCGTTACGGCACATCCGCTGACAGTTCGGATCGGCCAGTGGATCGCCGGTCGCCATGGGCCCGAGTCCGGCGACGTGCTGCTCGATCGGCGCCGTGTCTACATCCTGCCAACAACGCCCGGACTGGTCTTCGGCGCCGCGATCCTCGTGCTTTTGATCGGCTCGATCAACTACGACCTGCAGCTGGGCTACGTGCTGACCTTCCTGGTCGCCAGCATGGCGATCGTCGGCATGCACACGACCCATTCGAACCTGGCGCAGCTCGTGCTGCGCGGGATCCGGGCCGAACCCGTCTTCGCGGGCGATGTCGCCATCTTCGAGGTAACGGCAACCAACCCGACGACCGTCGACCGCTTCGCCCTTCGCTTCGCGTTCATCGACCCTTCGACCGCGCCGCGCCGGTTCCCGCTGCTGATGCGGCACCCGCGTACGGCGCTCACGGTGTCGACCGAGGTCGCAGCGCGGGGCGACCGGAGCATCGGGGTGCCGCTGCCCGCGCCGCATCGTGGCCGCCTGGTAGCGCCGCGCATCGTCATCGAGTCGCGCTTCCCGTTCGGACTGTGGCGTGCCTGGGCCTACCTTACGCCAGCGTTGAGCGCGATGGTCTATCCGAAGCCGGAGTCCGATGCGCCGCCGCTGCCTTTGACCGGGACCGGAGGAGGCGACGGTTACGGGCTCGCTTCGTCCGGCGACGACTTCGCGGGTGTACGGCCCTACAGCCCGGGCGATCCGCAGAAAATGATCGCGTGGCGACTGGCCGCGCGCTCGGACGAGTTGTCGGTCAAGCAGTTCGAGGCGCAGGGCGGAGGCGAACTGCTGCTCGATTTCGAAAGCCTGCCGCGAAACCTGGACGTCGAGCAGAAGCTGTCGCGGCTGACGCGCTGGGTGCTGGACGCGGATGCGGCCCATGCTCGCTACGGATTGCGGCTGCCGGGTTCGATGGTGTTCGCCGGATCAGGCCCGCAGCACCGCGAGAAGTGCCTGACGGCGCTGGCGCTGCATCGGGGCTGAGATGACGACGTCTTCGGCAGGCACCCAGGGTTACGCCACGCTCCTGCGCTGGCTGGCACCTGTCGCGCGGGTGTTCGGGCCGCAGACGTCGAGCGCGGCGCGCGAGCGGCGTGACACGCTGGTACTGCTGGCCGCGGTGACCTTGGTCGTGGTGCCCCACTTCGAGCATTTGCCGTGGTGGGCGACGGCGGTCGTCGTCCTGCTGCTCGTCTGGCGGATCTGGCTCACGATCACACAGCGCTCACTGCCGGGGCGGATCGTCATGGTGCCGCTGCTGCTCGCGGCCGCAGGCGCGGTCTACATCCAGCATCGAACGCTGGCGGGACAGGAAGCCGGCGTCACCTTTCTGCTGCTGCTGATGGCGCTCAAGCTGCTCGAGATGCGTGCGCGGCGCGACATCTTCGTCGTGATCTTCCTGTCATTTTTCATCCTGCTGACCCAGTTCCTCTACGGGCAGGGACTACCAGTGGCAGCGATGACCGTCGCCGCCGTCATCGCGCTCTTCTTCGTGCTGGTCAGCGTCAATCTGGACGAGGTCGACCTGCCGGCCGCCCGCAAGCTGCGGCTGGTCGGACTCACGCTGGCCAAGGCCCTGCCGCTGACGGTGGCGCTCTTTGTTCTGTTTCCGCGCTTTTCCGGTCCGCTCTGGGGCATGCCGGGCGAATCGGGCCGCGGCAGGACGGGGCTGTCCGAATCGATGTCGCCGGGCTCGATCAGTCGCCTGCTGGACTCTGACGAGATTGCGTTCCGCGTCAGTTTCGATGGCGTCGTGCCGGGCAAGGACAAACTTTACTGGCGGGGCCCCGTCTTCGGAACCTTCACCGGCCGGACCTGGCTGCCGCTGGCCAATCGCACGGTCCCGGCGGCCGATCCCACGATCGAACCCGATCGGCGCTCGGCAGTGACTTATTCGGTGACGCTCGAGCCGCACAAGCGCGACTGGCTGTTTGCGCTCGAAGCCCTCGGACGACTGCCCTCACTGGCACAACTCGAGGCGCGAGTGACCTCCGACATGCGCCTGCTCGCGAACGGTCTGATCACGAGCCGAATCCGCTACGACGCGACCTCCTACACATCGTATCGGCTCGACGCGAATCTCAGCCCGGTGCAGCTGCAGGACTGGCTGGTGCTGCCGGCCGGCTTCAACCCGCGCACGATTCAGTTCGCGCAGGAGCTGCGCGATCAGGTTCTGGCCGGAGCGACAGGCGGGCGTCGCGGATCGGACGTCCAGCTCGTCAACGCGGTGCTGGAGCACTTCAGGCGTGGCGGCTACGGCTATACGCTGGAGCCGCCGGCCCTGGGACGCAACTCGATCGACGAGTTCCTGTTCGACACCCGGCTCGGCTTCTGCGAGCACTACGCCTCGGCTTTCGTGTTTCTGATGCGCCTGCTGGAGGTACCGGCGCGCGTCGTGACCGGTTACCAGGGCGGCGAGCAGAATCCGGTCGACGGCTTCATGACGGTCCGGCAGTCCGACGCGCACGCCTGGGCCGAAGTCTGGCTGCAGGGTCGGGGCTGGGTCCGCGTCGATCCAACTTCCGTCGTTGCGCCGGTGCGCATTCAGGGTGGAGCGGGCGAAGTCGCACGCCAGGCCGGCCGGGGCGCCGCGGCAACGGGCACCGATGCCACCTGGCTGCGCTCGCTGCGCTACAACTGGGAGGCGGTGGAGAACAGCTGGAACCAGTGGGTGCTGACCTATTCGCTGGAGCGGCAGCAGGCGCTGGTCGAGCGCCTGGGTCTCGCGCCCAAGCTGGAGAGCGTCATCCTGCTGCTCGCCCTCATCATGGGGATACTGCTGGCATGGCTCGCGTTCGTCTCGTTGCGACCGCGGCTGGTGCGCGATCCCCTGGGAGCGTCATTCCAGTTGCTGCGCGAGCGGCTCGAACGCGCCGGCGTCGCCGCTTCCGTGTCGTGCGGCCCCCGTGAGCTGTACGTTCGAACGCGGCGCGCGCTCATCGAAGACGACGTGAAGCTGGCGCGCCGCCTGCTCTCGCGCTACGAACAACTTCGCTATGGACCGGCCTCGGCCAGTGCAACGCGCGCCGATGTCCGCGCGCTGCGCCGTGCGATCCGGGCCTTCCGGCCCCGTCCGAACCCACTGTGACGCGCGACCGCCGGGCTTTCCTCATCGCGCTCGCCGCGCTCGCGACCGCGGCTCCGGCGCAGGCGCGCAGTCCGTACCTTTCGCGCCCCGAAGTGCAGCAGTTCGTCGACGAACTGGCGGCGGCGCACGGCTTCGACCGTGCGGGACTCGAGCGGTGGCTGCGTGAAGCACGCTACTCCGCCAGCGTCGAACGACTGATGCAGCCGCCGATTCCCTTCAGGCAGCGCAACTGGCTGGAGTACCGCCAGCGCTACCTGGAGCCCACGCGCATCCAGGCCGGCGTGGACTTCTGGGAAGCCCACCGAGCCGCACTGGCGCGCGCCGAGGAGCAGTTTGGCGTCCCCGCCGAGTTCATCGTTGCCATCATTGGAGTCGAGACCTACTTCGGGCGCATCACCGGCAACTTCCGGACCCTTGACGTCTTCACGACGCTGACCTTCGACTACCTGCGCCGCGCCGAGTTCTATCGCGCCGAGTTCATCGAGTTCCTGCTGCTCGCGCGTGAGCAGAGGCGCAGTCCGGCGTCCTACCGCGGATCATTCGCCGGTGCGATCGGTCTGCCGCAGTTCATGCCGGGCTCGATCCGGCGCTGGGGCGTTGACTACGACGGCGACGGCCGGATCGACCTGCTGTCGAGCCCGGCCGACGCCATTGGCTCGGTGGCAAGTTTTCTTGTCGGTCATGGCTGGCGGCGCGACCTGCCGATCGCATTCGAGGCGGAAGCCAGCGAAGAGATCGTCGATGCACTCGGTCGCGGCATCGAAGCGAGGACCACATGGTCGGCGGCGCTGTCGTCGGGCGTGACCACAGAAGTCCTGCTGCCACTCGACACTGCAGTGATCGTCATCGACCTCCCGCAGGTTGACGGCAACGGCCAGGCCGGCCGCAGCTACCGGGTGGGCACAGTGAATTTCAGCGCCATCCTGCACTACAACCGCAGCTACTTCTACGCCACTGCCGTCACCGAGCTGGCGGCTGCGGTACGCGAGCGCATGCTGGCCGGCCGCTGAACCGCGCGCAGCGCGCTCAGCCCTCGGCATCCGGTTGCCTCGATGGCTGGGCGTTGACGAAAGCCGCAAGTTCCATGCAGTGGTCGAATATGCGCATCAATGTCGGCACGTGATCGAGCCGGCAGTCAAAGCGACGCGCGTTGAAGATCTGTGGCACGAGCACGATGTCCGCCAGCGTGACCTGCTCGCCCAGCACATGGCGCCCCGCGCGACCCTCGGCCACGACGCGCGCTTCCAGCGCGGCAAGACCCTGCTCGACCCAGTGGCGGTACCAGGCGTTCTTCCCGTCTTCGCTCGCGCCGAGCTCATGCACCAGGTAGCGCAGCACCCGCAGGTTGTTGAGCGGATGGATCTCGCAGGCAATGCCGAGCGCGAACGAGCGCACGTAGGCCCGCTCCAGCGCATCGCGCGGCAGCAGCGGCGGCTCGGGGCGGGTCTCATCAAGGTACTCGATGATCGCCAGCGACTGCGTCAGCACGCGGCCGTCGTCGTCGAGCACCGGGATCAGCGCATCCGGATTGAGCGCCCGGAAGGCCGGGACGAACTGCTGGCCGCCGTCTTTCGTCAGGTGGACGATCGCGTACTCGTAGGGAAGGCCCTTGAGATTCAGCGCAATGCGGACGCGGAACGACGCCGAACTGCGAAAGTAGTTGTAGAGCTTCATCATGGCGCCATCCTAGCGAACAAACTGCACGAGCCAGAGCGAAAGGGCCGGGACGAAGAGCAGCAGCACGAGTCGAACCGCGTCGGCAGCCAGAAACGCGACAACGCGCCGGTAGCCCTGGGCGATGGGTATGTCCCGCGCGAGCGCGTTGACCACATACATGTTGAGCCCAACGGGCGGAGCGATCAAACCGATGTTGACCACGGTGAGCAGCAGAATTCCGAACCAGATCGCCTTGGCTTCGAGTGGCAGGCCGAACAGATCGAGTTGCATGACAGCGGGAAACACGACCGGCAGCGTCAGCAGCAGCATCGAGAGCTCATCCATGACGCTGCCGAGCACGATGTAGCCCAGCAGCACCAGGGCCAGGATCGTCAGTGGCGGCAACGGCAGCGCGCTGATGAACTCCGCCGCGCGCGCCGGCAATTGTGAAAGCGCAAGCGCCCCATTCAGCATGTCGGCGCCAATGAAGATCATGAAGATGACGCCGGACACTTCGGCGGTGCCGAGCAAGGCGGACTTCACGCCGTTCAGCGTGAGACGGCGTCGCAGCACGCCGACCGCGGCCGTCAGCACGACGCCGATGGCTGCCGCTTCGGTAGCAGTAAAAACGCCGCCGTAAATCCCTCCCAGCACGACGAGGAAGATCGCAAGTACGGGGACGACGCCGCCCAGCGCCTGCGAGCGTTTGCGCCAGGGCACGCGCGGCTCGGCGGGCCCGAGCGCCGGCCGCCAACGCATCACCACTGCGATGGCAAAGCAGTAAAGCAGCGCTGCGAGCAGCCCTGGCAGCAACGCCGCCGCGAAGAGTTTTGCGATGTTCTGCTCCGCGATGATGGCGTACAGCACCAGAACCACCGATGGCGGGATCAGGATACCTAGCGTGCCGCCGGCTGCCAGCACGGCCATTGCGAAGCCGCCGTCGTACCGGTAGCGCCGCATCTCCGGCAACGCCACCTGAGCAATCGTCGCTGCCGTGGCAACCGACGATCCGCACACGGCGCCGAACGCAGCGCTGGCAAGCACCGAGGCCTGCGCCAGCCCGCCACGCCAGTGACCAACGAAGCTTGCCGCCGCGCGAAACAGCGCACGCGACAGGCCGCCTTCGGTTGCGAGTTGTCCCATCAGGAGGAAGAGCGGTATCACGGACAGGTCGTAAATCGAGAATCGCGCAAAGACGATCCCCTTGAGATAGGCGAGCAGTGCTTCGCCACCGGCCAGGACAGCGAAGCCGGCCGCGCCGGGCACGAACATCGCCACCCAGATGGGCAGGCGCATCGCCATCAGCGCCAGCATCGCGGCGAAGAGCACGAGCGGGCTCCACGCCGACATCAGGCGGCGCCTTCGTTTGCCGCGGCGCGCGGCCGCAGCAGCGCAATGAGGGCCGCGAGCGCGAGCGACGGGACCATCGGCGCGTACGCGAGCCAGAGCGGAACACCCAGCACCATCGAGGTCTCGGCCGCTGCGCGCAGGCTTTCAACTCCCCACGCGGCACGCACCGCCAGCAGTGCGAGAACCGCCGCGGCGACAACATGGGCAAAGGCATCGAGCGAGCGATGCAGTGCTGCGCCTGAGCGCACGGTGAAGATATCGACGATCAGGTGGCTGCCATGCAGCTGGCAGTACGGAAGAAAGAGCGCCAGTGCGCTGGCCGTGCCGAGCTGCACGAGCTCGACATCACCCGGAATCGGAGCGGCCACCGCCCAGCGACCGACCACCGAAACCACGGTCACCCCGGCGACCAGCGCGACGATGAAACCGCCCAGCAGCGCGAATGCGATCGCTGCAGCGCTGAGCGTGCGCCGCATGACTACTTGGCAGCCCGGTCGCGCGGGGGCGCTATGTTCGTCGCGGCGCTGCGCGCCAGCAGCGCTCGCGCATCGGCCAGCAGCAGGTCGCCATCGATCTGTCGCCGCTTCATCTCGGCAATCCAGTCGACAAGCACCGGCTGCGCAGCACGCTGCCAGTTCGCCAGTTCCGCCGCCGGCACGACGATGACCGTGTTGCCTCGGTCCTGCGCAAGCTTGCGTGCCGGCGCCTTCTGCTGCTCCCACAGGCGTCCGGCCTGGGTCGAGAGTTCCTGCCCGGAGTTGCGGTCGATAACCGCCCTAAGATCCGGCGGCAGGCGCTCGTAAGTCTTCGGATTCATCGCCAGAAGGAAGACGGCCGTGTACAGCGCGGGCACGTTGGGATCCGTCTCCGTGTGAAAGCGCGCGACTTCGTGCACCTTCACGGCCGGCACGACCTCCCAAGGCACGACCGCGCCGTCGAGCACGCCCTTGTTCATGGCATCGGCGAGCGCAGTCACCGGCATCGAGACCGGAGACGCGCCGAGCGCAGCCAGCAACTTGTTGGTCTGGCGCGTCGGCGCACGCAGCTTCATGCCGCGGAAGTCGTCGAGCGTGCGGACCGGACGCTCGCGCGTGTGCAGGTAGCCGGCGTCGTGAACATGGACGGCCAACGGCCGCACTTCGCGAAACTCGCTGCGGCCGTGCCTCTCGTAGAACTGCCAGGCCGCGCGCGAGGCGCTTTCGGCATCGGAAATCATGAATGGCAGCTCGAACACTTCCATCGCGGGGAAACGCCCGGCGTTGTATCCGGGCAGGGTCCAGACGATGTCGACCACGCCGTCGCGCACCTGGTCGTAGAGTTGCGACGCCGTGCCGCCGAGCTGCATCGAAGGAAAGATCTGGCACTTCAGTCGGCCCGACGACTCCGCCTCGATCTTCGCGCACCAGGGCACGATCAGCTTGGCATGCGTCGTCGAACCTGGCGGCAAAAAGTGATGCACCTTCAGTGTGGTGACGGACTGTGCCTGCGCCGGCATCAGGGCCTCCGCCAGCAGAAGAGCGACGACGCAGGCAATGCACTCGATCGTGCTCCGACCTCTCATCACTCGACGACCTTCACCTGCAGCGTCCCGAGACCGGCAATGCCGCCGACCAGCACGTCGCCCGGCCTGACCGCGCCGACGCCTTCAGGCGTGCCCGTGTAAATCAGGTCGCCCGGCATCAGCGTGAAGTACTTCGACAGATGCCCTATGGTCTCGTTGACGCTCCAGATGAGCTTCGCAACGTCGCTCGACTGTCGCTTTTCGCCGTTGACCTCGAGCCAGATCGCTGCGGATGTGAGCTCGCCGGTCACGGCGAGCGGCTTCAGCGGCGAGATCGGTGCCGAGTAGTCGAAGCCCTTGGCGACGTCCCACGGGCGACCCTTGTCGCGCAGCGCGAACTGCAGGTCACGACGCGTCATGTCGAGTCCAACCGCGTAGCCCCAGATGTACGACGGCGCATCGGACGGCGCGATGCTTCTGCCGGCCCGGCCGATGGCGACCACGAGCTCGATCTCATGATGCAGATTTGCCGTCTCGCCCGGATACGGCAGTTCACCCGTCTTGCCGAAGGGAACCGGAAGCACGGCGTCGGCCGGCTTCATGAAGAAAAATGGCGCTTCGCGTTCAGAGAAACCCATCTCCTTGGCATGGTCGGCATAGTTGCGGCCCACGCAATAGATACGATGCACCGGGAACAGATCGGTCGAGCCATCGATCGGCACAACGGCCTGTGCCGGTGCTGCAATTGCGTAGCCCATGATGTGCGGCGCTCCGATGGAAAAGGCGGCAAGCGTACTAGAACCGATGCCGACTTCGCGTTGAGTACCGGGAGCGACCCGGCGGCTCGGTTCTAGGCTTGCCCGGGCGCCGCCCGCGCGATGGCGCGCGACAGCAGGATCACGGGAAAGACGCCCGCGAGCACGATGGTCAACGCGGGCAGAGCGGCCTCGCCGAGGCGTTCGTCGGCCGCGAGCTGATAGGCCACGACGGCGAGCGTGTCGAAATTGAACGGGCGCAGCACAAGCGTCGCCGGCAGCTCCTTCATCACGTCGACAAATACCAGCAGCACCGCTGCGAGAACCGATGGCGCAAGTATCGGCAGGTGGACCCGGACGAATGTGTCGAACGGAGTACTGCCAAGGCTGCGTGCGCTGGCGTCCATGGCCGGCGTGATGCGTGCAAGGCCCGCCTCGACCGATTGATACGCCACCGCAAAATAGCGCACGAGATAGCCGTAAAGCAGTGCAAACACGCTACCGGTCAGCAGCAGGCCCGTCCCGACTCCGACCAGCGACTTCAGAAAACCGTCGAGCGCATTGTCGAAGCCCGCCAGCGGAACCAGAATGCCAACGGCCACGACCGCTCCGGGCAGTGCGTAACCCAGGCTCATCAGCCGCACGGAGGCTCTCACGAGCGCAGCGGGAGCTCCGCGTTCCGCGGCGCGCGCCGCATACGCCAGCGCAAGTACGACTACCAGCACGACCATGGAGCTTCCGACCGCCACGCCGAGCGTGTTCGCGAGCCACTGTAGGTAACGCGTTGCGTCAACGCTGGCCCAGGTCGGCAGCAGCAACCGCAACAGCAGCAGCACCGGCAGGATGAAGCCAAGGATCACTGGCGCGAGGCACAGCGCCAGCGCGCCCAATGCCCGCCATCCCCGCAGTTGCGAGCGTGGTGCCGGCCGCTGGCTGGCTGTCGGCGTGAAGAAGCGGGCGCGGCCGCGCGCGGCGCGCTCCAGTGCAAGGATGCCCAGCACCAGCAGCAGCAGTACTCCGGCGAGCTGACTTGCCGCCATGCGGTCACCCATCGAGAACCAGGCGCGATAGATCGCTGTCGTGAAGGTCTGCAGTCCGAAGTACACCGACGCGCCGTAATCCGCCAGCGTTTCCATCAGTGCGAGCAGTGCACCGGCGGCGATCGCCGGCCGCGCCAGTGGAATGTTGACTCGCCACCAAGTCTGCCACGCCGTCAGTCCCAGGCTGCGGGCGGCGTCGATCATCGCCGCCGTACGCGCCAGGAAGGCGGTGCGCGCCAGCAGGTAGACATAGGGGTACAGCACGACGGTGAACACGAAGATGCCGCCCGGCACCGAACGAATCTCCGGAAACCAGTAATCGCCCCGGCGCCAGTCGAACGTCTCGCGCAACGCTGTTTGCAGGGGGCCGGCGAACTGCAATGCATCCGTGTAGGCATAGGCGACGATGTACGCGGGCATCGCCAGCGGCAGCAGCAGCGCCCACTCGAAGACGCGCCGGCCCGCGAACTCGCAGGTGGCTGCGAGCCACGCGGTGACGGATCCGACGATGACGACGCCCGCCACCACGCCCGCGCCGAGCATCAGAGTCTCGGCCATGGCCGCCGGGATGACGGTCGCCAGCAAGTGCTGCAGCGTGTCGGCGGTTTCGCCCGCGCCGAGGAAGCTGGCGAAGATGCTCAGCACCGGCAGGCCGACAATGCCAACGCAGGCCAGCGCGAGCAGCAGCGGCCGGCCCAGTCCGGACGCTGTACGCCAAGGCGATGGCCGGTCGCTGCCCGCCTGTGCTGATCCTCGATTGACTGCTGTCGCCAAAAATCCCTCCGCTGTTCATGGAGTCTAAATGCAAATGAGAACTAACCTCATTTGATCGGCTAAACTTACCGAATCATGGACATAGACGCGCCCCCAACCACGCTGCTCGCCATCGACGGGCTCGGCGTTGACTACCGCGGCGGCACGCGCGTGCTTGATGGCCTGTACCTGACTCTCGCGCGGGGCGAGATCGGCTGCGTGGTCGGCAGTTCCGGCTGCGGCAAGACAACGCTGCTGCGTGCCATCGCGGGCTTCCTGCCGGTTGCGGCAGGCACGATCGAGATCGACGGGCTCGTCGTGTCGGGTCCGCACTTCACCGCACCTCCGGAGCGGCGCAGCGTCGGCCTCGTCTTCCAGGATTACGCGCTCTTTCCCCACCTCACGGTCGAAGGCAACGTGACGTTCGGGCTGCGTGGGCTGGACGCTGTGGCACGGACCCGGCGCGCGCAGGAGATGCTCGACCTCGTGGGCCTGGCATCGCGCGCCCGTAACTTCCCGCACGAACTTTCCGGCGGCCAGCAGCAGCGCGTGGCGCTCGCCCGGGCACTTGCGCCGCGCCCGTCGCTGCTGCTGATGGACGAGCCGTTCTCCAGCCTCGACGTGGAACTGCGCCAGCGCCTGGGGCATGAGGTTCGTCAGATTCTCAAGGCAAGCGGCACAACCGCCATTTTGGTGACGCACGATCAGCAGGAAGCGTTCGCGATTGCCGATCGCGTCGGCGTCATGCATCGCGGGAATCTGGAGCAGTGGGATCGGCCGTACGAGCTGTACCACCGTCCGGCCACGCGCTACGTTGCGGATTTCATCGGCCAGGGTGTCTTCCTTCCGGCCGAGGTCCTCTCATCGCGCAACGTCGCCATCGAACTGGGCGAGCTCAGGGGCGACATTCCTTTGCCGTGCCAGCAGGGGTGTGCCACCTGCGGCAAAGGCTGCTTTGTTGAGGTGCTGCTACGGCCCGACGACGTGGTCCATGACGACGCCAGCCCCTTGAAGGCCGAAGTCCTGCGCAAGGTCTTCCGCGGCGGCGACTTCATCTACACGCTGCGGCTCGACAGTGGACGCGAAGTCCTCGCGCTCGTCCCCAGCCACCATGATCACGCGATCGGCGAAAAGATCGGCATCCGGCTGGATGCCGACCATGTGATCACCTTCCCGGCGGCGACAGCGCCCGCTGCCACCGCCCCATGACTCCGCGACGTCCGCCGGCCGGCTCGTCTATAAGCGGCGGATGGGCGGCACGTGTCCGTGATGCGTGAACCTGCATGCAGTTGAACCCGGCCTCTGCCGAGGACTGGCTCCGGCGTTACGGCGTGGCCTGGGAACACGCCGATCCGGCCGCCGCAGCGGAGCTGTTTACCGAGGACTGCCAGTACTTCGAAACGCCGTTTTCGCCACCGGCGTGTGGCCGCGAAGGGGTGCTGCAATATTGGTCGGCCGTCCCGGAAGGACAGGCCGACGTGTCGTTTCGATTCCGGCTGCTTGCGGTGCAGTCGAGCACGGTCATCGCCCATTGGAGTGCCTCGTTCACGCGACGCGTCAGCGGATTGAGCGTCACCCTCGACGGCGTGTTCGTGCTCGAGTTCGATAACCGCGGGCTGTGCCGCACGCTGCGTGAATGGTGGCACCGCGAGGAGACGCCGTTCTCAACGCAGGCCGCCATCTGAAGCGTCTGCAGTACTGCTGGTCGCTGACCGCACGAGCGCAGGGTCGGAGCGACGGCGACTGCCTATTTGCGCTTTCCGCCCAGCAGTGCGGCAACCCGCCCAGGGGTGCGCGGAGTGGGCGGAGTCTCGGCTGCCGCCGGTGGTGCGCCAGCCTCCTCAGGAGTGCCCGACTCGTAGGGACGGGAGAAAAAGTCGTCGGCAGGCGCAGGTTTTGCGCGGTCCGGTGCCCGTTCGTCCGTACGCCCGGACTCGCGGCGGGGCCGGCGGCCTTCGTCACGCCCGGTGCGCTCCCGCTCGTCGCGCCCGCGCTCCCGCCGCGGCGGCGGCGTAACCGTGCTCATCTCGAACTTCTGCTTCGTCAGGCGCTCGATCGCCGCGACGCTGCGCTCGTCCGAGCCGGTCATCATCATGATCGTGAGCCCACTGGCCCCGGCCCGGCCCGTGCGGCCGATGCGATGGACGTAGTCCTCTGGCGAAAAGGGCACGTCGTAATTGATCACCACCGGCAATTCGACGATGTCCAGGCCACG
>DAOMFI010000017.1:2262-37050 GCA_035429725.1 Burkholderiaceae bacterium | reverse complement strand
AAGGCCTTCGCGGCCATGGCTATGCCCACCATGCCTAGCGAGCCGCCAAGGAACCACAGGACCAGTATCGCAACGATCGTCCCTGGCGAGCCTGGCGTTTCAGGCACGTAATGAGGAGCTACGAGTCCAACAAGGCAGGCAACCGCCAGCAATGCGATCGCGGAGCGCCAGTCCTGCCTGGATGCTTTCTCCATATCGTCCTTCCTCCGCAATGCTGCCGCTTTCAGGAAGTCTGGCAACTTACGGCTTGGGCAGCAATTGCCGGACTCTTCCTGTCAAGTTGAACCTTCGCCGTCCAACATCCGCCGCCGCAGCGTTGGCAGCCCGACGCCGGCCGCGTCGAAGCCGCCATCGACGGCCAGCACCTGGCCGTTGATGAAGCGCGCCGCATCGCTGCAGAGGAAGCCGACGACCTCGGCCATTTCGTCGGTCGTGCCGTAACGGCCGAGCGGGATCGCGTCGTAGTAGTCGGAGCGGATCGCGACGCTGTGCACGAGCTTCGCCATCTCGGTGTCGACCGGGCCCGGCGCGATGACGTTGACGCGCACGCCGAGGTTGCCAAGCTCGACAGCGTGCTGCTTTGTCATGTGGATCAGTGCCGCCTTGCTGGTGCCGTACGCCACGCGCAGGGTGCTGGCACGCAGGCCGGAGATCGAGGCGATATTGACGATGGCACCAACGCCACGCTGCGCCATCCACGCACCGAAGGCCTGGGTGCATAGAAAGGCGCCGTCGAGATTCGTGGCCAGCACCGTGCGCCAGTCGTCGAACGTCGTCTCGAGCACGGGCTTGAACACAGCGATGCCGGCGTTGTTGACCAGCGCATCGACACGGCCGAAGCGTGCGATCACGTCCCCGGCGGCCTGCGCGACCTGGGCCGGATCCGACACATCGCAGTAAACGGCAAGCACCCGATCGGGCATCGCCAGCTCGGCGACGGTGCGTTCGAGCACCGGGCGGTCGCGGTCGAGCAGCGCGACGCAATGGTCGTGGCGCAGGAACCACTCGCCGATGGCGCGGCCGATGCCACGAGCGCCTCCGGTGACGACGGCGACGCGTGTGTCAGTCTGGGCGCTCATGGGCCATTTGCCTCGGTGCTTTGCTCAAGGATACGGACATCGCTCGCGGTCCGTCGCAGCGCGGCGATTCTCGGCCCGATCATCCGTGCCCGCAATCACCATGCGGCGCGCGTCAGAGCCCTTCGCGCCACTCGGCGTTGAAGACCTTCCACCCGCCCTTTTCGCGCCGCCATGCGGACTCGAACTCCCAGGCCTGGCCGCGCTCAGGCAGCAGCCCCGCGCCGCCAGTTGCAATCACACGCACCTTCGCGAACGCGCGATCGCCTTCGACGCGCACGTCGCTCACCACCGCGCTCAGCTGGATGCGCTCGTTGCGCAGCAGGACTCCCGCGAGCACGCGCCGCGCGTCCTGCTTGCCGAACGCGCCCGACTCGCGGGTGAAATCTTCCGAAAGCGCGTCTAGAAAGCCTGCCGGTTCGCGCTTCTCGATGGCCTGGGCCATCTGTGCGACGGTCTCACGTAGTTCCCGCTCCGGATCACTGCGACGACAGGCTGCGATTGCCATCAGGCCAAGCAGCCCCAGCAGCGCATGCCGCCTACGCACGGCTCAATCCGGCAGGGACTTCGCGCATCAGCCCAGGTTCGGCGCCAGCCAGCGCTCGAGTTCGCCCACGCTCTGCTGCTTGCGGCGCGCCAGATCTTCGAGCTGATCACGACCGATGCGGCCGACGTTGAAGTACCTCGCCTGCGGATGTGAAAAGTAGAAGCCGCTGACGCTCGAAGCCGGGTGCATCGCGTAGTTCTCGGTCAGCGTCATGCCGATCTCCTGCGCGCCGAGGGCATCGAACAGCGCGCGCTTGACCGCATGCTCCGGGCACGCCGGGTAACCCGGCGCCGGGCGGATGCCGCGATAGGTCTCCTTGATCAGTTCATCGCCGGTCAGCGACTCGCTCGCGGCGTAGCCCCAGAGATCGCGGCGCACGCGCTCGTGCAGCAGTTCGGCGAAGGCTTCGGCGAGGCGGTCGGCAATGGCCTTGAGCATGATCGAGCCGTAGTCGTCGTGCTTCTGCTGGAACAGCGCCTCGCGCTTCTCGAGGCCGAGTCCGCTCGTGACGGCAAACAGGCCCATATAGTCGGCAATGCCGCTTGGCTTCCCATCGATGAGCTTCGGCGCAACGAAGTCAGCGAGCGACTGGTTCGGGTTCGGCACACCGTCGAGCACGGGCTTCTTCGTCTGCTGCCGCAGGCCGTGCCAGGTGAAGAGCACTTCGCGCCGCGACTCGTCGGTGTAGAACTCGATGTCTTCGCCGACCGAATTCGCCGGAAAGAAGGCCACGGCGCCGTTGGCCTGCAGCCAGCGTTCGGCGACACAGCGCTCGAGCATCTTCTCGCCTTCGGCGAAGACCTGGCGCGCGTGCTCGCCGACGACTTCGTCGGCCAGTATCTGCGGGAACGCGCCGTGCAGGTCCCAGGTCTGGAAAAACGGACCCCAGTCGATGTACTTGGCGATCATCGCCAGGTCGTAGTTCCTGAACAGCCTGCGGCCGAGGAACTTCGGCTTCGGCGGGACGTATCCGGTCCAGTCGATCCGTGACGCATTGGCGCGCGCCGCAGTCAGCGTGATCAGCTCCGGCCCCTTCTTCGACGCATGCTGCTCGCGCACGCGCGCGTACTCGGCCGTGAGTTCGGTGATGAATTTCGAGGCCGCGTCGTCGGACGCCAGGCTCTGGCAGACGCCGACCGAGCGGCTGGCGTCGGACACGTAGATCACCGGGCCGTTCGTGTAGTGCGGCGCAATTTTCACGGCCGTGTGCACGCGGCTCGTCGTGGCACCGCCGATCAGCAGCGGCAGCGTGAAGCCCTGCCGCTGCATCTCGCGCGCAACATGCTGCATCTCCTCGAGCGACGGCGTGATCAGGCCCGAGAGCCCGATCATGTCAGCCTTCTCGTCGCGCGCGGTCTGCAGGATCTTCTCGGCCGGCACCATGACGCCCATGTTGACGACGTCGAAGTTGTTGCACTGGAGCACGACGGAGACGATGTTCTTGCCGATGTCGTGCACGTCCCCCTTGACGGTGGCGATAACGACCTTGCCCTTGGCCTTGGCTTCGCCGCCGGCCGCGACATGCGCTGCCTTCTCTGCCTCGATAAATGGCACAAGATGCGCCACCGCCTGCTTCATCACGCGGGCGCTCTTCACCACCTGCGGCAGGAACATCTTCCCGGCACCGAAGAGGTCGCCGACGACGTTCATGCCGTCCATCAGCGGACCTTCGATGACCTCGATCGGACGGCCGCCGCGCGCCGCGATCGCGGCACGGCACTCCTCGGTGTCTTCGACGACGAAGTTCGTGATGCCGTGGATCAGCGCGTGGGCGAGGCGTTTCTCCACCGGCTCGGCGCGCCATGCGAGGTCTTCGTCCTTCTTCTTTCCGCCTGCCTTCACCTGCTCGGCGAACTGCACCAGGCGCTCGCCGGCATCGGGGCGCCGGTTGAGCACGACGTCCTCGACCCGCTCGCGCAGCTCGGGCTCGATGTCCTCGTACACGCCGAGCTGGCCCGCGTTGACGATGCCCATCGTCATGCCGGCGCGGATCGCGTGATACAGGAACACCGTGTGGATCGCCTCGCGCACGTGATCGTTGCCACGGAAGCTGAAGCTGACGTTGCTGACGCCGCCGCTGACCTTGGCGTAGGGAAGATGGTGCTTGATCCAGCGCGTGGCCTCGATGAAGTCCACCGCGTAGTTGTTGTGCTCTTCGATGCCGGTGGCGATCGCGAAGATGTTGGGGTCGAAGATGATGTCTTCGGGCGGGAAGCCCACGCGGTCCACCAGCAGGCGGTACGCGCGCTCGCAGATCGCGGTCTTGCGCGCGAAGGTGTCGGCCTGGCCCTGCTCGTCGAAAGCCATGACGATCGCGGCCGCACCATAGCGCCGGCAGAGCTGCGCCTGGCGAATGAACTCGTCTTCCCCTTCCTTCAGCGAGATCGAGTTGACGATGCTCTTGCCCTGAACACACTTGAGCCCGGCCTCGATGACGCTCCACTTTGAGCTGTCGATCATCACCGGAACGCGCGCGATGTCGGGCTCGCTGGCGATGAGGTTCAGATAGCGCGTCATGCTCCTGGCCGAGTCCAGCATCGCCTCGTCCATGTTGATGTCGATGACCTGGGCGCCGTTTTCAACCTGCTGGCGCGCGACCGCCACGGCCTCCTCGTACTGCTCGGCGAGGATCAGCCGCGCGAACGCCTTCGAGCCGGTCACGTTGGCGCGCTCGCCGACGTTGACGAAAAGACTGTCGTCGCCGATCTTCACCGGCTCGAGCCCGGAAAGCTTCATCAGGTGATCGTGGGCCGGCACGATGCGCGGCGGCAGTCCGTCGATCGCCTGCGCGATCGCGCGGATGTGGTCCGGCGTCGTGCCGCAGCAGCCGCCGGCGATGTTGACGAAGCCCGAGTGCGCGAACTCCTGCAGCAGGCTCGACGTCACCTCCGGCGTTTCGTCGAATCCGGTCTCGCTCATCGGGTTCGGCAGCCCCGCGTTCGGATAGACGCTGACGAAGCAGTCCGCGATGTTCGCCAGTTCCTCGATGTAGGGCCGCATCAGCGCGGCGCCGAGCGCGCAGTTCAGGCCGACCGCGAACGGTCGTGCGTGGCGCACCGAATGCCAGAACGCCTCGACCGTCTGGCCGCTCAGGATGCGGCCCGAGGCATCGGTCACGGTTCCGGAAATCATCACCGGCACGCGCGGCTCACCCAGTGCGGCGCGGCGTTCGAACTCGGCTTCGATCGCAAAGATCGCCGCCTTGGCGTTCAGCGTGTCGAAGATCGTTTCGACCAGCAGCAGGTCGGCGCCGCCGTCGAGCAGCCCGCGCGCCTGATCACCGTAGGAAATCGCCAGCTCGTCGAAGGTGACATTGCGTGCGCCGGGATCGTTGACGTCGGGCGAAATCGACGCCGTCTTCGGCGTCGGGCCCAGCGCCCCGGCCACGAAACGGGGCTTGTCCGGGGTATCGAAGCGCGCTGCGGCTTCCTTGGCGATGCGCGCGGCCGCGACGTTCATTTCATAGGCGAGGTGCCCCAGCCGGTAATCATCCTGAGCGATCGAGGTTGCGCCGAAGGTATTGGTCTCGATCAGGTCCGCGCCGGCCGCGAGGTATTGCTCGTGGATCTCGCGGATGACGTCCGGCCGCGTCAGCACCAGCAGGTCGTTGTTGCCCTTGAGGTCGACCTTGTGATCCGCCAGGCGCTCGCCACGAAACTCGGACTCGCCGAGTTTGTAGCGCTGGATCATCGTGCCCATCGCACCGTCCAGGATCAGGATGCGGCGCGCGAGCAGCTCGCGCAGGCGGCGCTCGGTGGCAGGCAGACTCATGGCGACGGACGCGGTCATCGACGGCTTTCAGCGGAGCCCGCCATTGTAGTGGCCGCGCTGTGCCCTCGATGCGACACACACGCATGTACTCATGACCGCCGGGCAGAAGCCCGGCAGCGCGCTATCGCGCTTCAGCCAGTGCTTCGACGTCTGGTGCGCGGCGCCCGAACTCGGGCCCGCCCGAGCGTTGGGCCGGTCCGCCACGGATGAACTCAGCGGCCCGCTCGGCGATCATCACGACCGGCGCATTGGTGTTGCCCGAGATCAGCGTCGGCATGATCGATGCATCGACGACGCGCAGCGCCTCGACTCCGCGGACCCGCAGCTGCGGGTCAACGACGGCGCGGTCGTCCGTTCCCATGCGGCAGGTGCCGACGGGGTGATAGATCGTGTCTGCGCGCGCGCGGATCGCGGCCCGGATCTCGTCATCCGTGCGCACGTCGCTGAAGTAAAGCTCGCGCGAAAGATCGCCGCCGCGGAACGCCGCAAAAGCAGGCTGGGCGAAGATGCGGCGCACGAGCTTGAAGCCGCGCACCATCGTCTCCAGGTCTTCTGCGTCTGACAGAAAGCCGGGATCTATCAGCGGCGCCTCGCGCGCATCGCGCGAGGCGAGCGTCAGCGCGCCGCGGCTCTTCGGCCGCAACGGACACGAGTGGCAGCTCATGCCGTGACCCCAGTGCAGCGTGCGGTTGTGGTTGTCAACCATGCCGATGACGAAGTGCAGTTGTACGTCGGGACGCGTCAACTCGGGCAGCGTGCGGACAAAGCCGCCCGCTTCGGCAAAGTTGGAGGTCAGCACCCCGCGCCGCTCGCGCCGCCAGCGTTGTATCGCGCGCAGCAGCTTGACGGCGCCGACCGGCGACAGGCCGAGCAGGTCGGTGTCGTCGACACGGCGGTTGATGATCACATCCAGGTGGTCCTGCAGATTGCGGCCCACCGGAAGATCGGCCACGACAGCGATGCCGAGCTGCTGCAGTTCAGCGGCCGGACCGACGCCCGACACCATCAGCAGCTGCGGCGACTGCAGGGCGCCGGCGGCCAGCAGCACTTCACGCCGCGCAAGCAGCGCGCGGCGCGTGCCGCCCTGATCGAACTCGACGCCGACCGCGCGCCGTCCTTCGAACAGGATCCGTGTTGCCAAGGCGCCCGTCTCGATATGCAGGTTCGAGCGTGCGCGCGCCGGATCGAGGTAGGCCCGCGCGACCGACCAGCGCTCGCCATTTTTCTGCGTGACCTGGTAGTAACCCACGCCTTCCTGCGTGGCGCCCGAGAAGTCCTCGTTGCGCGGCAGGCCGGCCTGCAAGCCCGCTTCGATGAAGCGCGCGGCGAACGGATGCGGCGAGCGCAGATCCGCGACATTGAGCGGCCCGCCGACGCCGTGCCAGGCGCTTGCACCACGCTCGTTGTTCTCCGATTTGAGGAAATAGGGCAGCACGTCGCGCCAGCCCCACCCCGTTGCGCCGCTCGCGGCCCAGTCGTCGTAGTCCTCGCGCTGGCCCCGCAGGTAGACCATGGCATTGATGGCCGACGAGCCGCCCAGCCCGCGTCCGCGAGGCTGGTATCCCACCCGGCCGCGGAGTCCGGGCTGCGGCACCGTGGAGAACGCCCAGTTGCAGGCGTTGCGCTTCATCATGTACACCGCAGCGCCGGTGGGCACGCGGTTGAGCACCCCGTCGTTTGGGCCACCGGCTTCCAGCAGCGCCACCTGGACCGAGGGATCTTCCGACAGCCGCGCTGCGAGCGCGCAGCCGCCCGATCCGCCACCTACGACGATGTAGTCGAACTCCACCATGCCTCCCATCAACGCCCGTCGTTGCGGGCGCTGCTTTGCTATGGGTGAATTGTGGCGCTGACGCGGCGGCGTGGGGGCGCCGCCACTAGACCCGGCCCTCGAAACGACAGCGGCCGGGACGTGCGTCCGGCCGGCGCCGGGCCGCTTTCGGTCCGGCGGGGCGGTAGGTCGGAGGACTCAGTGCAGGACGACCGGCTGGGTCATCAGTCCACTGAAGCCTTGCAGGAATGCATCCACCTCGTCGGCAGTGGGCCCCTGTTCGATCAGTTCCTGCACGCTCTTGCGAAAGTTCTCGGCGTCCTGTCCGCCGAGGAAGATTTCGCGCCGCAACTGCTTGTCCATGATCTCGTAGCCACCGATGGCGCGATTGCCCTCGCGGCTCGAGCCGTCGAACTCGAACACGCAGTACTGCGGGCTGTTGTAGATGATCGTCACTGACATCGGCGGCATCCTCTTTGCGTCATGCCCGCTGTGGATTCAGGACGGGCTTATCTGCAATATCGGTACCGCGCGGATAGATTCAAGCCATGCGCCGGACTCCAGTCAGCACGGCACGACCCAAGAGAGTAAACGCTAACTGTTAGCTGCCAGGAAGCTTCGCAACAGGGTGTTGAAGCGGGCCGGCTGCTCGACGTTGGACAGATGCGCTGCCGCGGGAATGACCTCCAGCCGGGAGCCGTCGATCGCGCGGACAATTTCTTCGGCCATCGCCGGGGGTGTGCCCTGGTCGTCAGCGCCGACAATGACCAGGGTCGGGCAAGCGACCGTCGGCAGCCGAGCGGTCAGGTCGATGTGCGAAATGGCATGCGCGCAGCCGAGGTAGCCCGCGACCGGCGTCGCCCGGATCTTCGCCGCGATCCCTGCCACCGTGTCGATGTGGCGCTCCCGGAAGGCGGCGGTGAACCAGCGCTCCAGCGTGGTCGGCACCAGCGCGCCCATGCCCTGCGCGCGAACCAGTCCGATGCGCTGCTCCCAGACCGGCCGCGCCTCGGGCGGATAGCGGCTCGTGGTGTCGGCGAGTGTCAGCGTGGCCATCCTCAGCGGCACGCGCAGCGCAAGCTGCTGACCGATCATGCCGCCCATCGACAGGCCGACAAAGTGAAAACGCTCGATGCCCAGCGCGTCGAGCAGCGCGTGCGCGTCGGCGGCGAGCTGGTCCATCGTGTATTCGCCGATAGGCGCCTCGGAGGCGCCGTGGCCGCGGGTATCGAAGCGCAGCACGCGGAAGTCACGCAGCGCTTCCATCTGCGGGTCCCACATCGCGTGGTCGCAGGCGAGCGAGTGGCTCAGCACGACCCACGGCGCAGAACCCTGCGCGCCGTCGATGCGGTATGCCAGTTCAATGCCGTTGACGCGGATCTTCTGCAGCATGGTGCTCAGCCCACTTCGAAGCGTACGCCGAGACTGCCATCTGCAAGCAGGGCCCGCACACGCGCCAGGTGCTCGCCGTTGGCCAGCACCAGCAGGACCTCGTCGGGTCGTAGGGCCCGCACCATGCGCGTCAGGCCGACGCGCAGCGGTACCTGGCCCATGCAGCAGACGCAGCCGGCTCCCAGTCGGGTGACCGGAACTCCGGGCGGCGCATCGAGCGCGGTGAAGGCGCCCTCGATGAGGATCGCACGGCGCGCCGCGGATGTTTCCGCCAGCCACGCGTCGACGCCCGGCTGAATGTCACCCGCACCGAGGATGACCGTAGCCCTCATCAACGGCGCCAGAATTCCGGCGTGAACAGCACCAGCACGGAGAACATCTCCAGCCGGCCGATCAGCATGGCGAAGGTGCAGACCCAGGTCTCGAAGTCGTTCAGCACGGCGTAGGTGGTCGCGGGGCCTACCTGGTTCAGGCCCGGGCCTGTGTTGTTGACGCAGGCAACGATCGCGCTGAACGCCGTGATGACGTCAAGGCCCGAGAGCAGCAGCAGGAACGTCAGCCAGATAATCGACGCACCATAGATCAGCATGAACGCCAGCACGGCGAAGATCACCTTGTTCTCGAGGACCTGGCCGCCGACGATCACCGGATTCACGGCCCGCGGGTGCAGGATGCGCGTGAACTCGCGCCGCGCCTGCTTCAGCAGGATCAGGCCACGGATCATCTTGATGCCGCCGCCGGTCGAACCGGCACAGGTCGTGAACCCGCACAGGAAGAGCATCAGTACCGGCGCGAAGATGGGCCACTGGTTGTAGTCGGTGCTGGCGTAGCCGGTGGTCGTCGCGATGGAGACCACATTGAACGTCGCGTAGCGCAACGCCTGCCAACGGTCGCCGTACACGTCGCTGTGATACAGGAACGCAGCCACAGCCAGGCAGGCCGCGACGAGCGTGAACAGATACGCCTTAGCTTCGGCATCGGACCAGTAAGGGCGCAGCGACTTCCTGCGCCACGCGATGAAATGCAATGAGAAATTGAATCCTGCGATCGCCATGAAGACCACGGCGGTGTATTCGATCAGCGGGGAATCGAAGTGACCGAAGCTCGCGTCATGCGAGGAGAACCCGCCGAGTCCCATGGTCGAGCACATGTGCATGAAGGCGTCGCTCCATGACATGCCGGCCCAGCGATACGCCAGGAAGCAGATGACGGAAATGCCGAAGTAGATCGAGTAGAGCGCCTTGGCCGTATCGGCGATCCGTGGTGTGAGCTTGCTTTCCTTGAATGGCCCGGCCGTCTCGGCCTTGAAAACCTGCGCCCCCCCCACGCCCAGCAGCGGCAGGATCGCAACCACCAGCACCAGGATGCCCATGCCTCCCATCCACACCAACAGATGCCGCCAGACGTTGATGGAAAGCGGCAACTGGTCGAGTCCGCTCAGCACGGTGGCGCCGGTCGTCGTCAGACCCGACATCGCCTCGAAGTAGGCGTCGGTGAAGCTGAGGCCCTCGATATGGAGCAGCAACGGCAGCGCCGCGAACGCCGGCAGGACCGTCCAGCACAGGGTGACAAGCAGAAAGCCGTCGCGTGGCAGCAGTTCGCGCCGGTAGCGCCGCGTCGCGAGCACCAGACCGGCGCCCGAGGCCGCCGTGATCAGGAGCGCGATGTCGTAGTCCTTCTGGGCCGCCTCGCCAAACGCAAAGGCGACGCCGAGCGGCACCAGCATCGTCCCGGCAAAGATCAGCAGGACGTAACCGAGGACGCTGAAGACGGGAAGGATCGAGCGCGCGAACGCCTGCATGGTGCCGCTACGGTATTAGCGCGCGGATTATGCGCCCGGGCCGTGGCTCAGATCGGCCGGGGCCCAGGCGTCGACCGCGCGCGCGAGGCCGCTGCACGGCGGCCTCGCCTCCCCTCATCAGCGCCCGTACAGCACGCTGGGCAGCCAGAGTCCGATCTCGGGGAACACGTACAGCAGGAAGATCGCAATGATCTGGATCCCCATGAACGGCAGCATGCCGGCGAAGATCTGGTTCAGGGTCACGTGCGGCGGCGATACGCCCTTCAGATAGAACGCAGCCATCGCGACCGGCGGTGAAAGGAAGGCCGTCTGCAGGTTCAGCGCCACCAGCAGGCCGAAAAACAGCGGATCGATGCCGAAGTTGTCGAGCAGCGGAATGAAGATCGGCATGAAGATGACGATGATCTCCGTCCACTCCAGCGGCCATCCCAGGATGAAGATGATCACCTGCGACAGCAGCAGGAACTGCGTCTTCGACAACCCGAGCGAGAGCACCCACTTCTCCACCAGCTCCTGCCCACCGAGCAGGGCGAACGCGGCCGAGAAGATCGCGCTGCCGACGAAGAGCCAGCACACCATCGCGCTGGTCTTGGCCGTCAGAAAGACCGATTCCTTGACCTCGCTCTGGATGCCGGCCTGGCGGTAGGCAAGCAGCGTCCAGACGGCGATGCCGACCGTTGAGACGATGCCGATGACGGGCGGCACGGGCTGGCTGACGATGCCGCCGCTGTTCAACAGGAACCAGATCACCGATACGAGCGCCGGCGCCCAGAGCAGCAGCCACAGCAGCAGCTTGCTCACGACGTTCGGCGTGCGCTTGCCGATGATCGAGTAGACCGCAGCCAAGAGGTAGCCGCCAAAGGCCCCCACGGCCGCCGCCTCGGTCGGCGTGGCCAGCCCGAACACGATGGAACCCAGTACCGCCAGGATGAGCACCAGCAGCGGGAAAAAGCTCGCCAGCAGCATCTTGAATACTTCGAGCCGCTGGAAACTCAGGATCGCGTAGAACGCGACCAGGGCCAGCAGGCCGACGGCCGTCCCGATCCAGAAGCCGGAACTCGCTGGTTGGCGCGCGACGGATGTCGGTGCCGCGCCCGGCGCTGCATCCGCGCCCGGTTCACGCAACGACGACGTCGACCCCGGTGCCTTCTCACCTTCACCGGAACCCGGCGGAGGCGCAAGTCCGCCGCTTGCGGGAGGTTCCTTCACACCCTCCACCGCGCCCGGAGGTTCCCGCAGGCCACCGCCGGCTCCCGGCGGTTCGGCCAGCCCGCCGCTTCCTGGTGGTTCCTTCAAGCCGTCGCTCGATCCGGGCGGCGTCGACAGGCCCCCGAGGGCTCCCGGAGGTTCCTGCAAACCGCCCGCTGCGGCCGGCTCACGCAGCGCTCCCGCCGGCTCGGAAAGGCCTCCGCCCATCGCCTCCGGCATCGCTTCCACGGCGCGAGGCGCCGTGTTGACGTACCACGCGAGTCCGAACACGGCCACGAACAGAAGCGCCGGCAGCAAGGCGATGCCCAGTTGCTTCACCAGGTAGTCGCTGGGCACGCCGAGATTGCGCGCGCCGTTCAGTGCGCGGACCAGCGCGGGCAGCGCGCGGTTCGAGATCGCCTTCGAAACCTTCTCGGTCAGCGGCGGCAGCGGTACGAAGCGCTGCTCGGCCGTCAGCGGCGGCATCAGCGCCGGCTTCAGCTTTGCAAGCAGGACGACGTACAGGACATACAGTCCGGCCAGCATGATTCCCGGAAAGAACGCGCCCGCGTACAGCTGCACCACCGAGACGCCGGCGGTGGCGCCATAGACGATCAGCAGCACGCTCGGCGGAATGAGGATTCCAAGACACCCGCCGGCCGTGATCGAGCCCGCGGAAACGCGCACGTCATAGCCGCCCTTCAACATCTGCGGCAGCGCCAGCAGTCCCATCAGCGTCACTACCGCGCCGACGATGCCGGTGGCCGTCGCAAACACGGCGCAGGTAAAAAGCGTCGCCACCGCGAGTGAGCCCGGCACGCGCGCCATGGCCAGGTGCAGGCTGCGGAACAGCTTCTCGATCAGGTTGGCGCGCTCGACCAGGTAGCCCATGAACACGAACAGCGGGATCGAGATGAGCACGTCGTTGCTCATCACCTTAAACGCGGCCTGCACCATCAGGTCGAGCGTCCGTGTGATGTCGCGCTCGTACGCCAGCCACGTGAAGAGCATGCCCATGCCCATCAACGTGAAGGCGGTCGGGAAGCCCAGCATGATCGCCACGACCACCAGCGCCAGCATCATCAGGCCGAGGTGACCGCTCGACAGCGAGTCGGCAGAGAGCAGCATCACCGCGGTGCCCGCGATGATGAGCCCCATGATGATGAAGCCGAACCAGAGTTCCTTGCGGATCTTCATTGCGCACCCGGCTTCGCTTCGTGCGCCACCACCAGCTCGTCGAGTGCCGCGATGTCCTCGTCCTTCACATGCACCATCTTCTTGAGCTTGTCGACGTCCACTTCCTCGACGTCTTGCTCACGCGAGGGCCACTCGCCGTCCTGCAGGCAGCGCACACAGCGCACGATCTCGACCAGGCCCTGCAGCAGCAGCAGGCCGCCCGCGAACGGGATGACGAACTTGAACGGATATAGCGGCAGCGGCGTGGCCGAGAAGGTCTTCTCGCGGATCGCCAGCGCCTCATTGGCGTAGGTCCAGCCGGCGTAGGTCAGCGCGATGATGCCCGGCAGGAAGAACACGATGTAGAGCACGAGGTCGATCGTCGCCTGCGTGCGCGGCCTGAAGAAGCCGTACAGGACGTCGCCGCGCACATGGCCATTTTTCGACAGCGTATACGCACCCGCCATCATGAACAGTGTCCCGTACAGCATGATCTGCAGGTTCAGCGCCCAGTCGTGCGGGGCGTTGAGCGCATAACGCGAGTAGACCTCCCAGGTGATCATCAGCGTCAGCAGGACGATCGCCCAGGCGAACACCTGACCCAGCCACGTCGACAGGCGGTCTACCGCCAGCAGGAGCTTCTGCATTGCACGTCCTTCGCGGGAAGAAAAAGGGCCACCGGCCGGTGCTGCTGGCTGGTGGCCCGTCGGACCTCAACCGGCGGTGACTATTTCTTGCCGAAGTAGTAGTTCGCCGCGATCTTGAAGTCGACCATGTAGTCGTTCTGCCAGGGAATCGCGCGCTGCGCGAAGGCGCGCTGCGAATCGAGCACCTTCTTGAAGAGCGCATTTTCGGCCGACTTCGCCTTCATGATCTTGTCCCACGAGACGAGCTGCGCGCGCAGGATCGAATCCGGCGTCTTGTAGAACTTGACGCCGGCCTTCTGCAGCTCGATGTAGTCCTTGGAGTTGCGGTCGATCGCCTTCCAGCTCATATCCGCGCTCGACGCCTGCACCGCGTAGTCGATGACCGCCTTCAGGTCGGCCGGCAGTGCATCGTACTTGGCCTTGTTGAAGAGGATCTCGAACTGCTCGCCGCTCTGGTGGAAGCTCTGCAGCATGCAGTTCTTGACGACATCCGGGAAGCCGAGCAGCCTGTCCGACGACGCGTTGTTGAACTCGGCGCCATCGATAAGGCCGCGGTCCAGCGCGGGCACGATCTCGCCACCCGGCAGCGGGTTCACTGCCGCGCCCATATCGGTGTACATGTCGACCGCCAGGCCGACGGTGCGGAACTTGATGCCCTTGATGTCCTCGACCTTGGCGATCGGCTTCTTGAACCAGCCGAACGGCTGCGTCGGCATCGGCCCGTAGAGGAACGAAACCACGTCGACGTTGATGCTCTTGTAGATCTCGTCGAGCAGCGCCTTGCCGCCGCCAAAGTAGTGCCAGGACAGAAGCATGTTCGGGTCCATGCCGAACGACGGTCCCGAGCCCCACAGCGCGAGCGCCGAGTTCTTGCCGTAGTGGTAGGCGACGACGCCATGGCCGCCGTCGAGCGTGCCCTTGGCCACGGCCTCGAGCAGCTGGAACGCCGGCACGACCGAGCCCGCCGGCAGCACTTCGATCTTCAGCCGGCCGCCGGCCATGTCGTTGACCTTCTTGGCGAAGTCGGAGGCGTACTCGTGGAAGATGTCCTTCGAGGGCCAGGTGCTCTGGAAGCGGAACGTCGTGGTTTGGGCCTTCGAGACCATCGGGAAGCCCAGCGCGGCGGTGCCGGCTGTGGCCGCCGCGGCCTTCGAAAGAAACTTGCGACGCGTCGGTGCTGCGTCCTTGCTGTTGACGAAATCCATACTGTCTCCTTGGCGAAAAACTGGAAAGTTGCTGCGACGCTCGCGGCCTGGGGCCATCTCTTGTCCGCGCGGCGACTGTAATCGAGGTCGCGGTCTTATGCCGGCCGCTGCATTCTAGTGAATCGCGCCGCCAGCCGGTCGGCATTCTGCGCAAGCCCGGGAAAGTGCGGAGCGCAGGTGCTTTTGCGGCAGCGCAGCAAGGTCGAGGCGGCGGCGCACTAGAAGAACCCGACGCCGACAGTGAACAGGCGCTCGACCCGCTGGATCAGCCTCTTGTTCTCGACGAACACGATCAGGTGATCCTCGGGCTCGATGACGGTGTCGTGGTGCGCCATCAGCACGCGCGTGCGGTCGCCCTGCCCCCTGACCACGGCCCCGAACGTGACTCCACGCGGCAGCTCGATCTGCTCGATGCTCTTGCCGATGACCCGCGAGGTGCGGGCGTCGCCATGCGCGATGATTTCGAGTGCCTCGGCGGCACCGCGCCGCAGGCTGTGCGCGGCGACCACGTCACCGCGCCGGACGAACTTGAGCACCGCCGAGAGGGTCGCGTAGGACGGCGAGATCGCGATGTCGATCTGCCCGCCCTGCATCAGGTCGCCATAGCTCTTGCGGTTGATCAGCGAGATGACCCGGCGCGCTCCCAGGCGCTTGGCGAGCAGGGAGCTCATGATGTTGTTCTCATCGTCGTTAGTCAGCGCGATGAAAAGATCCGTCTCGTTCACGCCTTCCTGCAGCAGGAGGTCTTCGTCTGTCGCGTCGCCGTTCAGGACGATGACGTTCGCCGATAACTGGTGTGCGAGAGCCTCGGCCCGCCGCTTGTTGAATTCGATGATCTTGACGTTGAAGCGCTCCGGCGTATCCAACCCCTCGCCGGTATCGAGCGCCCGTGCCACGCGCAGCCCGATGTTGCCGCCGCCGGCCAGCATCACGCGGCGCACCGGCTTGTCCATACGCCGCAGTTCGCTCATCACAGTGCGGATGTTCTGCGTGTCCGCGAGGAAGAACACTTCGTCGCCCGGCTGGACCATCGTGTCTCCGTCGACCCGCACGCTCGCCCCCTCGCGGAAGATCGCGACGATACGGGCGTCGACGTTCGGCAGGTGGCGGCGCAGTTCCTTCACCGGATGCGAAACGAGCGGGCCGCCGGCAAAGGCGCGCACGGCGATCAGGCTGGCGCGGCCATCGGCGAATTCCAGCACCTGCAGTGCCTCCGGGAACTCGATCAGCTTCAGCAGGTAGTCGGTGACGGTCTGCTCGGGAAAGATGACATGGGTTGCGCGGAACCCCTCTTCGCCGATCAGCTTCGGATGCTCCCGCAGTTCGACGTTGCGCACGCGCGCGATGCGCGTCGGGATGTTGTAGAGATCGGCCGCCACCTTGCAGGCGACGAGGTTGGTCTCGTCGCCGGCAGTCACGGCGATCAGCATGTCCGAGTCCTCGGCCCCCGCCTGATGCAGCGTCGACGGCAGCGCGGCGTTGCCGACCAGGCCGCGCAGGTCGAATCGATCCTGCAGGTCAGCCACACGCGCCGGATCTGAATCGATCACGGTGATGTCGTTGGCCTCGGACACCAGGCTCTCCGCCACGGAGGAACCGACCCGGCCGGCACCGATGATGATGATCTTCATGGACGTGCGTCGCGCGCGGCGACCGGTCGTTCCGGGTCAGTCGTCGTAGTCGTCGCGCTGGACATAGACGGGCGGCGGCACGGCCGCGACCGGGGTCAGTCCCGTCGCCGCCGCCGGGATCGACTCCTGCGGTCGGTCGCGCCGCGCGCCACGGCCCAGTTCGATGCCGAGCTGCTTGAGCTTGCGGTACAGGTGCGTGCGCTCGAGCCCGGCGCGCTCTGCGACGCGCGTCATGCTGTAGCCCTCGCGTGCCAGGTGGAATTCGAAGTAGACCCGCTCGAACTGGTCGCGCGCTTCACGCAGCGGCTGGTCGAGGGGAACACCGTTGTGCGTGTCGGCGGGGCCGGCGGCGGGCGCCGGCTCGACGGCAGCCATTGCCGGTGCTTCCTCCGTCACGGCGGGCGCAAATCCCGTCGGCAGCGGCGAACGCAAGGTGCGCATCACCCGGCCACGCTCCAGGCCGGAGCGAACGGCCGAGAGCAGGCGCGCCATGGCGATCGGCTTTTCCAGGAACTCGAGCGCGCCGAAGCGCGTGGCCTCGACGGCGGTGTCGATCGTCGCGTGGCCCGACATCATGATGACGGGCATCGTCAGCTGCCCGAGGGAAGCCCACTCCTTCAGCAGCGTCACGCCGTCGGTGTCGGGCATCCAGATGTCGAGCAGCACGAGATCGATCGGCTCGCGCGCCCGCGCGTCGCGGGCGCGCGCCGCGTTCTCGGCGGTAAGCACGGAGTGCCCTTCGTCCGTCAGGATCTCCGACAGCAGTTCGCGGATTCCGACTTCGTCGTCGACGACGAGAATGGTGGCCATGGCCCTACCGAATCTGCCCGCGGCCGCTGCCCCGCGTGCCGCGCGGGTGGTGCGCCGGACGCAGCGGGACGTTCCGGCAGCGGAAAGTAGAGTGCGAGCTTGTCATCAGTCTGTTGCGCCCGCGCCGGTCAGGCAACACGGCGCGCGCCCTCGCCCGCAGTTTCAGCGCGGGCCAGCCGCCGGAAGACAATGGTCACGACCGCCCCGGCCGACTGCCCGACGCCGGGGCCGCCGCTGCGGTTGACGACTTCGATATGCGCTCCGTGTTCGTCGACGATCTTCTTCACCATGGCCAGTCCGAGGCCCGTGCCGCTCGGCTTCGTAGTCACATAAGGCTCGAATGCACGCCGAAGTATATTCGCCGCGAAACCCGGTCCGTTGTCCTCGACGGTGAAGCGCACCGCGCGGACGACACCGGAGCTTTCGACGAACTCGGCGACTTCGGTGCGCACCACGATGCGCGCTTCGGCGCGCCCGGCCAGCGCCTCCTGCGCATTGCCCACGAGGTTGTGGATGACCTGGCGCATCTGCGTCGCATCGCCTTCGATCAGCGGCAGGTCGGCCGCCAGCGCGAGTGTGAGCGAGGTACCCGCGGTGCGATACAGCGTTGCAATCTCTTCGACCAGCGCATTGAGATCGAGCGGCACCAGTTGCGCCGGGGGCACGCGGGCGTAATCGCGGAAGTCGTCGACCATGCGCTTCATCGCCGCCACCTGGCTGACGATGGTCGAGGTGCCCCGCCGCAGCATATCGGCCTCGACTCCGGGCAGCTTGTCGACCAGCTTCATCTGCAGGCGCTCCGCGGCGAGCTGAATCGGCGTCAGAGGATTCTTGATCTCATGGGCCAGGCGACGCGCCACCTCGCCCCAGGCCACCGCGCGCTGCGCGGAAATCACCTGCGTGATGTCGTCGAACACGATGACGTAGCCCACGCCGTCCTCGAGCGGCAGGCGCGAGCCGCGTGCGAGCAGTAGCAACGGCTCCAGCGCACTGCCGCTCGCACGCTTGACCTCGATCTGCTGCTGCCAGGAGTCGCGCGGCGACCCCGCCAGTGCCTGCTGCGCAAAGCCCGCGGCAAACGCCGATGCAAGCGCTTCATCCAGCTCTTTGAGCGGGCGGCCAATCTCCTGCTCGAGCGCGCGGCCAAGGATGCGCGAGGCGCCGAAGTTCGCCGTGACCAGACGGAAGCCGTGGTCCAGGACGATGACGCCCGCGGACAGGTTCGCCAGCACGCGCTCGAGGTAGGCCTTGGCGTTCTCGAGCTCGCGCTGCTTGACCTCCACGGTGTCGCGCGCGTCGGTCAGCTGGCGCGTCATCGCGTTGAACGACTGCGTCAGCAGGTTCAGTTCGTCACTGCCGGGAAACTCGCGCACCGGAGCGAAGTTACCTTCGGCCACGGCCCGCGTGCCTTCGGCAAGTTGCAGCAGCGGCGCGGTCATCGAGCTGGCCAGCAGCACGCTGCCCGCGATCGCGGCGAACACGGCCAGCAGCAGGGTCAGGGTCAGAGTCAGGCCATAGATGGTCTTCAGGCCGCTGCGCGAAAGCGAAAGCTCCTGGTAATCGCGGTAGCCGTTCTGCAGCGCCTCGGCATTCGCGGCGATCGTTGCCGGCACGGGCTGAATGAGCTGCAGGAAGCGCTGGTCGGCGCCGGTCGCGATCCCTTCGGCGAACGCACGCGAGGACGGCCCGCCGAGCGAATCGCGCAACCGACCGCCGGACAGGTCGAGCGGGAGCAGTGAGCCGCTGGCTGCCGCCGTAGCGGCCGGTATCGGCACGATCACGCGGGTGCGCAGCCCCTGGCGCTCCTCGGCCGCACCGGGCTCGCCTTCGATGACGGCGAACAGGCGCTGCATGCGGGCCTGCCTCAGTTCACCGGGCTTGGGAACCTCCGGCACCAGCTCGGAGACCTGCGCACCGCTTGCGCCGATCAGCTGCCCGCCCGCACCGACCAGCAGCGCCTCGCTGATACCGCCCTGCTCGCGCAGGCGGTTGAGCTGCGCGAGTTGCGCCGCTTCGGGCACGTCGGCGAGTTCGAGCGCCCACGCGCGCGCCTTGGCCGTGACGTCGCTCTTCAGATTGTCAAGGGCGGCCCGGCCGAGCGTCAGTCCCGAGTCGAGCGCCCGGTCGACACGTATGTCGAACCAGGACTCGATCGAACGCGCCAGAAACTGGGTCGAAACGACGTAGATCAGCACGCCCGGCAGCAGCCCCATCAGCGCGAAGGCCACCGCAAAGCGCGTGGTCAGCCGGGCCCCGAAGCGCTTGAGACGGAGCCGCTTGACCAGGCGGCGCACCAGCAGCAGGACGAGGACCGCGAGCGCGGCCGCGATCACCCCGTTGACAGCCAGCAGTACCGGGTAGTTCTTTTCGAAGAAGGCCGTGTTGCCGCTGGCCGATGCCAGGATGAACAGCAGCACGCCCGAAAGCGCGATGGCAACGAGCAGGCCGTAGCGGATAACGCGCGGCATTTCAGGCAGGCCGGCCGCGGCGGTGGCGAACTGCGACCCCCGCTGCCGCGCCCTGCACGCGTGACTCGCCCCGATTCATGATGATCGGAGCGCGCGCTGCAGGAGCTGGCCCGTGCATCGCCTCAGCGCGCCAGCTCGGGCGGCACCGCAAGCTCGCGCCAATCGGACGCCAGGCTCCACTCGCGGCTGGTGATGGCGTTGACCTGGAACGGTTTGGGCAGCTGGGTGACATCGAGCCGCATGCGAACCTGGGCCTCGTAGCTGTCGCCGGGCGAGAGCATGCCCTTTTCGATGACCTTCCACTGGCGCACGCTCTTAAGCAGCCCCAATGCCTCCTCCAGCGACTCGAAAGGTTGCGAGAGGCCGCCGCGAGCCAGCCTGAACTGGCGCGTCAGCGGGCTGAAGGACAGCCGGTACGTCAGCGTGCTCGAGCTCACCTTGCGGTCAAGCCAGTACCAGCGCTTGCGATAAAGCTCGAACTCGATGTTGAAATAGATCGCGATGCCTTTCTGCACCGCCTCGTCGAGGGCCTGCGGCATCTCGAACTCGAAGGTCGCATTGAGGACCGCGCCGCCCGCCCCGGCGGGAGCCGGTTCAAGTTCGGCGGCGATGACCCCGATGCGCTCGTCGGCCAGCGCCGGCACGGCGCCCGCCAGCATCAGCAGCGCGATGACGTACCCGCGCAGCGCAGTAACGAGGTTCATCGGGACTTTTCGAGCAATGCGTAGAAAAAGCCGTCATGAAGCGTTGGCCATGGTCGCCCGGTCTCCCAGGCCACTGAACCCGGCGCAGCGGGCAACAGGCGCACCGTGGGAGAGCCGCCTGGCAAAGGCATCACAGCCGCCCCCGGTAGCCGCGCCACGACATGTTCGACCTGCTCGCGACCTTCCTCCGGAAACACGGAGCACACGACGTAAAGCAATCTACCACCCACCCCCAGCAGGGGCCACAAAGCGTCCAGCAACTGCCTCTGCAACGTTGCCAAATGCGCAACATCAGCCTTCCGGCGTAGCCACGGGATGTCGGGATGGCGCCGCACAACGCCGCTGCCGGTGCACGGCGCATCCAGCAGGATGCGGTCAAACGGAGTGCCGTCCCACCAGGCGGAGGTATTCCGCGCATCCGCAACGAGGACCCGCGCCTGGCGGCCGATGCGATCAAGGTTTTCACGGATGCGTACGGCACGAGCACCGTCCGCCTCGACCGCCGTGAGGTCCAACTCCGCGAGTTCGGCGAGGTGCGCCGTCTTGCCGCCGGGCGCGGCGCAGGCGTCCAGGACCCGCATGCCGGCGCGCGCCTCGAGCCACGGCGCCGCCAGCTGCGCACCGGCGTCCTGGACCGACACGAGGCCGGCATCAAACCCCGGAATCTGCCGGACCGGACACGGGTCGTGGAACCACACGGCCTGTTCGCCGACTCGCGTAGCCGCGACGCCGAGCGCCTCCAGTTGCTGCAGATAGTCATCGACAGCGACGCGCGCCCGGTTCACCCGCAGCACCAGGGGCGGCGCCGCGCCGGCTGCGGCGAGCACGTCCCGCCAACTTCGCGGCTCTGCCGCTCGTACCTGGTCGATCCACCACGGCGGCGCGTTGTACCGCACGACATCGTCGCGATTCAGGCGTTCGACAAGACTGCTTTGCTGCCGCAGGAAGTTGCGCAGCAACGCGTTGACAAAACCGGCCGCGAAGGACGTCTCAGGATCGGCCCGCGCCGCCGTGACCGCCTGGTCGACAACGGCATACGCGGCATGCCGGTCGGTCAACAGTTGTGGCAGCGCGACCGAAAGCAGCGCACGAACGCGGTCGGACGGGGGACGCGCCGCCAGTTCGCCAATGACGCGTTCACTGAACGCGCGTCGCCGCACGGCCGCGTAGCACACGTCCTGTGTTGCCTGCCGCAGGCGGCTTCCATCGGCAGGCACCACCTCGGCGAGGGCCCGATCGAGCGAACGGCCAGCCGTGAAGGCCTGCCACACCCGCGCCGCCCGCGCGAGGACTTCGGCGAGCGGCGGCGAGTTGCCGCCAGCGTCAGCCATGCGCCGGTTCGTGCGCGAATCGCTGCGCAGTGGCCAGCGGGAACCCCGCGAGGAACTCGCGCGCCGGCAGGCGCTTGCCACCGGGCCGTTGCAGTTCGGCGAGCCGCAGGCAACCGGCGCCGCACGCCACGTCGATACCGGCGGGGCCGATGCCGACGATGGTTCCCGGAGGCGCCGTGGTGCTCTGCTCCACGGATACCGCGCGCCAGACCTTGATGGACGTCGCGCCGATTCTCGCGAGCGCGACCGGGAATGGGTCGAACGCCCGCACCTTGTTGGCGAGCACAGTGGCCGCCGCGGTCCAGTCGAGCCAGGCTTCGGCCTTTCCGATCTTCGCGGCGTAGGTCACGCCTGAAGCCGGCTGCGGCTCCGCGACCAGATTCGGCACCGCACGCAATGCCCGCACCAGAAGCGCGGCGCCGAGATCCGCGAGACGTGCAGTCAGGCTTGCGGTCGTGTCGTCGGGCGCAATGTCGATCGCCTCTGCCAGCAGCATCGGCCCGGTGTCGAGACCGGCATCCATCTGCATGATCGTGATGCCCGTCGTGGAGTCGCCGGCCTCGATCGCGCGCGTGATGGGAGCCGCGCCGCGCCAGCGCGGCAGCAGCGACGCATGCACGTTGATCGCCGTGAGCCTCGGATTCCAGCCGTCACGCAGTCCGCGCGGGATGTCGAGCACGGACTGCGGCAGGATCAGCCCATAGGCCGCCACGATCAGCACGTCGGGTTCGGCATCGACCAGCAATCGGTGCGCCGCCTCGGCTTCGTCGCCCTTGCGGAGCGATGCCGGCGTTGCGAACGGCAAGCCATGCGCCAGAGCGAGCGCCTTGACCGGACTGGGCTGCAGCCGCAGTCCGCGGCCGGACGGCCGGTCGGGCTGCGTCAGCACGAGCGGGATCGACCAGCCTTCCGCCGGAGCTGCGGCCACCAGCGCCGCCAGCGACCGCGCGGCAAATTCCGGTGTTCCAGCGAATACGATGCGCATCACGGCATTTTAGGTGGGCACGGCACCCGGCCGCTGCGTTTACCATCGCGGCTGCCGCACACGACATACAGACGGCAAGGGAGACGCTTGAAACCGCTGTCGGGCCTGGACTCGCTGTTCCTGCACCTCGAAACGCCGGCCACACCGATGCACGTCGGCGCCGTCCACCTGCTGGAGCGTCCGCGTCGCAGCGGTGACTTCGTGCTGCGCGTGCGCCGGCACATCGCCAAGCGGCTGCATTTATCACCCGTCTTTACACGGCAGCTGGCGAACATGCCGCTCGACTTCGCCAATCCGGTGTGGGTGCGGGCCGAAACTGTCGACCTGAGCAAGCACGTGGTCAAGGTCACGCTGCCGGCGCCCGGCACGATGGCCCAGTTCGAGGCCGCGATCGCGCGCCTGCATGCGCAGCCGCTCGATCGCACCCGTCCGCTGTGGCGCTTCCACGTGATCGAGGGCCTGCAGGATGGCGGACTCGGCTTCTACAGCAAGGTCCACCACGCGACGCTCGACGGCGCCTCCGGCGTCGCTTTCGCGCAGGCCATGCTCGACTTCGCGCCATCGCCGCGTACGGTTGAACCGGCGCGCCGTCGCCGCACGGAGCGTCCGGGCGTCGTGGCACTGATCGGCACTGCGCTCAAGGTCAGCGGCTCGCAGACGGTCAATCTGGTGCGGCTGTTGCCCGGCCTCGCGCGGGCGGCGGCCAAGCTCGCCGCCGGCTCGACGGGCTTCAGTCGCAACCTCAGCCTTGGACCGCGTACGGCATTCAATCGCACGATCGACGCAGGGCGCAGCTTTGCCACGGCATCCCTGCCGCTCGCCGAGGTGCGCCAGCTGGCCAAGGCGAACGACGCGACGTTGAACGACGTCGTGCTGACGCTGGTGGGTGGCGCGTTGCGCGAGTACCTCAGAACGCGCGGCGGCGTGCCGGCCAAGTCCCTGGTGGTTGCGATGCCGGTCTCGTTGCGCGAAGCCGGCAACACCGAGGCCACGACACTGGCCACGATGACGCTGGCTTCGCTCGCCACGGACATTGCTGATCCGATCGAAAGGCTGAAGGCGGTGCAGGCCTCCACGCAGGCTGCCAAGGAAGTGACCCGCCAGCTGAAGGGCCTGATCCCGACGGACTTCCCGTCGCTCGGCCTGCCCTGGCTGCTGTCCGCTGCCGCGAGCCTCTACGGCCGGACGTCGCTGGCCAATCGAATTCCGCCGATTGCCAACCTGGTGGTTTCGAACGTACCCGGGCCTGACATTCCGCTGTACCTCGCTGGCGCGCGCCTCAAGACGTACTGGCCGGTGTCGATCGTCGAGCACGGGCTGGGGCTCAACATCACCCTGCAAAGCTACGCCGGATCGCTCGAGTTCGGAGTCATCGCGGCTCGCGTCGGGATTCCGGATGCGCGGCCGCTGGCGCGCGCGCTCGAGCACGCCTTTACCGACCTCAAACGCGCAAGCGACGCGCGCGTGGCGGCGCCAGCGCCTATGCCGGCCCGCAGCCGGAAGCCCACTCCCGCGCGCGGAAGGCGCGCCGCCTGAAACTCAGGCCCCTCGCAGACCGCTCTCTGCGCCATGGACCCCACGCAGCACTGGTACGAATTCGACTGGTCCCGCCCGCCCGGCTTTGTCCGCATGGCACTGGAGTGGCGCGCACCGTGGGAATACGGCGCGGCGATGCTCGCTTCGCCCTGGCTCGACCAGGTTCCCGACGGCGATGGCCACCCGGTGCTCGTGTTCCCGGGCCTGATGGCGTCAGATGCATCGACCAAGCCGCTGCGCCGGTTCCTGGAGGGCAAGGGCTATGCGGCCTATGGCTGGGATCAGGGTTCGAACATGGGGCCGAAGGAAGGCGTGCTCGACCACTGCATGGCGCGATTGCGGCAGATCCGGCGCCAGCACAAACGGCGCGTCAGCCTCATCGGATGGAGCCTCGGCGGCATCTATGCGCGCGAGATGGCCAAGGATTTCCCGCGCGACGTGCGGCTGGTGATCACGCTCGGCACGCCATTCACCGGCCACCCGCGCGCCACCAATGCGTGGCGCCTGTACGAACTCGTGACCGGCCACCGCATCGGGGCGCCGGAAATACACGCGCCGCTGCGCGTTGCTCCGCCAGTGCCGACGACATCGATCTATAGCCGGACCGACGGCGTCGTGGCGTGGCAATGCAGCGTCGAGCGCCCAGGTCCGCGCACCGAGAACGTCGAAGTCGAGGCGAGCCACCTTGGGTTGGGCCTCAATCCGCTGGCGTGGTACGCGATTGCGGATCGGCTGGCGCAGCCGGAAGGCCGCTGGAAGTCGTTCGACCGACGCGGCGCATTGAGCTGGCTGTATCGCGACCCAGCGCGCAAGGCCTGGTTCTGACTCCATGACGCAGATTGCCGCGAATGGACTGACGTTCGACGTCGAGGACGTTGGCGAGCGCAGCGCTCCAGTTGTTCTGCTGATCATGGGGCTCGGCATGCCGGCGGCGGCATGGCCCGACAGCTTCGTCGAACACCTGGTGCGAGCCGACCTGCGCGTGATCCGCTTCGACAACCGCGACAGCGGCCATTCCACCAAGCTGCGCACGACCCAACAGCCGAATCTGCAGTTCGCCATCGCGCGCGCACTGATGCGACTGCCCGTCCACGCGCCCTACTCACTCGACGACATGGCCGCCGACGCTGCCGGGCTGCTGACCGCGATGGGAGTCGAGCGTGCACATGTCGTCGGCGCCTCGCTGGGCGGCATGATTGCGCAGGTGCTGGCGGCAAGGTTCCCTCAGCGCGTGCAGTCGCTGACGTCGATCATGTCGTCGACCGGCAATCCGAGCCCCCGCGTGGCCTTCGGCAGCCACAAGGCGCTGCGCGCGATCCTGCTGCGGCCGAGCAAGATTGACGACGTCACGGAGATGACGAACCACCTGATCCGGGTCTTCAGCGTCATTGGCAGCCCGGGTTTTCCGCCGGACGCGACGCTGCAGCGCGAGCACCTCGAACGCGTTGCCCGGCGCGGCTACTTCCCCGCGGGCTCGGCGCGGCAGCTGCTCGCCGTCCTTGCCTCGGGCGACCGGCGCGCGCTGCTGGCCCGCATCGAGGCGCCGACGCTCGTGATCCACGGGCGCGACGATCCCCTAATGCCGCTGGCCGCCGGCATCGACACCGCCAATCACATCCGCGGCGCACAACTCAAGGTGATTCCCGGCATGGGGCATGACTTCCCGCCCGCGCTGCAGCCCGAAATCGCCGCGCTGATCGTCGAGCACGTTCGCAGCGTCGGAACCGTGCCGGACAGTCGCGCAGCGGCTTGAGAGCGGCGCGCGTCACATCTTCTGGAACAGGTGCGCATACTGCCGCGCCACGGGAAGTTCACGTTCGTGGCCCCGGATGCGCACGTGCAGCTTGCCGGCCAGGTCGCGCCGAGTCCCGGCGACGGCATGCTGGTTGACGATGACGGAGCGATGGATCTGCTGGAAGTCCGCCGGATCGAGCTGCGCGGCCAGCTCGGCGAGTGGTACGCGGATCAGCCACTCGCGCACGGCTTCGCCATCGCGCGCGAAGACGCAGGTGTACTTGTCGTCAGCCTGGAAGTAGAGGACGTCGCCCACGGCGATCTGCTCGGTGACTTCACCGTCGCCGGTGCGCTTGCTGGCGCGGATCCAGCGCAGCGGTTGCGGTCGCCGTTCAGCCTGCCGCGCCAGCTGCGCGAGCAGCGCCGACAGGTCGCCGACGGGCTGCGCCTGCGCCAGCTGCGTTTGCAGCTTGGCCACCGTCCGCGCCAGCCGCTCGGCCGCAACCGGCTTCAGGAGATAGTCGATGGCATCGGCCTCGAAGGCTTCGATCGCGTACTGATCGTAAGCCGTGACGAACACGACCTGCGGACGTGCCGGGCCGCTCAGCGCGCGCGCGACCTCGAGTCCCGTGGCCCCCGGCATGCGGATGTCGAGGAACGCGATGTCGGGTCGATGCTGCGCGATCGCAGCGGCCGCCGCCGGACCGCTTCCGACGACGGCGACGACGGTGAGTTGCGGCCAGGCGGCGGCCAGCTGCGCCCGCAGGTACTCCGCGAGATGAGGCTCGTCGTCGGCGATCAGCGCGCTGGGCATCAGGCGTGCGCGGCCAGCGCCGCGCTGGGGGATTGCGCCGGCAGTGCGGACTCGAGCGGCAACACAAGCCGGACCCGCGTTCCGGGAAGAGCATCCTCGATCGTCAGGCGAGCCCGGCTGCCATATTGCGCCGCCAGCCGGTCGCGCAGGTTCGAGAGTCCAACGCCACCGCCGCGCGTCATCGTGCCGAAGCCGACGCCGTTGTCCTCGACGCTGATCTCGAGCAGGCCGTCCGCCGTCCGCGCCGCGCCGAGACGCACGTGGCCGCCATCGACTGTCGGCTCGAGACCGTGCTGGATCGCGTTTTCGATCAGAGGTTGCAGCAGCATCGGGGGTAGCGGCAGGCCTCGCAGGTCCGCCGCAGCCGCGATGTCGTAACGCAGCCGGCCGCCCATGCGGATGGACAGGATCTCGAGGTAGGCGCGGCAAAGGTCGAACTCCTGCCCGAGCGTGGCGTGCTGCGCGCGGCTTGCGGACAGCGAGGCGCGGAGCAGCTCGATCAGTCGTTCCAGCATGCGCCTGGCATCGGCAGGATGGGCTTCGATGAGGCTGACAACGTTGGCCAGCGTGTTGAACAGGAAATGCGGTTCAATCTGCGCCTGCAGCGCGCGCAGCCGCGCGTCGACGGCCTGTCGTTCGAGATCGGCCGCCCGCGCCCGGTCGGCCGCCAGCTGCTTCTCGACCTCGGCCAGCTGCAGTTCGCGTCGATAGAAGCGCCACCAGATCAGCGTCAGCACCGCCCAGATCATCAGTGCGCCCGACACGAACCAGCCGGATACCCACTGAAAGCCGCCGCGGCCAGCGCCCCAGCCGAGCAGGGTGAAGCCGATCGCGTAGCCGAGCACGACGCCCGCCAATGGGACCAGCGAAAAGAACAGCGCGCGCTGCATGCCCGGCAGGCTGTCGATGCGTGCCGGCCCGAGGAGCTTCGCGGCCAGCGCGAACAGACCGAAGATCGACAGGCCGATGCTCTCGGAAATGACGAGATTGCGCCACAGCAGAGGCCACAGGTCCAGGCGCCCGGCAGAAAAGACCCAGGAAAACGCGGTCAGCAACAGGCCGATCACGGCGCTGAACAGCATCGTGACGAGCGCCATGGCCCACGGCGGCTGGCCTGCGTTGTCTCTGAAGTAGGGCAACCACCAGGCCCGCCAGGCTGATCGAAGTGTGGGAATGAGCGGCATGGCGGCTCTCAGCGCGCCTGCTGCGCCAGAAACTCACGCATCTTGCGTTCCTGCCATGCCCGCCCGAGCCACAGATCGCGACCGAATGTCTCCAGCGACACGATCGCCAGCGCAATCGCGAACCCCAGCACGACCCACAGGAACCACAGCCTGTGTGGCGAGCTCGCAAGGTTGACGCCTGCGGTTAGCGCGATGACCGGCACCGCAAGCACACAGAGGTGGATGAAGTCGCGCAGTCGTCTGACGTGCCTGCGGGCAGCCCGGGGATCAGCAGGGTTATGCGTTGACTGAGACGACGTGGTGCCCATGGAGCAGCGCAATCAGGATCGACGTCTGCACTTTAACGGGGAGCTGACCGTCTCCCAGCCCTATGCGCCCGGCCGCACGAGACCGGCGCGAAACGACATCCCGGCGGCGCGAGTGGCCGACCGCGCGCCTCAGGCCGCCTTCGCCCGCCGCTTCTTCATCTTGGTCTTGATGCGATCCTGCTTCAGCGGCGAGAGGTACTCGACAAAGACCTTGCCCTGCAGGTGATCCATCTCGTGCTGGACGCACACCGCCAGCAGGCCACTGCAGTCACGCTCGTAAACCTTGCCGTGGGCGTCGTAGGCCCGCACCCGGACCTGCGCAGGGCGCGTCACGGCGTCGTACACGCCAGGCACCGACAGGCATCCTTCCTCGCATTCGACGACGTCTTCGGAGGCCCAGACGATCTCGGGATTGATCAACACGAGCAGCTGATCCTTGGTCTCCGACGTGTCGATGACGATGACACGCTCATGGACGTCGACCTGGGTCGCCGCCAGACCCACACCCGGGGCGTCGTACATCGTCTCCGCCATGTCGGCCACCAGCCGACGCAGCCTGTCGTCGAATTCGGTGACGGACCGTGCGACGGTGCGCAACCGCGGATCGGGATATTCGAGGATCGGGAGCAAAGCCACGTCAATTTCTCCAGCGCGCGGGTCGGCCGCCAGCCGATGAACCGGATAACTCCCCGGATCTGACCCTGCTTTTCCGTCGCCCGAGCGGCGGAAATTGCCGCCACACTGCGCCTCGGTGAACCATCGGCAGGGCCTCGTCCGACGCCGTCCCACACCTTTCGGTATCGCGCCAAGTCGGGATCGGTTGATCCGTCGATCCGTTGCGATATCAAGGCACTAGGGGCAGAATCTGACGTCCGGTCTTAGCTTAAGTAGCCATCGGCGCATCAAATTTCAAGCCGATGTCGCAAGCGTTCGGGACGGTACAAACCCCGCCGGACGGCCAGAGGGAGCTTGCATGAAGAAGACTAGCATGGGCGTTCTCGCCGCCGCCTGCGTGAGCATGACGGCAGCCGGCACCGCTCTGGCGCAATCGGCCACCAGCCGCTATCCGATCACGACGGAGCAGCGGGCGACGGCTGACCAGGTGGCGCAAGCCGGCGTGCCGCTGGCAGCGCTGGCCCCCGATGCCCCGGAACTGTATACGGTCAAGTCGGGCGACACGCTTTGGGATCTGTCCCGGATGTACCTCACGAGCCCATGGCGCTGGCCGGAGCTGTGGGGGATGAACAAACAGCAGATTGCCAATCCCCATCTGATCTATCCAGGACAGCAACTCCGGCTCGTCAAGGAAAACGGACGGGCGCGGCTGGAAATCGCCGGCGGCAGCGGCGACCCGCGCGAAGGCAGGCTGCAACCCTCGATCCGCGATCTCGGTGCCGAGCGGGCCGCGATCCGCAGCATCCCGACGAACCTGATTCAGCCATTCCTCTCGCAGCCGCTGGTGCTCGACCCGTCGGCATTGAACGACGCGCCTCGCGTGGTCGCCACGCAGGAGGGCCGCGTTTACACCGGCCGGGGTGACAGCGCATACGTGCGCGGAGTCAAGGACGACGCGATCATCAACTACAGCGTGTTCCGTCCGCTCGCGCCGCTCTTTGACGTCGACGACATCAATCAGAAGCGGCCGATTGCCTGGGAAGCGTTTTATCTCGGCAGCGCCAAGGTCACGCGCCCCGGCGAGGTGGCCAAGGTCGAAGTCACCGAGAGCAAGCAGGAAATCGGCGTCGGCGACCGCCTGCTGCCGGTCGAACCGCAGACGCTGATCAGCTACGTGCCGAAGGCGCCGGCCTCACCGATTGAGGCCCGCGTCATCGCCATTTACAACGGCGTGCGCTTCGCCGGCGGCGGTCAGATCATTACGCTGAACCGCGGCTCCGGAGAAGGCCTGACGGTCGGCGATACCGTCCAGCTCTGGCGCTCTGGAGAAACCATCGCCGATCGCACGTTGCCGGGCCGGCAATTCGTCAAGCTCCCGGACGAGCAGATCGGGCTGGCCTTCGTGTTCCGCGTGTTCCCGTCGATTTCGTATGCGCTGATCCAGCGCGGCACGCAACCGGTGGAAGTGGGTGACCGTGCGTCCAGCCCAACGGACGAACTCGACCTGCCGCGGCTGCAGGCCACGGAAACCGAAGCGGACCGCGTGCTGCGGCAGCCACTGCGCCCGCTCAGCGTGCAGTAAACGCCAGGGGCCGCCCCTGTGCAGCCGGCAGAGCGTGCTGCATGGCTGCGACTGATCGCCACCCCGGGACTGGGGCCGCGCACGGCGCGGCACCTGCTCGCATCCTTCGGCCTGCCTGACGGAATTTTCGGCGCCGCAGCCGGCACGCTGGCGCGGGCTGTTCCCGAGCCGCTCGCCCGGGTCCTCGCCGCGCGACCGAGCGCTGAAGTGCAAGCGGTCATTGATGCGACGGAGCACTGGCTCGCAGGCGCGCCGAGCCATGCCTTGATCACGCTGGCCGACGCTGATTACCCGCGGTTGCTGCTGGAAACTCCCGATCCGCCCGCGGTGCTGTTTGCGGTCGGACGGCGCGAACTGCTGAATCGCCCGTCGCTCGCCATCGTCGGCAGCCGCAATGCCACCCAGCAGGGGGTCGCCAATGCCGAAGCGTTCGCGGGCGCTCTCGCCCGCGGCGGTCTGACCATCGTGAGCGGCCTGGCGCTCGGCATCGACGCCGCTGCGCACCGCGGCGCGCTCGACGCCGACAGCGACGCGGGCACGATTGCCGTCGTCGGCACCGGCGTCGACATCGTGTATCCCGCAAGCAACCGCGCGCTGACGCAGCGCATACGCGAAGAAGGTCTCGTCGTCTCCGAATTCCCGCTGCGCACGCCTGCCATCGCGCACAACTTCCCGCGCCGCAATCGAATCATCGCCGGGCTCGCGCGCGGCGTGCTGGTCGTCGAGGCCGCGCTCCGCTCCGGCTCCCTGATCACTGCCCGGCTCGCTGCCGAAGCGGGCCGCGACGTGTTCGCGATTCCGGGCTCGATCCACTCGCCGTTGGCCAAAGGCTGCCACCGGCTGATCCGCGATGGTGCCAAGCTCGCGGAATCCGCCCACGACATCGCCGGCGACCTGGGCCTGGAGCAGATAACGCAGGCGCCACCGGAGGCCATTGCGCCCGGTCCGAACGCCGAACTGCTGGCGCTCATCGGGCACGATCCCGTCGACCTCGATACGCTCGCCACGCGCAGCGGACGCGATGCGGGGTCCCTGTCTGCCGCTCTGTTGGAGCTCGAACTGGCCCAAGATGTTGAGCGTCTCCCGGGCAACCGCTACCAAAGGTTGCGGTAGGGCTTTACAGCGGACCGCCCCTCGCATAGAGTTCGAAGAACGTGTTCGACGTCCTCGTCTACCTCTACGAAAACTACGGCGCGCTGCATGCGTGCCCGGACCCCGACTCCCTCTCGCGCAAGCTGACCGCCGCGGGCTTCGATGACGAAGAGATCAGCGAGGCGCTTGCCTGGCTGCAGGGACTGCAACTCGTGACGCAGCAATCAGTGGCCGTCGGCCCCGAAAGCACGCGCTCGTTCCGGGTCTTCGCCAAGGTGGAAGCTGAGCGGCTCGGGACCGAGTCCATAGGCTTTTTGAGCTTTCTCGAGCATGCCGGCCAGCTGACGCCGACACAGCGCGAGATCGTCATCGAGCGGGCGCTTGCGCTCGAAGAGACGCCCATCCCACTCGAAATGACAAAGGTCATCGTCCTGATGGTGCTCTGGAGCCAACAGGCCGACATCGACGTCCTGCTGCTGGAAGAACTGCTGCACGACGGGTCGGAGCGGGACCTGCACTAGGCGCCGCTCGCGTACGCGACCGCTAAGCGGTCGCCCGTGCGCTCGCGGCGGAACCGCAAGTCAGTCGGCTTCGCTCCGGAGCGGCCGCGCGCTCCGCCGAAGGTCAACAGCGAGGCTCCCTCCCCGGCCCTCCCCCCGCGAGGGAGGGTGAGGCGCGATGCGAAGCGCGGGCATCGTTCGGAAAGCGGCGCGGAGCCGCTTTTTCTTTTTGCGCCGGGCACTTGCGCGACAGGCCGGAATCGTTGATATCCTGAAAAAAGGAAACAGTCTCATATAGAACCGCCGTGCTCCGGCGGTTTCTTTTTCTGCCTCCATGTCCAAGGCCCTGATCATCGCCGAGAAGCCCTCCGTGGCCGCCGACATTGCGCGCGCCATCGGCGGCTTCACCAAGCAGCAGGACTACTTCGAGAGCGACCGCTACGTGCTGTCCTCGGCGGTCGGTCACCTGCTCGAGCTGAAGGCGCCGGAATCGCACGACGTCAAGCGCGGCAAGTGGACTTTCACGCACCTGCCCGTGATTCCGCCGCACTTCGAGCTGGCGCCGATCGGAAAGAGCGAGTCACGCCTCAAGGTCCTGCTGAAGCTCATCAAGCGCAAGGACGTGGGCGAACTGATCAACGCCTGCGACGCCGGGCGCGAGGGCGAGCTCATCTTCCGTTACATCGTGCAGGCGGCGAAGGCGCGCCAGCCGGTGCGCCGGCTCTGGCTGCAGTCGATGACGCAGTCGTCGATCCGCGAAGCGTTCGAGACGCTGCGCAGCGACGACGAGATGATGCCGCTGGCCGACGCTGCCCGCAGCCGCTCGGAGGCCGACTGGCTGGTCGGCATCAACGGCACGCGCGCGATGACCGCGTTCAACAGCAAGGAAGGCGGCTTCTATCTGACAACCGTCGGGCGCGTGCAGACCCCGACGCTCGCGATCGTCGCCGAGCGCGAGGACAAGATCCGCCGCTTCGTGGCCCGAAATTACTGGGAAGTGCGGGCGAAGTTCGACGCCCGGGCCGGGCAGTACGAAGGGCGCTGGTTCGACGAAGCTTTCAAGAAGAGCGACGACCCCGACGCCCGCGCCGAGCGGCTCTGGGAGGAGGCGAAGGCCGCGGCGATCGTCGCCGCCTGCACCGGCCGGCCGGGCGAGGTGAGCGAGGAGTCCAAGCCCAGCACGCAATTGTCGCCCCTGCTCTTCGACCTCACATCGCTGCAGCGCGAGGGCAACAGCAAGTTCGGCTTCTCGGCCAAGACGACGCTGTCGATTGCGCAGGCGCTGTACGAGAAGCACAAGGTGCTCACCTACCCGCGTACCGATGCGCGCGCGCTGCCCGAGGACTACCTCGGCGTCGTCGGCAAGACGATGCAGGAACTCGGCGCGCAGTCGCCCTACAAGGCGTTTGCGAAGCAGGTGATGAAAAACGGCTGGGTGCGGCCGAACAAGCGGATCTTCGACAACTCGAAGATCTCCGATCACTTCGCGATCATCCCGACACTTCAGACTCCGGGGCACCTGTCCGAGGTCGAGGCCAAGCTCTACGACCTGGTCGTCAAGCGCTTCCTCGCGGTGTTCTTTCCTGCAGCCGAATACCTCGTGACCACGCGCATCACGCGGGTCGAAGGCCACGCCTTCAAGACCGAGGGCAAGGTGCTGGTCGAGCCGGGCTGGCTCGCGATCTACGGCCGCGAGGCCATCGAGGAGCAGGGCGCGCTGGTGAAGGTCGAGGCCGGCGAGACGGTGCAGACCGCTGAAATCGAATCGGTGGCACTGGCGACCCGTCCGCCGCCGCGCTACACCGAAGCCACGCTGCTGACCGCGATGGAGGGCGCCGGCAAGCTGATCGAAGATGACGAACTGCGGGCGGCGATGGCGGGCAAAGGCCTCGGCACGCCGGCCACGCGGGCCCAGATCATCGAGAACCTGATCGACCAGCGCTACATCGTGCGCGACGGCAAGGACCTGCGCCCGACACGAAAGGCCTTCGACCTGATGACGCTGCTCAAGGGCCTCGATGTGCCCGAGCTGACGGCACCGGAACTCACCGGTGAATGGGAGTTCAAGCTGGCGCAGATGGAGCGCGGCAAGCTCAAACGCGACCGCTTCATGCACGAGATTGCTGGCATGACGCAGAAGATCGTCGAGCGCGCCAAGAGCTACGAGTCCGACACGGTACCGATTGAAGATCCGGCCCGGCTCACCACACCCTGCCCCAAGTGCGGCAAGCCGGTTATCGAGAACTATCGCCGCTTTGCCTGCACCGGCTGCGATTTTTCGATCCCAAAGCATCCCGGCAGCCGTTCGCTTGAGGTCGAGGAAGTCGAGGAGTTGCTGGGTAACGGCACGATCGGGCCGCTGTCGGGCTTCATCAGCAAAATGGGCCGGCCGTTTTCCGCCGTGCTCAGGTTGACGCCGGAGTACAAGCTCGAGTTCGACTTCGGCCAGGGCAGTGATGGCGGCGCATCGGACGAGGCCGTCGACTTCACTGGCCAGCAGCCGATCGGGCCCTGCCCGAAGTGCGGCGGCCACGTGTTCGAGCAGCCGATGAACTACCTGTGCGAACGCGCCACGGGCCCGGCGAAGACCTGCGACTTCCGTTCGGGCAAAGTGATCCTGCAGCAGCCGATCGAACGCGCGCAGATGGAGAAGCTGCTGAACGAAGGGCGCACGGACGTGCTGCGCGCCTTCATCTCGAACCGCACGCGCCGCAAGTTCTCCGCTTTCCTGGTCCGCAAGCCCGACGGGACGGTCGGCTTCGAATTCGAGCCGCGTACCAAGACAGCCAGTAAGGCGCCGGCGCGAGCGCGCGCGGCGGCCGAAGCGCAAACGCCCGCTCCGGCAGCACGTACCGCGAAGTCCGCGACGGGCAAGTCGGCTGCCGACGACGCCAGTCTGGCGAAGACAGCACGCGCCACC
>DAOMFI010000017.1:0-2162 GCA_035429725.1 Burkholderiaceae bacterium | reverse complement strand
CGCTGACGCGAGCCGGCCAGGCACCGCGCGATTGGCCGCGCCCATCGCCCGTACGCCCGCGGCAGTCACCCGGGGACGTCAATCCGCGCGACTGCGGCGCTCGGCTATGCTCGCCGCATGCAGCGATTTCTCATCATCGCCGGCATCGTGGCGGTGGCCCTCGGCATCGCCTGGCCGTGGCTCTCCCGTCTCGGCCTGGGCCGCCTGCCGGGTGACCTTCATGTCGAGCGTGAGGGGTTTTCTTTTTTCTTTCCGCTGACGACGTCGATCGTCGTGTCGATCGTCGTCAGCCTCCTCGTCTGGCTGTTCCGGCGCTGAAGTCATGATCCACGACCCCGTGTCACATCGATTCGCACCACTGCGCGCCGCCGCGGCACTGGCGGCAATGTTCCTGCTGACCGGCGCCTTCATTTCCTGCGAAGGCATTTCGGACGAAGACGGGAACAACGGGGGCGGTTCGGACGGAACGCGCCCGGACAGCGCGGCGATGGACAAGTGGACGCCGAATACCGACTTCGACACATGCACCAAGGACTTTCACGACACGTACTACGTGATCGGACCGGACGGCAAGAAGTACCCGACGTGGCACCCGCCCACAGCCACCGACCCGGCGACCGGGAAGGTCTGCTCGTTCGGGCACGAGCACGGACGCGACCCGCGCGGCTCGGCGCTGTGGGAAGCGCTGCGCAGCCACTACGCCCACGACACCAACGGCAATGGCACGATCGACACCGCCGAACGCGATGCGAGCGGCGTTCCGTTCGGCTATGTGGCCGAGCAATTGCGCGCCTACAACGCGGCCAATGGCATCGCAAACGCCAACCGCGACGAGGAACATGTCGGCTACAAGATCGCTTGGGAAAACGGCGTGGTCCGGACGCGTACGGTGAACGGCCAGGTGCAGACTTTCGATCTTTCGTGCGACGCGCTGTCGGTGCTGAACCAGGAGACGTTTTCGGCCGATCCGTATGCGAGCAACCTGCACGAAGTGATCTACGCGATCGACTGCAGCCGCGGCGCCGACGCGGCGCGGTTCGGCGGCAAGGTCATCGTCAGTGCAATGGCGACGTTCGGCAACCCCGGTGAGTTCACGGTCGAGCAGCCCAAGGGAACGTTCACGACCCTCCGGTACGGGACAGCTCAGCCGCTGAACTCGCCGGCCGGCGGCGGCGAGCGCGGGCGGGTGATCCCCACGGCCGAGAGCGTCTACGCCGCCGTGCTCGTGCCGGTCGGCCAGACATCGGACTTCGCGGCAGGGCTGACCGAGACCTGGTACTCGGGCCTCGCACTGAGGCGCACCGACGGCACCGAACTCGTCTTTGTCGACCCTTCGTACGCGGTGGCCTCGCCATCGCGCTACTTCAATGTGGCCAACTTCAACGGGCTCGCGCGAACCGTCGACCTCTGCTACATCGGGTTCAGCATCGGGGGCGAGCTGATCGATGATCCCCTGCGTGCCGCGTTGATCGTGCGGCAGGCGCGCGGGCCCGAATGCTCGGGCATCGCGCCCAACGGTCCGGCCACGCTGCGCGTCGCTCGCATTCCGTACGACGATCCGCGCAGCGTCTTCAACGGATGCCGCCGCCACGTCACGCTGGGGGCGACGCGCATCACCAACGGCGGCGGCTCGACGATCTGGTACAGCGACCCGTACGGCCGCGCCGCGCGCGCCGGGAGTTTCAGCGGCGGCGTCAAGCAGTATGTCGAGGTCATCAACAACAGCACCGCCGGCGACATCGATCGCGTCGCCTACGGCGCCGACCTCGATCCCTGCCTCTCCGGCAGCAACATTCACGCGCCGAATTGAGAGCGTCGCAAGTGTACGCATCGGCTTCGCCGATGCACGTGCACTCGCTCCGGTACGGTTCGCGCTTAGCGCGAACCGCTCAAGACTGATCAGTCGGCTGCGCTCCGGAGCGGCCGCGCGCTCCGCCGAACTACGAAATGCGCGGTACCCACCCGTCCTCCCGCCACGCGGGAGGAGACTGACGCTCGCCCCGCGCCCCCTCGCTTGGCGAGGGGGAAAGGCAATCCTGGCACTTAGAGCTGCGTCGCCGGGGGTGTGCGTGCACTTGTACATCGGCGAAGCGCGCGGCCGCTCCGGAGCGGAGCCGACCAACTAGTCGGAGCGAGTGCACGTGCGAAGGCCCGACGCCGTC
>DAOMFI010000016.1:0-37080 GCA_035429725.1 Burkholderiaceae bacterium | reverse complement strand
TCCGCCAGAACGGCATGGAGCAGTTCGTGCGCGATGCCCGCATCAACATGATCTACGAGGGCACCAACACGATCCAGTCGCTCGATCTGCTCGGCCGCAAGGTGCTGATGGACAACGGCGCCAAGCTGCGCTCGTTCGGCAAGCTGGTCACGGAGTTCATCGAGCAGTACGGCACGCGCACTGACATGAACGAGTTCATCACGCCACTGGCCGACATCGGTGACAAGGTCACGAAGCTGACGATGGAACTCGGCATGAAAGCGTTTGCCAACCAGGAAGAGGCCGGCGCTGCCGCGGTGGATTACATGCGCATCGTCGGACACCTCGTTTACGCCTACTTCTGGGCCAAAATGGCGCGGGTTGCGCTCGACCGCATCAAGGCCGAAGGCGACGATGTCGATCCGTTCTATCGGCACAAGCTCACGACGGCGCGCTTCTACTTCCAGCGTCTGCTACCCGAAACCGCGTACCACATCCGCACGGCGCGCTCAGGCGCCAAGAACCTGATGGAACTGCCTGCGGAAGCGTTCTGACGATCGATGCACGAGATCATGGCGGGCTGGCGTCCGCACGAACAATGGAGAACAAGATGAGCAATTTCGTCGTACGCAAGGTCGCCGTGCTCGGCGCCGGCGTCATGGGTGCGCAGATCGCGGCGCATTGCGTCAATGCGCGTGTTCCTGTCGTGCTGTTCGACCTGCCTGCCAGGGAGGGCCCCAAGAACGGCATCGTGCTGAAGGCGATCGAGAACCTGAAGAAGCTGAGCCCCGCACCGCTCGGCGTGAAGGACGATGCGCAATTCATCCAGGCTGCGAACTACGAGGAACATCTCGCGTGGCTGTCGGACTGCGACGTCATCATCGAGGCAATCGCCGAGCGCATGGACTGGAAGCACGACCTTTACCGGAAGGTCGCCCCGTTCGTCCGCGACGACGCGATCTTCGCGTCGAACACGTCGGGGCTTCCGATCGCGAAGCTGGCCGAGGCGATGGACGCCGGGCTGAAGGCGCGCTTCTGCGGCGTGCACTTCTTCAACCCGCCGCGCTACATGCACCTGGTCGAGCTGATCCCGACGCCGGCGACGAAGCCCGCGATACTCGACGATCTCGAGACCTTCCTGACCTCGACGCTCGGCAAGGGCGTCGTGCGCGCGAAGGACACGCCGAACTTCGTCGCCAATCGCGTCGGCATCTTCGGCATGCTGGCGACGATCAAGGAAGCCGAGAAGTATGGCCTGTCGTACGACGTCGTCGATGACCTGACGGGCAGCAAGCTCGGCCGCGCGAAGAGCGCGACCTTCCGCACGGCGGACGTCGTCGGGCTCGACACGATGGCGCACGTGATCAAGACGATGCAGGACACGCTGCCGGCGTCGATCGATCCGTTTGCGGCCAACTTCGCGACACCGGCCGTACTGAAGGCGCTGGTCGACAAAGGCGCGCTCGGGCAGAAGGCCGGCGCCGGTTTCTATCGCAAGGAAGGCAAGGCCATCAAGGTCCTCGACCCGAAGAAGGCCGAGTACGTTGACTCGACCGGCAAGGCCGACGAACTGGTCGCGAGGATCCTCAAGAAAAAAGACGCGACGGAGCGCCTGAAGCTGCTGCGCGAGACTGATCATCCGCAGGCCAAGTTCCTGTGGGCCATCTTCCGCGACGCGTTCCACTACATCGCCGTGCACCTGGAGACGATCGCCGACACGGCGCGCGACGTCGACTTCGCGCTGCGCTGGGGCTTCGGCTGGGCCACCGGCCCGTTCGAGACCTGGCAGGCCGCGGGGTGGAAGCAGGTCGCCGAGTGGGTGCAGGCCGACATCGATGCCGGCGAGGCGCTTTCGAAGGCGCCGCTGCCGAAGTGGGTGTTCGACGGCCCGGTGGCGAAGGCCAACGGCGTGCACACCGCCAACGGTTCGTGGTCGCCGGCACAGAAGAAATTCGTCGCGCGCTCGACGCTGCCGGTCTACGCGCGTCAGATTTTCCGCGCCCCACTGCTAGGCGAAGGCGCACCGACCGGTGCGACCGGCGGCAAGACCGTGTTCGAGGACGACTCGGTGCGGCTCTGGACGCTCGAATCCGGCCTCGGCGCCGAAGTGCTCGTGCTGTCGATCAAGACCAAGGTGCACGCGATCGGGCCGGGCGTCATCAACGGACTGCTCAAGGCGGTGGATCTCGCCGAGTCGAACTACCGCGGCCTCGTCATCTGGTCGCCCGACGATCCCTTTTCGGTCGGCGCCGACCTGCAGGCGATGATGCCGGTGTTCATGTCGGGTGGCGTGAAAGCGATCGGCGTCGAAGAGAAGAAGATGCAGGACGCCTTCATGCGGCTCAAGTACGCGCAGGTGCCGACGGTGGCTGCGGTCAGCGGCATGGCGCTGGGCGGCGGCTGCGAGCTGATCCTGCACTGCTCGAAGGCCGTGGCGTCCCTCGAGAGCTACATCGGCCTGGTCGAGGTCGGCGTCGGGCTGATCCCGGGCGCCGGCGGCCTGAAGGAGGGCGCACTGCGCGCAGCACAGGCTGCGCAGGCGGCGGGCGCGACCGACGTGTTCCCGTTCATGCGCAACTGGTTCATGAACGTCGCGATGGCCAACGTGTCGAAGTCGGCGCTCGAGGCGAAGCAGATGGGCTACCTGCGCCCGACCGACACGATTGTCTTCAACAACCACGAACTGCTGTGGACGGCGATCGGCGAAGCCTTCGCGCTGCACGCGACCGGCTACCGGCCGCCGCTGAAGCCGCTCGGCTTCCCGGTCGCGGGACGCACCGGCGTGGCGACGATCAAGGCGCAGCTGGCCAACATGCGCGACGGCGGTTTCATCAGCGCGCATGACTTCTTCATCTCGGCCGGCATTGCCGATGTCATGTGCGGCGGCGACGTCGAGGCCGGCGCGCTGGCCGATGAACAGTGGCTGCTCGACCTCGAACGCAAGTTCTTCATGACGCTGGTGGCTCACCCGAAGTCGCAGGAACGCATGATGGGAATGATGTCGACAGGAAAGCCGGTCAGGAACTGACCGGCTTTCCTTCGACATCTGATTTATCTGGACGCAAGAGGGGCTTGCCAGCCCCTCCTGGACCTCCCCGGCACAAGACACGAAAGCAGGAGCCGATCAAGATGACCCGACAAGTACAGGATGCCTACATCGTTGCGGCGACGCGCACGCCGATCGGCAAGGCCCCGAAGGGGATGTTCCGCAACACGCGGCCGGACGACCTGCTGGTGGCGGCGATCCGGTCCGCCATGAAGCAGGTGCCGAGCCTCGATCCCAAGGCGGTCGAAGACGCGATCATCGGCTGCGCGATGCCCGAGGCCGAGCAGGGCCTGAACATGGCGCGCATCGCGGTGCTGCTCGCCGGGCTGCCGAACACGACCGGTGGCATCACGATCAATCGCTTCTGTTCTTCGGGCCTGAACGCAGTCGCGATCGCCGCCGACCGCATCCGCGTGGGCGAAGCCGACGTCATGCTCGCGGGCGGGGCGGAATCGATGAGCATGGTGCCGATGACAGGCAATAAGCCGTCCTTCAACGCGCACATTTTCGAGAAGGACGAGAACGTCGGTATCGCCTACGGCATGGGCATGACCGCAGAGAAGGTGGCGGCGCAGTGGAAGGTCACGCGCGAGATGCAGGATACGTTCGCCGTCGAGTCGCACCAGAAGGCGATCGCCGCGCAGAAGGCCGGCGAGTTCAGCGACGAGATGACGCCGATCGAGGTGGTCGAGAAGTTTCCCAACCTCGCGAACTACGAACTCGACATCAAGACCCGCACGGTCAGCCTCGACGAGGGGCCGCGCGCCGATACCAACTTCGAGGCGCTGGCCAGGCTTCGGCCCGTGTTCGCGGCCAAGGGCAGTGTCACGGCCGGCAACAGCTCGCAGACCTCGGACGGTGCGGGCGCGCTGATCCTCGCGTCGGAGCGCGCGGTGAAGCAGTTCAACCTGACGCCGCTGGCACGGTTCGTCAGCTTCGCCGTCAAGGGTGTGCCACCCGAGATCATGGGCATCGGGCCGAAGTACGCGATCCCGGCAGCGCTCGCGAGCGCAGGGCTGAAGGCGGAGGACATGGGCTGGATCGAGCTGAACGAGGCCTTCGCGGCGCAGGCCGTCGCTGTCATAAACGACCTCGGGCTCGACGCCAGCCGCGTCAACCCGATGGGCGGCGCAATCGCGCTCGGCCATCCGCTCGGGGCAACCGGCGCGATCCGCTCGGCCACACTGGTGCATGCGCTGCGCCGGCGAAACCTGAAGTACGGCATGGTGACGATGTGCGTCGGCACCGGCATGGGGGCCGCGGGGATATTCGAAAGGGTCTAGTCGCGGTGCGTGTACGCGAGCCCTGCGGGCTCGCACGTGCACGCACAGCGGAATGGCAAGTTCGGCTTCGCTGGCAAAGCCAGACGAAGCCGAATGAGGTGGCCGACTGCGCGTTGCTTCGCTGGCCACGACGAGTGCGCGCACGCGGCTAGTGCCGCTCTGCGCGGCACCTGGTGGTGCAGCGAAGGTTGGCTCTTGCGATGCTGCACTCGGCAGACATCGTTCAATCGAAACTTCGGAAACGCAAAGTCTACGGTTGCGGCGTACATGCATAAGACTACGATCACGGCGGCCGACGGCTTTGAGCTGCACGCGACGCTGTTCGGCGACTCGGCGACGGCGCGCGCGGGTGTGCTGATCGCCGCCGCCATGGGCGTGGAGCAGACGTACTACGCCGACTTCGCGCACTGGCTTGCCGCGCAGGGGTTCTGGGTTGTGACGTTCGACTACCGCGGCGTCGGGCAGTCGCGCCCGGATTCGTTCCGGCGCTCACTGCGTGGACTCGACGCGAGCGTGATGAACTGGGCCCAGCGCGACGCGGCGGCGATTGTCGACTTCATGGCCGAGCGGCTTGGCGATCGACCCCTGCTTTGGGTTGGCCACAGTCTCGGTGGCCAGATTCTCGGCCTGCTCGATCGTCCTGAGCGCATCCGGGCAATCATGACCGTGGCGGCGGGCAGTGGCTACTGGCGCGACTACGTTCCTGCCCTGCGCCGCTTTGCGCCGGCACTCTGGTACGCGATTGTCCCGCTGGTGCTTCCGCTATTCGGGTACTTCCCGGGCCGTAGGCTCGGACTGATCGGCGACGTTCCGCAGGGGGTCATGCGACAGTGGCGCGCGTGGTGCCTGGATCCGGACTACCTGTTCGGCGTCGAGGACCGGGCCTGGCGTGTCACCTACGCAAGGTTGACTCAGCCTATCCTCTCGCTTTCGTTCACGGACGACGAGTACCTGTCGGCGCGCAACATCGAGTCGCTGCACGCGTTCTATGCGGGTGCAGCTCGCGAGATGCGGCGGCTGGCGCCGGGTGACGTCGGTGCCGACCGGATCGGCCACTTTGGCTTCTTCCGCCGGCGCCATGCCGAATCACTCTGGCCCCAGGCGCGCGACTGGCTCGTTGCCCAATCGAAACGCTGAGGGCCAAATGGGTGTTGCCGAGCGCTTTTACGAAGCCTTCATGGTGCGGGATTTCTACACCATGGGGCTGCTCTACGCGAACCATGCATCCTTCAGCGATCCGGTGTTCCCGCGCCTGACGGCGCAGGGCGCGCGGATGATGTGGCAGATGCTGCTCTCCGAGGCGGAAGACCTCGAGATCGATGTCAAGATCCTCGAGGACACGCCCGATCGGGCCAAGGTCGACTGGACCGCGCGCTACACCTTCACGCCGACCAAGCGCGTCGTCGTCAACCGGGTGCACACCGAGATGGTCATCGCGGCCGGCAAGATCGTGCAGCAGGTCGACAGCTTCAGCCTGTGGCGCTGGTCTGGCCAGGCGCTGGGGTGGAAGGGCTGGCTGCTGGGCTTCACCCCCATCGTGCAGGACAAGGTCCGCGGGCAGGCGGCCCGCTCGCTCAAGGAGTTCGCGCAGTTCGTAGCACTGACGAATCGCGCGGGAAAGTGAATCAGGAGGTGACGTGAGCATCGCAGTACAGACCATCAACGGCGTTGCGCGCATCGCGATCGCGCGTCCCGAAAAGAAGAACGCGATCACCGTCGCGATGTACCAGGCCATGGCCGACGCAATCGGTGCCGCGCACGATGATGGCACCGTGCGCGCCATCCTGATCTACGGCGAGAAGGACGTCTTCACCGCCGGCAACGATCTCGAAGATTTCATGAAGAACCCGCCGGCGGGCATGGACGCGCCGGTGTTCCAGTTCATGCAGGCGCTGGGCCTGTCGGAGAAGCCCGTCGTCGCGGCGGTCAATGGCGCCGCGGTCGGCATCGGCACGACGATGCTGATGCACTGCGACCTTGTCTACTGCGCCGATAACGCCATGTTCTCGATGCCGTTCGTGTCACTCGGTCTGTGTTCGGAATTCGCGTCCAGCCTGACGATTCCGCTCGCAGCCGGCTATCACAAGGCGGCTGAAAAGCTGCTGCTCGCGGAGCCCATCAGCGCCGAAGAAGCGCTGGACATGAAGATCGTCAATCGCATCCTACCGCCCGGCGAAGTGCTGGATTACGCGATCCGGCAGGCGGAGCGCTTCAACGCGCTGCCTCCGGCGTCGGTGCGTGAAACCAAGCGCCTGATGAAGCTCTCGTGGCGATCAATGACCGAGAAGCTGATCCTGGAAGAGGCGAAATCCTTCGAGAAAATGCTGCGCAGCGCTGAAGCGAAGGAGGCGTTTTCAGCGTTCTTCGAGCGGCGCAAACCGGACTTCTCGCGTTTCAGCTGAGCCGATCGCAGGCCCGTCATGTCGCTGCGCCACGAAATGTCGCTCGAGAAGCTCAACAGCCGCTCGGGCGACAACTTGCCCGGGTGGTTCAGCATGAAGGTCGTGGAAGTGCGCGAGGGCAGCCTGACGATGGAGTACGCGATCCGCCCGCAGTACCTGGCGCCCAACGGCTTCCTGCACGCGGCCTCGGTCATCGCACTGGCCGACACGTCGGCCGGCTACGCGACGATCGCGCACCTGCCCGCGGGCGCGACCAACTTCACGACGATCGAGCTCAAGTCGAACTTCATCGGCACCGCGACCGATGGCACGTTGCGGTCGGTCGCGACCTGTGCCCATCAGGGCAGGACGACCCAGGTCTGGGATGCGGTCGTCACTCACGTCGAGAGCGCCAAGACGATTGCGCTGTTCCGTTGCACCCAGATGATCCTCTGGCCCAAGGCCTGATGCTGGACGTCGCGACACGAATTGCGTTCGGTCCGCTGCTGATCGCACAGGCGCGCCGGGTCCGGCGCGACGCACTCGAGTTGCCAGAGCCGCGTGGGCCGCGTCGCGGCGCAGCGGGGCAGGGCGAGCCGGTGTTGCGACTGCTCGTGTGCGGTGACTCCAGTGCGGCGGGCGTCGGTGCGCGCACGCAGCGCGAAGCGCTGGCGCGCCCGCTCGCGCAGAAGCTGGCGCAGCGGCTCGGCGGCACCGTGCTCTGGCAGCTCGTCGCAGAGTCCGGGCTCACCTCCGAAGGCGTGCTGCAGAAGCTGAAGCAGGAGCGGCCACAGCAGGCCGATGTCGCGGTGGTCGTCGTCGGCGTCAATGACATCACCAACGACGTGCCGCTGGCATTCGCCCTGCGGCAGCGGCACCAAATCGCCGACTGGCTGCACATTCATGCGTGTGTCCGCCAGGTTGTTTTCCCGGCGCTGCCGGAGATGGAGCAATTTCCCGCTCTGCCGAGGCCCCTGGCCTGGTACGCCGGGCAGGCCGCACGACGCAACAATCGCGCGCAGCAACGCTGGGCCGCGCCCCTGCAGGGCGTTTCGCACCTCGCCATGGATGGCGTGGCGCACCCGAGCCTTTTCTGCGAAGACGGCTTTCACCCGGCTCCGGCCCTTTACGCTCGCGTGGCGGACCGGCTGGCCGATCACATCGCAGCATTGACAGCCGCTACCGCGGCGCCCCAACGCAATACGGAGACCGCATGAACCTCAAGGGCAGGACCATCTTCATCTCGGGCGCGTCGCGCGGCATCGGGCTCGCGATCGTCAAGCGCGCGGCGGCGGATGGCGCCAATGTCGCGATCGCCGCCAAGACCGCGGAGCCGAATCCCAAGCTGCCGGGCACGATACACAGCGCCGCGGCGGAGATCGAGGCCGCGGGTGGCAAGGCGCTCGCCATCCAGTGCGACATCCGCGAGGAAGACCAGGTCGTCGCCGCGGCGAGGCGTACGGCCGAGACCTTCGGTGGCATTGACATACTGATCAACAACGCCAGCGCGATCAACCTGACGCCGACCGAGGCGACGCCGATGAAGCGCTTCGACCTGATGATGGGCGTCAACGTGCGCGGCACCTTCCTCTGCACCCAGGCCTGCCTGCCGTACCTGAAGCAGTCGGGCGAGCGCAAGCGCAATCCTCACATCCTGACCCTGTCGCCGCCGCTCAACATGGAGCCGCGCTGGTTCGCGCCGCACGTGGCCTACACGATGGCGAAGTACGGCATGAGCATGTGCGTGCTCGGCCATGCTGAGGAATTCAGGAGCTACGGGATCGCGGTCAATGCCCTGTGGCCGCGGACGGTGATCCAGACGGCGGCGCTGCAGATGATTCCCGGCGTGAAGCCTGAGCACTGCCGCACGCCCGAGATCATGGCCGATGCGGCGTACGCCGTACTGACCTCCGAGGCTGCGACGACCACGGGCAACTTCTTCATCGATGACGAGGTGCTGACGAAGGCTGGCGTCACGGACTTCGTGAAATACTCCGTGGTGCCCGGCAGCCGGCAACTTCTGCCCGACCTCTTTCTTTGAGTCCGGCGGCTGCGCGGCAATAAGCGCGGTCGGCGGGCCGCAATTCGATCCGTGCCGGCCGAGAATTCAAAAGGGCGCCCTGTAGCGCCCTTTTTTCTTGACCGGTCGCAGTCGCGCCAGCGGACTCCTGCGGTAGATTCGACTGACCGCCGGGGAATCCCATGAGAAGACCGCTCAATCGACTGCCGGTAACACAGCTGGCGCGCATGATCGCTGCCCACGATGTCACGTGCGAAGCGGTGACGCATTCATTCATCGACGCCATTCACGACGGGGAACGGGAGGTGCGCGCCTTCGCGTGGTTCGACGCGGACCGTGCCATCGCCACGGCACGCGAGTTCGATCGACTGGAGTGGCGCGGGACGCTGCACGGGCTGCCGGCGGCGATCAAGGACAACATCGATACCGCGGACATTCCAAGCCACTACGGCTCGACAGTCTTCCTCGGGCATGTACCGCAGGCCGATGCTGGAAGTGTGGCGGCCCTGCGTGCCGCGGGCGCCTTCGTGCTGGGCAAGACCGTGACGGCGGAACTCGCCAACTTCACCCCTGGGCCGACGCGCAATCCGGCAGGACCGAAGCACACGCCGGGCGGCTCGTCGAGTGGTTCTGCGGCTGCAGTGGCTGCTCACATGGCGCCCTTTGCGATCGGGACCCAGACCGCGGGCTCGGTGATCCGTCCGGCCGCGTTCTGCGGGGTCGTCGGTTTCGTGCCAACGCGGGGCGCCGTGCCCCGCACCGGCGTCAAGGCCGTCTCTGACACGCTTGATGTCGTCGGGGCATTTGCGCGCAGTGTCGAGGATGTCGCACTGGTAGGCGCCGCGCTCGCGCTGCAGCCTCAATGGCAGCATGCGCCGAGCCAGGCCCGCGCGCCCTCCGTTGCGTGGACGGCAACGCCATGGTCCTCGCAACTGGCGCCCTCGATGCTGGCGGCGCTTGAAAAGACAGCCCGCCTGCTGACGACGCGCGGCGCGCGTATGCGCGAGCTGGCGTGGCCGTACGACACGAAGTCGGGCCAGCCGGCATTCAGCCGTCTCGCGGAGGCCCAGCGCACCGTTCAGTTGTTCGAGACGGCGCGCGCGCTGGGGCCCGAGGCCCAGTATCGGCGCGAGGCGCTGTCACAACGACTGGTTGCGCTGATCGACGAAGGCCGAAGCATTGGCGCAGGCGACTACATCGATGCGCTCCAGCTCGGACGCGCGTGCGCAGCGGCGATCGACCAGCTGTTCGGCGATGCCGACATCGTGCTGACGCCGAGTGCACCCGGCGAAGCCCCGCTGGGGCTCGGCACTACCGGGGACCCGCAGTTCAACCGTCCCTGGCACTTCCTGGGCGGCCCGCAGATTAGCGTCCCGCTGCCGAGAGCCGTGGCGCACGGCGAGAGCGGACTGCCGCTCGGCCTGCAGGTCGTGGCCCGGCCCGGCGATGACGCGCGAGCGCTGGCGGCAGCCAGCTGGATCGAGTCTCAGCTCGCCGCCTACTGAGCCCATGGCCGTCATTCGCGGATCCCTGCCTTCGTTTGCAACGTCGGTGCCCGTCATCGTCATCGGTGCCGGCGCGGCCGGTGCGCTGGCGGCGCTGGCAGCGCGCGAGTCCGGTGCGAAGGTGCTGGTGCTTGACCGCGATTCTTCGCCGGCCGGCGCGACAGGGAGTTCGTCCGGCATGATCCCGGCAGCGGGCACGCGTGCTCAACGGGCACGTGAGATCGACGACACGCCCGAACGATTCGCCGCCGACATCCAGTCGAAGTCAAACGGGCGGTCGGCCGCGCACCTGGTCGAGGCCTACACCCGCACGGCGGCCGAAACCCTGAACTGGCTCGAGTCGACCTGCGGCCTGAGCTTCGAGCTGGTCGATGGCGTTCCGCCGGGTCATGGTGTGCCGCGCATGCACGCGCTGGCCGAACGGGGCGGCACGGCGCTGCTGTCGGCGCTGTATCGCGGTCTGGCGGCGCGCGGCGTACGCCTGCAGCCCGGTGCGCGCGTGACCGACCTGTACGTCGATGCCGATCAGCGCGTGCGCGGGGTGCGTGTCATGCGCGGCCGCGAGGCGACCGACATCGGATGCTCGGCGCTGGTGGTGGCGACCAACGGATTTGCCGGCAACGTCGAACTGGTCAGTCGCCATCTGCCGGACGTGCGGGCGCTTCCGTTCGCCGGCCACGACGGCAGCCAGGGCGATGCGCTGCTGTGGGGCGGTGAACTGGGCGCCGCGATCGAAGACATCGACGGCTTCCAGGCCCACAGTTCGGTCGTCATGCCGCAGCGACTTCAGCTGCCGTGGGCGCTGATGTCGGAAGGTGCCATACAGGTCAATCGCCAGGGTGAGCGTTTCGGCAACGAGCATGAGGGCTATTCGGAGAGCGCGCTGTTCGTGCTGGCGCAGCCGGAGGGCGTCGCCTTCAATATCTACGACGAACGCATTCACGAAGTCGGCCTGGCAATGCCGAACTATCCCGAGGCCGTCACCAAGGGGCTAATCAAGCGCGGCACGGCGTTGCGGGACCTCGCCGATGCGCTGGGTATCGAACGCGGCGGGCTGGAGCAGACCATCGCACTCGTCAATGCGCTCGCGCTCGACGAAGACATGGACGATTTTGGTCGCACCTTCCGTGCGGCGCAGATGATCCTTGGTCCGTACTACGGCGTGCAGGTCACGGGAGCGCTGCTCGGCACCGAGGGTGGGCTGGCGATCGACGCGCAGGGCCGTGTCCTGCGGCCTGACAAGTCCTTGCTGCCCAACCTGCTTGCGGCCGGAGGCGCCGCGCGCGGAATCTCGGGCGACGCGGGTGGCGGTTACCTCGAAGGCAATGGCCTGCTGGCCGCGGTCGTTGGGGGATACCTCGCCGGCAAGACCGCGGCGGAGCTCGCGTACTGACTCCCGTGGGTCTCGTGTACGCGACCGCTGCGCGGCCGCACGTGCACTCGCAACGCTTCTTCAAAGTTCCGGCAGGGCGCGCGGCTGGCGGCGCTCGTCGGTCGCGACGTACACGAGCGTGGCTTCGGTGACCTTGACGACTTCCTTCTGAAGGCGGTTGCGCTCGGCGTAGACCTCGACATCGACCGTGATCGAAGTCCGGCCGGTCTTCGCGATGTTGGCGTAGAAGCTCACCAGGTCGCCGACGAAGACCGGGTGCTTGAACAGGAACGACGTCACGGCGACCGTTGCGACGCGGCCGTTGGCACGGCGCGCAGCGGGAATCGCGCCTGCGATGTCGACATGCGCCATGATCCAGCCGCCGAACACATCGCCGTGGATGTTGGCGTCGGCCGGCATCGGCATCATCCTCAGCACGGGAACCTGATCGTCGGGAAGCTGCAGCGGACTCATCATCATCATGGTTCCTTTGTTCCGTTCGGCGCCGCGGCTTCGGGCCGCCTGGCCAGCGCCGCCCGCGCCATGCGGTCGACGACGGTAGGCGCAACAAGCTTGAGCCACAGCCCAACGCGGCCGCGTGCACCCATCACCACTTCGCGCCGGCGGGCGCGCATGCCGTCCGCGATCAGTCGGGCGCACACAGCGACGGGCATGGCGTCAGCCTCGGAAAGTCCGGAAACTCCGGCCGGCTCGCCGCGCGCGTTCCAGCCGCGGCGCCGGATCTCGGTGGCGACCACGCCAGGAAAAGCCACCATCACGTCGATGCCGTCGTCGGCCGCCTCGATCCGCAGGGCATCAAGGAAGCCGGTCTGCGCATACTTGCTCGTGCAGTATGTCGTACGTTCCGGTACGCCGGTCCGGCCCGCCAGCGACGAAACGCCGACGATGAGTCCGCGCGACGCTTTCAGGTGCGGATAGGCGTAGCGCACACACCAGATCGTCCCCATCGCATTGATATGGAACAGCCGCTCGAAGGTAGAGAAATCCTCGATTGCGGCGAAGCGCGCGTGCATCGAGACGCCGGCGTTGGCGACCAGCACGTCGATCTGCCCGTAGGCCTCGATCGCGCGGTTGATCAGGTGGCGACAGTCGTCCTCGACTGCGACGTCGGTGACGACTGAGATCGCCTCGGCGCCGAGTGCGCGACACTCCGCGGCGGCCCGCTCGAGCGTTTCCCGTGTTCTTGAAGCCAGCACCAGGCGGGACTTTTCCCGCGCCAGCTGCCGCGCCAGCTCCGCACCGATGCCATCACTGGCGCCGGTGATGAGGATTACCTTGCCTGCAAAGTTCATGTCTCGGCGCGTGGATAATCGTGCTGTGATCTCAAGCCGACGCAAGTTTACGCACCGCTCGGTCACCCTCCCGCTTGGCGGTAAGGCGGGGAGGGTACCGTGCACTTGATGTTCGCCGCAGCGCGCGGCCGCCCGGAGCGCAGCCGACTGACTGATGTTGAGCGCACGCGCAGCGTGCGTGCCGCTCCGAGTGCACGTGCGATCGCGCAGCGATCGCGTACACGAGGAGCGACTGCTTGAGGTGGTCCCCCCCGCACGAAGCCCTGCCGTCGTCGCGCACCGAGCGCGACGACTGGAAGACGCTGCGTACGCTCCTGCCGTATCTATGGGCCTACAAGGGCCGTGTGCTGTTCGCGCTGGCCTGCCTGGTGGCGGCGAAGCTGGCAACGGTCAGCGTCCCCATCCTGCTGAAGGAGATTGTCGATCGGCTCGCACCGGCGGCGCAGTCCGCAGCCGGCATGCTGGTCGTCCCGGTGGCACTGGTCGTCGCCTACGGCGTGCTGCGGCTTTCGACATCGCTCTTCACCGAGCTGCGCGAATTCTTCTTCGTCAACGTGACGCAGGCGGCGATGCGCACACTGGCGCTGAAGACCTTCCGCCACCTGCATTCGCTGTCGCTGCGCTATCACCTGGAACGTCGGACCGGCGCGGTGACGCGCGAGATCGACCAGGGCATCCGCGGCATCTCGTCGTTGATCAGCTTCACCCTTTATTCGATCCTGCCGACGCTGATCGAGATCGGGCTCGTCGTGGCCTATCTCGTGTGGCACTACGAGGCCTGGTTTGCCGTCATCGTCGGCGTCAGCCTTGTTGTCTACATCGTGTTCACGGTACTGGTGACGAACTGGCGAACGGTCGTGCGGCGTCGCTGGAACGAACTTGAAACCAAGGCGCACTCGCGCGCGGTCGACTCCTTACTGAATTTCGAAACGGTGAAGTATTTCGGCAACGAGGACTACGAGGCCAGGCGCTACGACGAGACGCTGGCTGCTAGCCAGCGCACGGCTGTGATGTCGCAGCAGTCGCTGAACGTGCTGAACGCAGGCCAGCAGGTGATCATTGCGGTCGCTCTGACGCTGATCCTGTGGCGTGCCGCCGTCGGTGTCGTCGAGGGGAGGATGAGCATTGGCGACCTGGTGCTGGTCAATGCATTCATGATCCAGCTTTATATCCCGCTCAACTTCCTCGGCGTCATCTACCGCGAGATCAAGCAGGCACTGACGGACATGGACCGCATGTTCGCGCTGCTGGAGCAGAATCGCGAGATTGCCGATGCTCCCGACGCGCGGCCGCTCGTCGTGCGCGGAGCCGAAGTGCGGTTCGAGAACGTCGATTTCGCCTACGACGCGCGGCGCCAGGTGCTGCGCAACGTCGATTTCACGATCCCCGGTGGCACGACAACCGCGGTGGTCGGCGCCACCGGCTCCGGCAAGTCCACGCTCGCACGGCTGCTGTTCCGCTTCTACGAGGTCGGCTCGGGTGCTGTGCTGATCGACGAGCAGGACGTGCGCACCGTCACCCAGGAGAGCCTGCGCGCCGCGATCGGCATCGTGCCGCAGGACACGGTGCTCTTCAACGACACGATCGAGTACAACATCGCCTACGGACGCCCGGGCGCCAGCCGCGGGGACGTGGAGTCCGCCGCGCGCGCGGCGCACATCCATGACTTCATCGAGTCACTGCCCGACGGCTACGCCACGCTGGTGGGCGAGCGGGGACTCAAGCTCTCGGGAGGCGAGAAGCAGCGGGTCGCGATCGCGCGCACGCTGCTCAAGGACCCCGCGATACTGGTCTTCGATGAAGCGACGTCGGCGCTGGACTCGCGCACCGAGCGGGTGATCCAGGACGAACTCGAAGGCATAGCGCGCAGCCGCACGACGCTCGTCATTGCGCACCGGCTGTCGACGGTTGTCCATGCGGACCAGATTCTGGTGATGGACCACGGCAGCATCGTGGAGCGCGGGTCGCACGCGGAGCTGCTGGCGCGTGGTGGCGTCTACGCGGCCATGTGGGAGATCCAGATCCGCGAGCGCGCCAAGGCGGAGGCGCTGTTGCCCGCCGCCGAGGCAGCGGCCGAGTAGGTTCCGGGTCGCGGCTGCGGCGGCTACACTCGCGCCGTCTCGCGAACAGGGGGTAGGTGCATGTCCATTAGCCGGACCGTGTCGGCGGCGCTGACGTCGGGGCTGCTGACGCTGGCATCCGTCCCAGCAGGCGCCCAGAGTCCGCCGGCGTCGCAGACGCCGCCGCAGCCGCCGACCCTGCAGAAGGTGCGCGACGCCGGCGTCATCACGCTGGCGCACCGCGAATCCTCAAGCCCGTTTTCGTTCTTCGACCAGAACAAGCGTCCGGTCGGCTACGCGCTCGACCTCTGCATGAAGGTGGTGGAGGCGCTGCGCCGTGAACTCAAGCTGCCCGGGCTGCGCGTCGAATACCTCCCGGTCTCCGCCGCGCAGCGGATTCCGTCGATCGTCGATGGCAAGGCCGATCTCGAGTGCGGCAACACAACCAATACTGCCGCCCGCCGCAAGCAGGTGGCCTTCACCGTGACGCATTATTTTGCCGGCGGGCGGCTGCTGGTGCGCAGTGACTCGAAGATCAGGCGGTTGTCGGACATTGGCAGCCGGACGGTGGTGGTAAACGCCGGCTCGACGCACGCGCAGTACCTCGACACCGCCGTGGCAAAGGGCCTGTTCAAGGGCCGCAAGCTCGAAGTCAAGGACTCCGATGCCGCCTTCGCCGAACTCGACGCAGGCCGCGCCTCCGCCTATCTGCACGACGACATCGTGCTTTATGCGTTGCGGGCCAACACCAAGGAGCCACAGCAGTGGGACGTGGTCGGCGAGTTCACGACCGTGGAGCCGCTGGCGATCATGCTCCGGCGCAACGATCCCGAGTTCAAGAAGTTCGTCGACCTCGTGCTGTCGCGTGCGATGGTGGATGGCGAGGTAAATACCGCCTACCGCCGCTGGTTCCTGAACCCCATACCGCCGCGCGGCATCACGCTCGGCATCCCCGTCAGCCCGCTGTTGCGTGAGCAGTTCACGTTCCCGACAGACAAGGTCGGAGACGAAGTTGGCGGTTGAACGACCGGTTGGGTTGGGCGCGAGGGCGGGGGTCTTGCGCTGCACCATGCTTGCCCGACTGGGAACAACCCTCGGGTGGCACGAATGATGCGTGCAGTCGTCGAGTACGTTAGATTTGTCGTTCGGGCGCGTCCCAGCGCACGAAGATCGTGCAACATGCACACACCCGCGCGGCGGGTTCTCGAAAAAGGAGCAGCAGGATGATCAAAAATGGAGGCAGGATCCTCGCCGGGGGACTGGTGGCCGCCGCGGCGCTCGCGTCGGCACCCGCCCATGCAGGCAAGACGCTTGATGCGATCAAGGCGCGTGGCAGCGTCATATGCGGCGTCAACACCGGCCTGGCGGGCTTCTCCGCCGCCGACAGCCAGGGTAACTGGACGGGCCTCGATGTCGACATCTGCCGCGCAGTGGCCGCGGCGGTGCTGGGCGACGGCAACAAGGTGAAGTTCGTGCCGCTGAATGCCCAGCAGCGTTTCACTGCGCTGCAATCCGGCGAGATCGACATACTCTCGCGCAACACCACGTGGACGCTGACGCGCGATGCCTCGCTCGGCCTGTTCTTCACGGCGACGACCTACTACGACGGCCAGGGCTTCATGGTGCCGGTCAAGGGCAAGATCAAGAACGCGAAGGACCTGAAGGGTGCAACCGTCTGCGTGCAGTCCGGCACGACGACCGAGAAGAACCTGACGGACTTCTCGCGGGCGAACAACCTCGGGATCAAGCCGGTCGTGTTCGAAAAGGTCGAGGCCGCGACGGGCGCTTATTTCACGGGCCGCTGCCAGGCCTACACGACTGACGCCTCGGGCCTTGCCTCGGTGCGCAACAAGGAAGCCAAAGATCCGAACGAACACCTGATCCTGCCCACGCTGATCTCGAAGGAGCCGCTCGGCCCGGCCGTGCGGCGCGGTGACGACGAGTGGTACACGATCGTCAAGTGGGTCGTGTTCGGGCTGGTCGAGGCCGAGGAATACGGGCTGACACAGAAGAACGTCGACGAGATGGTCAAGACCAGCCAGGACCCGGTCGTCATGCGGATCGTCGGCACCTCGGAAGACACCGGCAAGCTGATGGGCCTCGACAAGAACTGGATGGTGAACGCGCTGAAGGCGACGGGCAACTACGGCGAGATCTTCGACCGCAACGTCGGACCCAACTCCGGGCTCAAGCTGCCGCGCGGGCTGAACAGCCTGTGGAACAAGGGCGGCATCATGTACGCGCCTCCCGTTCGCTAGAGCGAACGGGAGGCGCAGTTCGCGCCTCGCGCGAACGCGCATGATCGACTTTCCCTCACTCCCCCGTCCCCTCTCTCCCAAGGGAGAGAGGGGTGGTGCTCGGAGCGACCCCTTCGGGCCGCTCTGAAACTCTTATGTCGCAGACTGTTCCCGGGCGAGTTCCACCGAAGCGACGCGACTGGTCCTGGCGCAGCCAGGCCTTTCGCGGTCTCGTCTACCAGATCATCGCGATCCTCCTGGTCGCGCTGGCGGCCTGGTTCCTCGCGAACAACACGCTCGAAAACATGCGGGCGCGAGGCATCCAGAGCGGTTTCGGATTCCTGCTGCAGCCCGCCGGCTTCGACATCGGCGAGCCGCTGTTCAATTACGACGCGCTCGATCCCTACTGGAAGGCCTTTCTGGTCGGCATCGGCAACACGCTGCGCGTCGCGGTCATCGGTGTCATCCTGACGACGTTGCTGGGGACCCTGCTCGGCATCGGCCGCTTCTCGCACAACGCCCTGGTGCGCGGGCTCTGCTACGGCTACGTCGAACTGTTCCGCAACATTCCGGTACTGCTGCAGCTGCTGATGTGGTACCTGGTGTTCACCGAGGTGCTGCCCGATCCGTTCGATCCCGTTTCGGCGTTCGGGCTCTTCTTCCTCAGCAAGGGCGGATTTCAGTATCCGATTCCCGTGCTGGGACTGGGCCAAGGCCTGGCGGCCGTCGGCGCGGTGATTGGACTCGGCGTGGCCTGGGTTTACAGACGCTGGGCAAAACGCAAGTTCGAGCAGACCGGCCGGGTACGCAGCATGTTCTGGGTACCGCTCGGCATCGTGCTCGCTTGTTCCGTGCTCGGCTGGGTCATCGGTGGTGCGCCGACGGCGTGGAACCTGCCGCACCGGGGCGACGGCATGGTCGAGGGCGGGGCGGCAGTGACGCCCGAGTTCATGGCGGTGCTGCTCGGACTGGTGTTTTACACCGCGTCGTTCGTTGCCGAGGTGGTGCGCGCCGGCATCCAGTCCGTATCGCACGGCCAGGTGGAGGCCGCCTCGAGCCTCGGACTGTCCAAGGGGCAGTCGATGCGGCTGGTCATCCTGCCGCAGGCGCTGCGCGTGATCATCCCGCCGATGACCAACCAGTACCTCAACCTGACCAAGAACTCGTCGCTCGCGGTCGCCATCGGCTATCCCGACGTCGTGTCGATCGCCAACACCGCGATCAACCAGACCGGCCGTGCCGTCGAGTGCATCGCGATCATCATGGCGGTGTATCTGACGACCTCGCTGACGACGTCGTTCGTCATGAACTGGTACAACAAGCGCGCTGCGATCAAGGAGAGATGATGCAAACAGTCTCTCTGCTTGCCGTTGTACTTGCGCCGGGCCGGCCGCCCGAAGCCCGGCGCACTAACTTGAGCCGTCCGAGTGCACGTGCGCCGCGTAGCGGCGCGTACACGAGGACGGAAGCACCATGAGCGCCGTCTTCCAGCCCATTCCGCCGCGCGCGCCGCCGATCAAGCAGGCCGGCGTCGTGCACTGGGTGCGCACGAACCTGTTTGCCGACTGGAAGAGTGCGCTGACGACGGTCGTCATGATCGTGTTCGCGCTGTACTTTCTGCCGCGCCTCGCGGACTGGGCCATCTTTCAGGCGGTCTTCCAGCCCAACGCGGAGGTCTGTCAGCAGGCGCGCGGCACTGGCGCGTGCTGGGGCGTCATCGCCGAGAAGTACCGGTTGATCATCTTCGGCCGCTATCCCTATGCCGAGCAGTGGCGTCCGGAGATCGCGACGGGGCTGCTGGTCGGTCTGCTGATGCTGAGTTGCGTACGCCGGTTCTGGAAGCCGTGGCTGCCGCTCGTCTGGGTCGCCGTGCTGGCGGCTTTTTTCGGCCTGATGTACGGCGGAGTCGCAGGCCTGAGTGTGGTGTCGACGGACCGCTGGGGCGGGCTGCCGCTGACCATCATGCTGGCCACGCTTTCGATCGTGCTGGCGTTCCCGATTTCCGTGCTGGTTGCTCTCGGTCGCCGCTCGAAACTGCCCGCCATCCGCACGTTCTGCATCATCTATGTCGAACTGATCCGCGGCGTGCCGCTGATCTCGGTGCTGTTCATGGCGTCGTTCATGTTCCCGCTGTTCATGCCGCAGGGCCTGACGATCGACGTGCTGGTCCGGGTGCTGGTCGGCATCACGCTGTTCGCCGCCGCGTACATGGCGGAGATCGTGCGCGGCGGCTTGCAGGCGATTCCCAAGGGCCAGGTCGAGGCGGCCGACTCCCTCGGCCTCACCTACTGGCAGACGCAGCGCAAGATCGTCCTGCCGCAGGCGCTCGCCATGGTGATCCCGGGCATCATGAACAACTTCATTTCGATCTTCAAGGACACGTCGCTGGTCACGATCGTTTCACTCTACGAGCTGACCGGGGCACTCGGTCTCGCGCTCAATTCCGACGCGGACTGGCGGCCGTTCAAGATCGAGGGCTACCTGTTCATCACCGCCATTTACTTCGTGTTCTGCTTCGCCATGTCCCGCTACAGCCTGTGGGTCGAGAAGCAGCTCAACCGCAGCAAGACCCGCTGACTCAAGGTTGGACCATGAGCGCCCACCAACATCACGCGCATCCCATCATCACCTTCGACAAGGTCAACAAGTGGTACGGCAACAGTTTCCACGTGTTGCGCGACATCGACCTGCACGTGAAGAAGGGCGAGCGCATCGTCATCTGCGGGCCGTCGGGTTCCGGCAAGTCGACCCTGATCCGCTGCATCAACCGGCTCGAGGAGTACCAGGAAGGCAAGCTTACGGTCGACGGGATCGAGCTCACCGATGACATCAAGGCGATCGAGAAGATCCGGCGCGAAGTCGGAATGGTGTTCCAGCAGTTCAACCTGTTTCCACACCTGACGGTCCTGCAGAACCTCACGCTGGCCCCGATGTGGGTCGCGGGCATGCCCAAGGCCGAAGCCGAAGAGCGGGCGATGACGCAGCTGAAGCGGGTGCGCATCGCAGAGCAGGCGCAGAAGTACCCGCTGCAGCTGTCCGGCGGCCAGCAGCAGCGGGTGGCGATCGCCCGGGCGCTGTGCCTGACTCCAAAAGTGATGCTGTTCGACGAACCGACTTCGGCGCTCGATCCGGAAATGATCAAGGAAGTGCTCGACGTGATGATCGAACTTGCGGGCCAGGGCATCACGATGCTGTGCGTCACGCACGAGATGGGTTTTGCCAAGGCCGTAGCCGACCGCGTGATCTTCATGGACCAGGGCCAGATCGTCGAGCAGAACAACCCGCACGAGTTCTTCGACCATCCCAAGAGCGATCGCACCAAGGACTTCCTGTCGAAGATCCTCGGTCACTGAGTGACGAGTCCCACGCTCGCTGCGTCTGCTGCCGGGCGCAGGGAAGCGCAGTCGGCACGCGAGCGGCCCGCGGCCACCTGAGCACACCCACCGCCGCGGAGCGCGATGCCTGAGCTGACCTGGCTGCACTGGGGCACGCTGGCCGTCGTCGCCGACTGGGCGATCCGGCTGGTCATGTTGCCGATCGTGCCGACGCGGCGCTCGCCGGAGGCCGCCAAGGGCTGGCTCCTGCTGATCTTCTTCCTGCCCTGGGTCGGGCTCGTCGCCTACGTTCTGATCGGGCGGCCGCGTCTGCCGCGCTGGCGGCTCGAGCGGCTGCAGAAGTACTTCGAACTCGTCGAACCGATGCGGCCGCGGTACATGGCGCTGCCGGGCACGCAGCCTCCCGCGGTTCCGGCGGCCTATGAAGCAAGCGTGCGCCTGTCGACCGTCCTGTCCCGCCTGCCCAACTTTGGCGGCAACGCGGTGGAACTCCTGACCGACTATTCGACGACCCTGGCGCGCATCGCGGCCGACATCGACTCCGCGCGCGAGACCGTGCACCTCTGCTACTACATCTTCCAGGCCGATGCGCATACCGAGCCGGTGATCGCTGCACTGGCACGGGCCTCCGCACGCGGTGTGCGCTGCCGCGTGCTGATCGATGCCTTCGGTTCGAGGCCGACGATTCCGAGCGTGGTTCCAAGGCTGCAGGGCCTCGGCATCGACGCGCGTGTCGCGCTGCCGTTCCGCTGGCGCAAGCCCGAGCGGCTCGACCTGCGCAATCACCGCAAGATCGTCGTCATCGACGGACGCATCGGCTACACCGGATCGCAGAACATGGTCGGGCCCGATTTCAAGCCAGGCCTCACCTACAGCGAACTGGTCGCGCGCATCGAAGGGCCGACCGCCATACAGCTGCAGATGGTCTTCGGCGCCGACTGGTACGAGGAAACCGCTGAGTTCCTTGGCGACATCGCGTTTCCGGAGCCGCGCGTGGCCGGCGACTGTCCGGCGCAGATCCTCCCCAACGGTCCTGCTTCGCCGACGCAGCGCGCGCAGCGCATGGTCGTCAATCTCGTCTACGCCGCACGCCGCCGAGCCGTGATCACCACCCCATACTTCATCCCGAGCCAGGCGCTGCAGGAGGCGCTCGAGACGGCGGCACAGCGGGGAGTCGAAGTTCACCTCATCGTCGACTATCGCCAGGACCAGTTCATGGTCTCCAATGCCCAGCGCTCGTACTATGAGTCACTGCTGGCGTCGGGTGTGCGCATCCACGCCTATCGCGAAGCTTTCCTGCACACGAAGTCGGTCTCGATCGATGGTGAGGTCGCGTGGGTCGGTTCATGCAACATGGACCTGCGTTCGTTCGAGCTGAACGAAGAAGTCGTTGCGCTGTTCTACAGCCGCAGCATCGCGCAGAAGCTCGAAGCCATCGAGGAGGCCTATTTCCGTGGCTCGGAGGAGGTCCGCCTTGCCGAGTGGCGCGAGCGCCCGTTTCACGTGCAGCTCGTGCAGAACCTCATGCGACTGGTGAGTCCGCTGCTTTGAGACGAGTCTGCCGGGCACACTCCGGCGAGGGGCGCGCCCGGCATGGGTGATGCGAGTTACTGGTCGCCACCGCCGGTGCCGTGGTCGATCGGCATTTCGGCACTGGCCGAACCGTCGAAGCCGCCGGTCGTCGCGCAGCCGGCAAGCGCCGAGGCAAGCAGCGCCGCGGCAATGGCGGCAAGCGCCGAGGTCTTGATCGAACGGCCTTCCTTGCTTTCGTTACGTGTCATGGTGCACCTCTCTGTGTCCCGCGAGGGATGGTTGATCCTCGATTCAGCACCGCATCGGTTGATTACGGCGTGAGTGGACAGTAGGGGCGCGGCGGGCGAAGCGCAGCCGCATGTGCCCCCGGCGCAGTGCTGAAAATCGGACGCCGCCGCTTCTCCGCGGCGGGCGAGGCGTGCCCGTTAACGCAAGGGCACACGCGATCATTGATAATCGCGCCTTCGCCCGCTTGCGCCCAACACATTCATGTCTGCCGTCGAGTCGACCGCACAGCCGAACGCGCGGATCGCTGTTCTGCCCTACGCCGCCACGATCTTTCTTTCGGCGTTCCTGCTCTTTCTGGTGCAGCCGATCATCGCGAAGCAGATCCTGCCCTGGTTCGGCGGTTCTTCCGCCGTGTGGACGACGGCGCTCGTCTTCTTCCAGTCCACGCTGCTCGCAGGCTATGCATATGCGGACCTGACGCATCGGCTGGGTGCGCGCCGGCAGACTTTCCTGCATGTCGGCCTGCTGATCGTATCGTTGCTGTCGCTTCCGATCCTGGCCTCGGCCGAATGGAAGCCGCAGGGCGACGAGGCGCCGATCCTGCGGATCCTGCTGCTGCTCACGGCAACGATCGGGCTGCCGTACTTCCTGCTTTCGACGACGACGCCGCTGCTGCAGGCGTGGTACTGGCGCCGCTTCAGGGAAGCAGTGCCCTACCGGCTGTTCGCGCTGTCGAACTTCGCGTCGCTGCTGGCGCTGCTGGGTTTCCCGGTCTTGTTCGAACCGTGGTTCTCGCTGCCGCAGCTTGGCTGGGGTTGGTCGATCCTTTACCTCGCGTTCGTGCTGTTCTGCTCCGCCACCGCGTGGGTTTCACTGAAGGGCACAAGCGGCGCTGAAGTCCCGGCCGTCGCACACGACCAGGCGACCGCGGCGCCCCCGGCGCCCCCGGCGACGTCCGACCAGTTGCGCTGGCTTGCACTCGCGGCCATGGGATCCGTGATGTTGCTGGCCGTCACCAATCATGTGACGCAGAACGTGGCGAGCGTGCCGTTCTTGTGGGTGCTTCCGCTCTCGCTCTATCTGCTGAGCTTCGTGCTCGCGTTCGATCATCCGCGCTGGTATCGGCAGCCGGTGTTCGTGGCGCTGGTTGCGCTCGCCGTGCCGGCAATGGCGTGGCTGATTCCGTCGCTGGATCTCAAGCTTGCCGCCGCGGTGTTCTTTGCCGGTCTCTTCGTCGCCTGCATGTTCTGCCATGGCGAACTGGCGCGCATGCGGCCCGATCCGCGCTACCTGACGCGCTTTTACCTGATGCTGTCCCTAGGCGGTGCCCTGGGGGCCGTGCTGGTCGCGATCGTGGCGCCACTGGTTCTGAGCGGCTACTTCGAGGTCAACATTGCGCTCGTTCTGCTCGCGCTGCTGGTGCTGCTGCAGCTTTCGGGCTGGAAGCGGCTGGTCGGCGTGGCAGTTGTGGCGGCCACGGCATTCTTCGCGGTCCGCGGCGCGCAGGAGTATGCGCGAGACCTCCGCGTGATGGAGCGCGACTTCTACGGTGTCGTGCGCACGCGTGACCGCAGCGATCCCGTGCCTTACCGCGCCATGCTTCATGGCGGCATCATCCACGGCGGTCAACTGCTGGGCGAGCAGTACCGCAACACGCCGAGCGACTACTTCGGGCCGGGTTCCGGCTACGGCCGACTGTTCGCGGCGCTGGAGGAGATTCATCCCGGGCCGCGCAGGGTGGGCATCATTGGCCTCGGGGCTGGTGTCGTCGCCTCCTACGGGCGGCCGGGCGATACATTCACCTTCTACGAGATTTCACCGCGCGTCGTCGACGTCGCGCGGACCGAGTTCACCTTCCTGCGCGACACCGCTGCAAAGACCGAAGTCGTGCTCGGCGACGGCCGGCTCTCGCTCGAACGCGAGGCGCCGCGCCGCTACGACGTGCTCGGCATCGATGCGTTCGCCGGCGACTCGATACCGATGCACCTGGTGACGCGCGAAGCGATGGAGCTCTATGTGCGCCATCTCGCGCCCGACGGCGTCATCGTGTTCCAGGCGACCAACCGCTACATCGACCTGCTGCCGGTGGTGAAGCGGCTCGCGAGCGAAGTCGGCATGGAAGCGGTGCTGGTTTCCGATGCGCCTGCCGGCTCGGACACGGGGCCGGAGTACTGGCTGTCGGCGACAGATCAGATCCTCGTGACGCGCAACCGCAGGCTTCTGGAGTCGGATGCGCTGCGCTATGTCGCCACGCCGATTGCGGACCGCACCGATCTGGCCACGTTCACCGACGCGCACCACAATCTTTTCCGGATCCTCAAATAGATCGGAAGCGGAGAGCTGCAGTACCTCAGCGGCTGCCGGATCGTTTTGCCCGGGCAGGCGCCGGAAGCGCGGCCTCCCGGCGCAGCCAGTTGACAAAGCGAACGACCTTGCTCCACTTGGCGTGCGACTCCGGGTACACAAGGTGGTGGGCATGCACCCGAATCGACTTGCGGTCGGGAAAGACCGGTACGAGGTCGCCCTTGCGCAGCGCCGTTTCGGCGAGCCGTGCACTCTCTAGGGCGATGCCCAGGCCCTGCACCGCCGCCTCGATGACCAGATAGGCGCGATCGAAGCGCAGCGCGTAGGTCGCGGGGCTGAGCGGAACGCCGTGTGCCGCGAACCAGCGCGGCCACTGAACGACGTTGACGTCCGAAAAGATCAGCGGCTGTGCGAGTAACTGCTCGGGACTGCGCATGACGGCGCGGCCCATCAGGGCCGGACTGGCCAGCGGCAGCATCTCCTCTTCGAAGATGGTCTCGACGTGCAGTTCGCCCCATCGGACCGCGCCGTAGCGAATGTCGAGGTCGACTTCGCCCCGTGAGAAATCGGAATGCGTGTGCGAGGCCGAAAGCTGGATGCGCAGGTCCGGGTGCTCGGAGAGGAACGCCGGCAGGCGTGGCATTAGCCAGAGGCTGGCGAAGCTCGGTGAGACGTGGATGCGCAGAACCTCGATGCCCTCGGAGCTGCGAGCGTTATGTGCCGCGCTTGCGATCAGCGCCAGCGCGCCGGTCAGATCGCTCTGATAGCGCTCGCCCACCGGCGTGAGGACCAGACCGCGCGAGGTGCGCTCGAAGAGCTTGCGGCCGACGTAGCCCTCCAGATTCGCAATCTGGTGACTGACCGCCGACGCGGTCACATTGAGTTCGTCTGCCGCCTTGTTGATGCTGCCGAGGCGCGCTACGACTTCAAACGCGATGATTCCTTTGAGGGGCGGCAGTTGCATCGCAACATGAAATAAATTCAACGCACTCTGAGGCTGGCTAGCTTGCTGGCAATTGGGTGCAAACGCAACATGGCGCCACTTTCAAACGCGCTGGAGCACGACCATGTTGCTGAAAGACAAAGTTGCAATCATCACCGGAGCCGCCTCGGCACGCGGCATCGGCAAGGCCACCGCAAGGCTGTTCGCCGAACACGGGGCAAAGGTCGCGATCCTCGACCTCGATGCCGGCGCCGCCGCCGACGCTGCGGCCGACATCGGCCCGGGCCACATCGGCCTGGCCTGCAACGTCACGCGCAAGGAAGACTGCGAGCGGGCCGCATCGGCAGTGATCGCGAAGCTCGGCCGCGTCGACATCCTCGTCAACAACGCGGGCATTACGCAGCCGCTGAAGCTGATGGACATCAAGCCTGAGAACTACGACGCCGTCACCGACGTGTCGCTGCGCGGGACGCTTTACATGAGTCAGGCGGTCATCCCGCACATGCGTGGCCGCAAGAGCGGCTCCATCGTCTGCCTGTCGTCGGTGTCGGCGCAGCGCGGCGGCGGTATCTTCGGGGGCCCGCACTACTCGGCCGCGAAGGCCGGCGTGCTCGGCCTCGGCAAGGCGATGGCGCGCGAGCTCGGCCCGGACAACGTCCGCGTCAACTCGGTCACGCCCGGACTGATCCAGACCGACATCACCGGCGGCAAGCTGACGCCGGAGCTGAAGGCCAAGATCCTGGAGGGTATTCCGCTGCCCCGCCTCGGCGAAGCGATCGACGTCGCCAACTGCTGCCTGTTCCTCGCCAGCGACCTCTCGAGCTACCTGACCGGCGTCACGCTCGACGTGAACGGCGGAATGCTGATTCACTGAGTTCGCCCGACCTATGACGCTCACAGTCGAAGGACCCCAGATGACGGACAAGCTTTCCGCGCTCGCCGACTGCGCTTATCGCATCCGTCGGTATGCGCTGCGGATGGGCGAAGTGCAGGGACAGGGCTACATCGGGCAGGCGCTCGGCATGGCCGAGATCCTGGCGGTGGCCTACAGCCATGCGCTGAAGTTCCGCGCGGACGATCCCGAGTGGGAAGGGCGCGACCGCTTCCTGCTCTCGCACGGCCATTACGCGATCGCCTTTTATGCGGCGCTGATCGAGGCCGGCATCGTGCCCGAGGACGAACTGGAAACCTACGGCGGAGACGACAGCCGCCTGCCGATGTCCGGCATGGCGACCTACACGCCGGGAATGGAGATCTCCGGGGGATCACTGGGACAGGGACTGCCGATTGCGGTCGGCATGGCGCTCGGACTGCGCCAGAAGGGCAACCCGGCCTTCGTCTACAACTGCATGTCGGACGGCGAACTCGACGAAGGTTCGACGTGGGAAGCGGCGATGTCAGCCAGTCACTTCAAACTCGCCAATCTGATCACGCTGGTCGACGTCAACAACCAGCAGGCTGATGGCCAGTCGACCAAGGTGCTGGGCTTCGAGCCGCTGGCGGACAAGTGGAGCGCGTTCGGCTGGCACGTGCAGCGCGTCAGCGGCAACGACCTGCCGGCAGTGCTCGCCGCCTTCGACAAGGCACGCAGCCTGGCTCAGCCGCGGCCGCGCGTGATCCTGTTCGACACCAAGATGGGCAAGGGCGTGCCCTTCCTCGAACAACGCGAGAAGAACCACTTCATGCGCGTCGACGCCGGTGAGTGGCAGCACGCGATCGAACTGCTGGATGCCGCGCACGCGGCGAGGAGCTGAATCATGAGCACCGTAGCGAGCAAGCCTCGCCTGAAGACCTCGGCGATGATCGCCTCGATCGCGGGCGAGGGACAGCGCACGCGTCCGGCTCCGTTCGGCAACGCGCTGGTGGAACTGGCTCAGCGCCGGCCCGAGATCGTCGGCATGAGCGCCGATCTGGCCAAGTACACCGACCTGCACGTCTTCGCGCAGGCGTTTCCCGAGCGCTTCTTCCAGATGGGCATGGCCGAGCAGCTGCTGATGGGGGCGGCGGGCGGCATGGCGAAGGAAGGCTTCATCCCGTTCGCGACGACCTACGCGGTGTTCGCGTCGCGCCGCGCCTATGACTTCATCCACCAGGTGATCGCCGAGGAGAACCTCAACGTCAAGATCGCCTGCGCGCTGCCCGGCCTGACGACCGGCTACGGGCCGAGTCACCAGGCCACCGAGGATCTCGCCATTTTCCGTGGCATGCCGAACCTGACGATCATCGATCCATGCGATGCGGTCGACGTCGAGCAGGCGGTGCCGGCAATGGCCGCCCACAACGGGCCGGTGTACATGCGACTGCCGCGCGGCCAGGTCCCGGTCGTCCTCGACGAATACAACTACACGTTCGAGCTCGGCAAGGCCAAGCTGCTGCGTGACGGCAAGGATGCGCTGATGATTTCGAGCGGCTTCATGACGATGCGTGCGCTGGAGACAGTCGAGAAGCTGCGCGCGGACAACGTCGATGTGGGCGTGCTGCACGTGCCGACGATCAAGCCGCTCGATGAAGAAACCATCGTGCGCGAGGCTGGACGCAGCGGACGCCTCGTGATCGTTGCCGAGAATCATTCGGTCGTCGGCGGGCTGGGCGAAGCCGTCGCAGGTGTGCTGCTGCGCGCCGGGGTCACGCCGCCGTTCCGCCAGATCGCGCTGCCTGACGCCTTCCTCGACGCCGGCGCACTGCCGACGCTGCACGACAAGTACGGCATTTCCACCGCAGCCATGACCCAGTCCATCAAGGGCTGGCTGAACTGATTCACAGAGGCGGCATCGTCGAGAAGGCGCAGCCGCCCGAATCCAACTTTACTCACGGAGACTCACCATGAAGTTCACTTCCCTCCTCGCCGTTGCCACGCTCGCTCTGGCGGCCGGCACTTCGTACGCCCAGACCAAGCTGACGCTGGGCCACGGGGCCGCCCCCGGCAACCCGCGCCATGAAGCGGCGGTGGCGTTTGCCAACGCCGTCAAGCAGAAGAGCGGCGGCAAGATCGAAGTCAATGTCGCACCGTCCGCCCAGCTGGGCGACGACGCCGCGATGATCACGGCGCTGCGTTCCGGCACGCTCGACATGTCGGCCAACAGCCAGGGCGCGGCGTCGGTCGTCGTGCCCGAGTACGCCGCATTCGGCATGCCGTTCCTCTTCGCGGATCCGGCGGCGGCCTTCAAGCTGCTCGACGGTCCGCTTGGCAAGGAACTCGGCGAGAAGTCGGCCGCCAAGAACCTGGTCGTGCTCGGTTACTGGGACAACGGTATCCGCCATGTCTCGAACAACAAGCGCCCGGTCCTGTCGCCTGCTGACATGAAGGGCCTCAAGATCCGCACGCCGCCCGATGCCGTGACGATCGACATCATGACGGCGCTCGGCGCCGAGACGCAGCAGATCAAGTTCGCCGAGCTGTACGTCGCCCTGCAGCAAGGCGTTGTCGACGGCCAGGAGAACCCGCTCGCCAACATCGACGCGTCGAAGCTCTACGAAGTGCAGAAGTACATTTCGCTGACCGGCCACAAGTTCGAGATGACGCCGTTCTTGATGAGCAAGCGCACCTGGGACCGCCTGACCGAGGCCGAGCGCAAGATCATCCAGGAAGCCGCCAACGAGGCGACCGCCGTGCAGCGCAAGCTGTCGCGCGAAGCGGACGAGCGCCTCGTCGTCGAACTGCCGAAGAAGGGCGTCAAGATCGACAAGGTCGACCAGTCGCAGTTCGCCAAGGCCACCGAGTCGGTGACGGCGAAGTGGACCACTGGCCCGATCGGCGACTACGTCAAGAAGGTCGTCGCCGCGGCGCGCGCCAAATAACTACAAGCGGAACAACCGCGCAAATGGCGGACCGGCCACAGGCCGGTCCGCAACTCCCAAGGAGACAACCATGGCATCCGAGCTTGCGGGGCGGCTCAGCCGCGGCATCGCGTGGGTGTGCGCCGCGATCCTCTACATAACCTTTGGCGCCATCTTCTTCATACTCTGTTCCGACGTGTTTCTGCGTTACTTTGCGGGCTCGAGCCTGCGCTGGGCGTCAGAGATCCCGGAACTGCTCTTTCCGTGGCTCGTGATGGCCGGCGTCGTTCTCGCCGCGCAGCATGGAGCGCACATCGCGACGACGTTTCTCGCCGATGCGGTGCACGGAACGGCCCGGCGCGTCATCGCCGCCGTCGGCCATGTCGCGATCATCGCTGCCTACGGGCTGTTGGCCGTGGTCGCCGCGAAGGCGATCCCGATCGTTTCTGACGAACGATCACCGATTTTGGGTGTGCCGGGCTCTGTCACCTACATCTGCCTGTTTGCCGGATTCGTGCTGATTGCATTGGTCCACCTCGGCGAGCTGCTGCACTGGAGCGACGAGCGTCACGAGCAAGCCACGGGAGCCTTCTGATGAGCGCTGTCGCCTTCCTGATCTTTGCGCTGGCTGCGATTGCGGCGATTCCGATCGCCCACGCGCTGGTACTCGCCGCGATCGGCGCCATCCTGACCTCAGACCGCGTGCCGCTGAGCCTGGTCGTCGAGCAGATGGTGTCGCAGGTTCAGAGCTTTCCGCTGATCGCGATTCCGTTTTTCATCCTGACCGGCGCTCTGATGATGGGAGGGCGCCTCGGCAAGACGTTGATCGATCTGCTGACGACGCTGATCGGCCGCTTTCACGGCGGCCCGGCGCAGGTGGGTGTGCTGTCGTCGACGCTGTTTGGCGGCGTATCGGGGTCGGCTGTCGCCGACGCGTCCGCGATCGGCTCGATGCTGATTCCCTGGCAGAAGAAGCTTGGTTATCCGGGCGGCTTCTCGGCCGCCACGCTGGCTTCCGCCGCCACGATCGACATCCTGATTCCGCCGTCGATTCCGCTGATCATCTTTGCGCTCGCCTCCGGTGCGTCGATCGGGGCGCTGTTTGTCGCGGGCATCCTGCCGGGCCTGATGCTGTGCTTTGGCTTCATGGCCGTGTGCTACTTCGTGGGGCGCGCAAAGAACTTCCCGCGCGAAACGCGACCGATCAGCGTCGGAGTCGTCCTGCGCGAAGTCGCATACGCGTCGCCGGCACTCCTGTTGCCGGTCATCATCGTCGTCTTCCTGCGCTTCGGCATTGCGACGCCGACGGAGGTTAGCGTAATCAGCACGCTCTACGCCGCCGTGGTGTCGATGCTGGTTTATCGCGACCTGACCGTGCAGCGGGTCAAGGCCGCCATACTGGAGTCGGGGCTCGCAACAGGTGTCGTCCTGCTCGTCATCATGGCGTCGAGCGCGATGGGCTGGATCATTACATTCGAGCAGCTCCCGGTGGCGTTCGCCGAGTTCGCGAAGAACACGCTGCAGGATCCGTGGCTGATTATCCTCGCGATGAACCTGATCATGCTGGTCGCCGGCATGTTCATCGATCTGCCGGCTGCCGTGCTGCTGCTGACGCCGATCTTCGTTCCGCTGGCCGGGATGGCGGGCATGGACACCGTGCAGCTGGGCGTGATGATGGTCGTCAACCTGGCCATCGGCTTGTACACGCCCCCCGTAGGCACGACGCTCTTCATCACCAGTTCGATCGCCAAGGTCAAGATCGGCGAGACCGTGCGGGCGATGGTGCCCTTTTATCTGGTCGCGCTTGCCGTACTCCTGCTGATGAGCTACGTGCCGGCGCTGACGCTCCGTTAACCACTCGCCGAGCGAAGGCAACGCTGTCATGACTACGCTGGATGCCGTCAAGCCGGTTAAGGCCGCGATCGATCCGCAGACGCTGGCGAACGCGATCCGCTTCGTCTCGATCGACGCGATCGTGCGCGCGACCGAGGGTCACCAAGGCGTGCCGCTCGGCATGGCCGAGATCGCCACGGCGCTCTTCACTCGCCATTTGAAGTTCAACCCGGCCGACCCGACCTGGCCGGACCGCGACCGCTTCGTGCTGTCCAACGGCCACGGGTCGATGCTGCTGTTCTCGCTGCTGTACCTGACCGGATATGAGCGGATCTCGATCGACCAAATCAAGACGTTCCGCGAGCTGGGCTCGCACTGCGAGGGCCATCCGGAGTACGAACCGGAGCACGGCATCGAGGTGACGACCGGCCCGCTGGGGCAGGGCATCGCGAACGCCTTCGGCATGGCGGTCGCCGAGGCTTATCTGAACGCGCGCTTCGGTGCCGGGCTGGTCGATCACTACACCTACGCGTTCGTCGGCGATGGCTGCCTGCAGGAAGGCATCGGCCAGGAAATGATCTCGCTTGCCGGGCACCTGCGGCTCGGCAAGCTGGTTCTGTTCTGGGACGACAACCGCATCACCGACGACGGCAGCACGACGCTTTCGATCAGCGAGGACGTCGCCGAGCGCTTTCGCGTCGGCGGCTGGCACGTCGTCGAGGTCGACGGGCACGACATCGAGGCGGTGTCCGCTGCGATCGCCGCCGCGAAGAAGGACCCGCGCCCGTCGATGATCGCCTGCCGCACGGTGATCGCGCGCGGCGTCGCGCGCCTGCAGGGACTGCGCGGCGGCCACAGCGGGCGGCTCTTTAAGGAAGACGCGGACGCGGCACGCGTGGCGCTCGACTGGCCGCATGCGCCGTTCGAAGTTCCGGCGCCTGTGCTTGAAGCATGGCGCGCAGCGGGCCGCCGCAGTGACGCCGAATACGCCGCGTGGCGGCAACGCCTGGTGGCATTGCCTGCCGCCGGGCGCGCCGAGTTCGAGCGAGTGATGCGCGGCGATCTGCCTGCCGGCTGGCGCGACGTGCTGCACGCCTACAAACGCCGCGCACCGGAACAGAACCTTGTTCCCGGCGGCATCAACATCTCCGGCGAGATCAACGACCTGCTGGTCGACGTGCTGCCCGAGCGCATGGTCGGCTGCGCCGACCTCGAGGCGCCGACCAGCCACAAGCGGCGCTTGAAGGCGTTCACCGCCGACGACCGCAGCGGGGCCTACGTGCACTGCGGCGTGCGCGAACACCTGATGGGCGCAATGGCCAACGGCATGGCGGCGCACGGCGGCGTGATCCCGCTCGCGGTGACCTATCTTGCGTTTTCGGACTACGAGCGGCCGGCGATGCGCATGGCCGCGCTGATGGGCCTGCCTGTCAAGTTCGTGTTCAGCCACGACTCGATCGGCGTCGGCAAGAACGGGCCGACGCACCAGCCGGTCGAGATCCTCGCGTCGCTGCGTGCAATGCCGAACATGCTCGTCATGCGCCCGGCGGATGCGGTCGAGGCCGCCGAGTGCTGGGAGGTCGCGCTCGAGCATCGCGATGGGCCGGTGACGATGGTGTTCGCGCGCCAGGCGCTGCCCGCCGTGCGGCGCCGGCACGTGGACGAGAATCTGTCGCGGCGCGGCGCCTATGTGCTCGCGGAGGCCGAGGGCGGCTCGCGCGCGGTGACGCTGCTCGCGACCGGCTCAGAAGTAGCGCTTGCGCTCGATGCGCGCACGCGACTGCAGGCCGACGGTATTCCGACCGCAGTCGTGTCGATGCCGTGCTGGGAGCTCTTCGAAGCGCAGGACGCGGCGTACCGAGCGACGGTCCTGCCCCCCGGCGGCGTGCGCGTGGCGGTGGAAGCCGCGCTGCGCTTCGGCTGGGATCGCTACCTCGGCGAGCGAGGCGGCTTCGTCGGCATGACGGGCTACGGCGCCTCCGGGCCCGCCGACGCTCTTTACGAACTCTTCGGCATCACGCCGGCGGCAATCGTGGCCGAAGCGAAGCGCTGCCTCGGCCGCTAAGAGCGAGGTCCCCTATGAAGAAGATCGTCTTCCTCGACCGCGCCACCATCGCCCCGCAGATCCGGCTGCGCCGGCCGGCCTTTGAGCACCAGCTCGTGGAACACCCGGGGACGCGGCCCGACGAGGTCGTCACGCGGCTCAAAGGGGCGTCGGTCGCGATCCTCAACAAGGTGCCTATGCCGGCGGCCGTGCTCGAACAGTTGCCCGACCTGCGGCTGATCGCTGTCGCGGCGACCGGCACCGACTGTATCGACAAGACGTATTGCGAGGCGCACGGCATCGCGGTGTCCAACATTCGCGGCTATGCGGTCAACACGGTGCCGGAGCACGCGTTCGCGCTGATCTTTGCGCTGCGAAGGAACATCGTCGCGTATCGCGAGGACGTCATCGCCGGCCGCTGGCAGGAATCCGGGCAGTTCTGCTTCTTCGACCATCCGATCCGCGACCTCGCGGGCGCGCGGCTCGGCATCATCGGCGAAGGCGTGCTCGGACAGCGCGTCGCCGAGATCGGGCGCGCGCTCGGCATGGTGACGATGTTCGCCGCGCACAAGGGCGTGAGCGGGCTGGGGCCGCTGTACACGCCATGGCAGGAGGTGCTGGAGACCAGCGACATCATCACGCTGCATTCCCCGCTGACACCGGCAACGCGCAACATGATCGCGATGCCTGAGTTCCGCGCGATGAAGCACCGGCCGATCATCGTAAACACCGCGCGCGGCGGTCTGGTCGACGAGGATGACCTGGTGCGCGCGCTCGACGAGGGGCTGATCAGCGGCGTCGGCTTCGACGTCACGATTGGCGAGCCGCCGCCTGCCGACAGCCCGTTGATGCAGATCGCGAGGCGACCCAACGTGATCGTGACGCCACACGTAGCCTGGGCGTCCAACGAGGCGCAGCAGGCGCTGGCCGATCAGCTGATGGACAACATCGAGAACTTCGTCGCCGGCCGGCCCAGCAATCTCGTCAGGGGCGCCTTCTAGGTCCTTCGGCCGCGTCGGTCGCGGTACATTGCCGCATGTCCATCGCAACGACCTCCATCGCTGAACCGCTTCTGCGTGCGAGCTTCGAGGCCGCGGTGGCGGCGGCGGACCCGTTGCAGATGCTGGCGCGGCACCTGCCGAAGGTGCCGCGGCGGGCACTCGTCGTCGGCGCCGGCAAGGCCGCGGCGAGCATGGCGGTTGCGGTCGAGCGGGCCTGGCCCGAGGTCGAGCTCGAGGGGCTTGTGATCACGCGCTATGCGCACGGCCTGCCGACGCGTTGCATCCGTGTCATCGAAGCGGGGCACCCGGTTCCCGACGCCGCGGGCGAAGCCGCCGCCGCGGAAATCCTCGCGCGCGCCTCGGCGCTGCAGGCGGGCGACCTGCTGCTGGTGCTCGTGTCCGGCGGAGGATCGAGCCTGCTTTCGTTGCCGGTGGCTGACGTGTCGATGGAGGACCTGAAGCGCGTAACGCGTGACCTGCTGGCGAGCGGTGCGCCGATCGAGCAGATGAACGTCGTGCGCAAGCATCTGTCGCGCATCGCCGGCGGCCATCTCGCCACGGCGGCAACGGCGCGCGGTGCGGCGGTCGTCGCGCTGATCATCTCGGACGTCACCGGCGATGCGCCGGCGGACATCGCCTCCGGCCCATGCGCCGCTGACCCGAGCACCTACTCCGATGCGATCGCCGTGTTGCGGCGCTGGAACGTGACGCCGCCGGCCAGCGTCGCCGCGTGGCTCGCACGCGGCGAACGCGGAGAGATCGCCGAAACGCCGAAGCCCGGAGATCCGCGGCTGGCGGGAGTGGAGAACCGCATTATTGCGACGGCGCACGGATCGCTGCAGGCCGCCGGCGAAGTGTTTCGGCGCGCGGGCGTCACTCCTGTGATCCTCGGCGACACCGTGACCGGCGAGGCACGTGAGGTCGCCAAGGTCTACGCAGCGCTGGTGCGCGAACTGCGCGCTCACGATGCACCGTTCGCGCGGCCGGTCGCGCTGATCTCCGGCGGCGAATGCACCGTCACGCTGCCACCGGGCTCGCGCGGCCGCGGCGGCCGCTGCAGCGAGTTCCTGCTCTCGCTGGCGCTCGAACTCGACGGGATGCCGGGCGTGTACGCACTGGCGGCCGACACCGACGGCATCGACGGCAGCGAGGACAACGCCGGCGCCTGGCTGGCCCCCGGCACCACCGCACGGGCCGCGGCGGGCGGCATACCGGCACGCGCCGCGCTCGATGCGCACGACGCCTACGGTTTCTTCGCGGCCGGCGGCAGCCTCCTGGTGACGGGGCCGACGCGCACCAACGTCAACGACTACCGCGTGATCCTCGTCGCCTGAGCGGCCGGCGCTGACGCATCAGCCGCGCGAGCCAGTCGAGTGTTACGGCGTCTGCAGAGGGTCGAGCCCGGCGAGCATCAGTCGCGGCTCTTCCTCGCCGAAGCTCGCCATCGGCGGGAATGTCGGCGCGGCGAAGTAGTCGGCGGGCAGTTCGAGCGAAAGCGCATAGTCGGTCTCGAAGGGCAACGGAAAGTTCTCCTCGAATGCCACCAGGACTTCGGTGTCGTCGTACGCGACCGCGTCGTAGGGCCACTCGGACGTGCTGGCTTGGGCGGCGGACACCACCAGCGAAGCGGCCGCAGCGGCGGTCGCGAGCAGCGCGAGGGCGCGCCGCGTGACGGGCGTGGAACGCAAAAGCGTGTTCATGGCAAGGCGGTTCATCCTGATCTCCTGGCGGATCGCCCGTGGGCATCCGCGTGCTGCGGTTGAAGTCGATCGAGCCAGTGGCCGGATCGTCCTCGCCGGCTCTTCAGCCAACGTGGAAGGCAGCGTAGGAGTGCAGCGTCCGCAACGCGACGCACAATGCCGCAGACCGCACGCGACGTCTGCGGCAATGAGATTGACGATTATTCGTGCGCAGCTGGATTCCGAGTCGAAAGTCCGCGCGGCAGCGGGTGGCGGTAACCGTTCCGGGAGGCTGTCTTAGCTGGCGAGAAACCTAAGCCGCTGCCCGCAGGGTGAAGTCCACGTGGACCGCCTCGTATGGAAACTCGAAGGCTCCGGATTCCGTGCGATCGAGGACACCCGCGCCAAGAAGCGCATGAACGTCCGTGTGAACTCCCTTCACGTCGCGGCCCACACGCCGTGCGATCTCTCGCAGGGCAAGCGGCCCAGAACCGGTCATCGCCTCGAGTACCGCCCAGCGATTGGGAGTGAGAACTCGCCACATAAGTGCGTGTGAAGCAAAAGTCAGTCGTGGTCCGCCTCGGGAACGCCCCGAAAACGCGCCCGCGAGTCGCTGTTGGACTTGCTCTTTTGTTCCGACCCCAATCGTCACCGTAGCCACTGTCACTCCTTTACCCGGGCCACATCTGCCCAGAAATCCGCCTGCAACTTGTCGAGCGATGTGAACTCGTACGGCCGCTCACGCTTGCCGACATGCCGATGGTCACCCTTCCCAGCCTCGTTGTCGTATCGCACCACGCAGGTGCCACGAATCACATACGCCAATCGGTACTTGAAGCGGTGCTCACAGCCCTCCAATGGACGATCCAATCGCCACACAACCAGTTCAACGAAGGCCTCTTCCTCAAGAATCAGTCGCTCATCCAGCAATGGCGTAGCTCGCATGTTGTAAATCATGCCAACACTTGAGTATGTTGTCAATCACTACAACACTTGCTGGCCAGACAAACTCCCAGAAGGGCGTTACAGGCTGTCAGCCCCTACGATGTCCGGTTTGCGACGACGAGGCAGCGCGGAAACGTCAGCTTTAACAGGGCGAACAAGCCGTAGAGGGCTCAGGTCGGCTCCTGGCCGACCGCGGCCAGTGGCTGCCAATATGGGAGCGGACGCTCCGCGATGCTACGACGACGCTCTTAGAATCGGCCGC
>DAOMFI010000015.1:34044-37126 GCA_035429725.1 Burkholderiaceae bacterium | reverse complement strand
TGCTTGACGGCGTGCGTCAGAAGGTCGACCTCTCACGTGATCAGGTACGGCGCATCGCGGATCGCCGCTTCGGCGTCGGCGCCGACCAGATCCTGCTGGTCGAGCCCTCGGCGAACGAGGGCGTCGACTTCCGCTACCGCATCTTCAATGCCGATGGCGGCGAGGTCGAGCAGTGCGGCAACGGGGCGCGCTGCTTCGTGCGCTTCGTGCGCGATCAACAGCTCACTGACAAGTCGTCAATACGGGTCGAGACGCTCTCTGGCGTCATCGAGCCGCGTCTGGCCGCGAGCGGCGAGGTCACGGTCGACATGGGCCAGCCCATGTTCGATCCGGAGAGGGTGCCGTTCAACATCGCCGGCCTTGCGCCGCGCCGCGAGCATGAGGACACTCTGTGGCCAGTCAGCGTAGGAACGCACGAGGTCTGGCTGTCGGTGCTTTCAATGGGCAATCCACATGCGGTGCAGCTTGTCGCCGGCGTGGACGAAGCGCCGGTTGCCACTGAAGGGCCGCTCATCGAGAACCACGAACGCTTTCCCCAGCGGGCGAATGCCGGATTCATGCAGGTCGTCGATCGCCACGACATCCGGCTGCGGGTCTGGGAGCGTGGCGCCGGAGAAACGCTGGCCTGCGGCACCGGTGCCTGCGCCGCCGCGGTGGCCGGGATACGGCGTGGCATGCTCGAATCGCCCGTGCGAGTCGCGACGCGCGGGGGTGTGCTGACGATCGAGTGGAACGGCGGATCGGTCATGATGACGGGCCCGGCCACGAAGGTCTTTGAAGGCGAGATCGAACTCTGACAGGAGCCCCATGCAAGTCCAGGACATCGCGAACTACTTGGCCAGCCACCCGGATTTCTTCGACCAGCACCCCGAGCTGCTGACGGGCCTGCAGCTGCCTCATCCGCAGAACGGCCAGGCCATCTCGCTGGTCGAGCGCCAGTCGCTGATGCTGCGCGAACGCATCAAGTCGCTCGAGGGCCGCATCACCGAGATGATCCGCCACGGGCAGGAGAACGAGGCAATCGTTGCCAACCTCATCGCCTGGGCGCGCCAGCTGCTTCTGACAGAAGACACTGCGGCGCTGCCCGGCACCGTGGTCACGGCCCTGAAGGAGGGCTTCAGCGTGCCGCACTGTGCCTTGCGGCTGTGGTCGGTGAAGCCGCAATACGCCGCGCTGCCGTGCGCCGCGCCGGTGGAAGCCGACACGGTGTCACTGGCCAACAGCATGCGAGTCCCGTTTTGCGGCTCGAACGTGGGCTTCGAAGCGGCGACCTGGTTCGAAGAGGGCGCCGCGGTGCAGAGCCTCGCCATGCTGCCACTGCGAGTGGGTGCGGACCCAAAAACTTTCGGCCTCCTGGTGCTGGGTTCCGCTGACAAGGATCGCTTCCACATCACGATGGGAACCGCGTTCCTCGAACGCATCGCCGAACTTGCGAGCGCAGCACTGGCCCGCTTGCGCGCCTGAAATGCCTCTCGCGCCTTTGATCTCAGACTTCCTTGAAGAGCTGCGAACGCAACGGCGCGCATCGGCCCACACGATCGCGGCTTACCGGCGCGACCTTGAGCGGCTGGCGGAACTCTCTGCGGGGCGCGCACCGGCGAGCCTCAGTGCGCACGACATACGTGGATTCATCGCCCGCCTGCACGGGGCGGGCTTGTCGGCGGCAACGCTGGCGCGCACGCTGTCGGCATGGCGCTCCTACTTCGCCTGGTTGGCCGAGCACCACGGTCTCGAAAGCAATCCGGCGGCAGGAATCCGCGCTCCACGTCGGGAGAAGCGCCTGCCGAAGGCGCTGACCGCGGACCAGGCGGTCCGCCTGGCTTCGCACGAGGGCGAAGGTGACTGGATCGCGGCCCGGGATCACGCCCTGGTCGAACTGATGTATTCCAGCGGCCTGCGCCTGGCCGAGTTGCTGTCGCTTGACTGGCAGCACTTTGCCGCCGAAGCCGGCGAGGAACGCTCACGCAGCTGGATCGATCTCGAAAGCAGTGAAGCAACAGTGCTGGGCAAGGGCGGCAAGACACGCTCGGTGCCCATCGGCGGCCCGGCGCGCGAAGCGCTGCTGCGCTGGCTCGGCGCGCGTGCATCGATCAAGGGCTGCGATGCGCGCGCGTTGTTCGTCTCCGCGCGCGGCAGCCGGCTGACGGCACGCAGTGTGCAGAGCCGTCTCGCGAAGCGCGCGCGCGAACTCGGGCTGGGCGTGCACGTGCATCCGCACGTCCTCCGCCACTCGTTCGCCTCGCATCTGCTGCAGTCCAGCGGTGATCTGCGTGCTGTGCAGGAACTGCTGGGGCACGCCAATATCTCGACGACGCAGGTCTACACGCGGCTCGACTGGCAGCATCTGGCCAAGGCCTACGACGCGGCACATCCGCGCGCCAGGCGGAAGCCATGACCGGGCCTGCAGTGGGGCGGTCTGGCGCCGCCGCGCGCCACCGAAGTGCTTCATCGTGAGCCGGATCAGCCTCAAGCCCGGCAAGGAGAAGTCACTGCTGCGGCGGCATCCGTGGATCTATGCCAGCGCCGTCGGTCGCATCGAAGGCAGTCCGGGCGCCGGTGACACGGTCGAGGTGCGCGGTGCCGACGGCCGGTTCCTCGCCTGGGCCGCCTATTCGCCGGGCTCGTCGATCCGGGCACGGGCCTGGAGCTTCACCGAAAGCACACGCGTGACTGGGGATCTGCTCGCAGAGCGCGTGCGGCTCGCAGTACAGCGACGCGCCGCGCTGGCAACCAATACGACGGCGGTCCGCCTCGTATTCGGCGAGGCGGACGGACTGCCCGGACTGATCGTAGATCGCTATGCCGAACAACTGGTCACGCAGTTCCAGGCGGCGGGTGTCGATGCCTGGCGCGACGTCCTCATCGACGCGTTGCTGGCGGCGACGGGCTGCCGTGACGTCTATGACCGTAGCGACGGCGCCGCGCGTGTGCGCGAAGGACTGCCCGCGATCAGCGGGGCGCTGCGTGGTGACGAGCCCGCCATGCAGATCGAAGTGCAGGAGCACGGGCTGCGTTACACCGTCGACGTGCGGCGCGGGCACAAGACCGGCTTTTACATCGATCAACGTGACAGCCGGCGGCT
>DAOMFI010000015.1:29962-33944 GCA_035429725.1 Burkholderiaceae bacterium | reverse complement strand
GTGACCGAGACCAACGAGCAGATCGTCGAGATGAACAACGGCTGCATCTGCTGCACGGTGCGCGGCGACCTCGTTCGCATCCTTGCCGACCTCAAGCGCAAGCGCGAGGCGAAGGAACTCGACTTCGAGCGCGTGATCATCGAGACCACCGGCATGGCCAACCCCGGCCCGGTGACGCAGACGTTCTTCATCGAGGACGACATCTCGTCGTACTACCTGCTCGACAGCGTGATCACCGTGGTCGACGCCAAGCACGGCCACGACACGCTCGACGCCCAGGTCGAGGCGCAGAACCAGGTCGGATTCGCCGACCGCATCCTTCTTTCGAAGACCGACTTGGTCGACGCCGGCGAACTCGCGTCGCTGCGCGAACGCATCGTGCGCATGAATCCGCGCGCGCCGATCATGCCCGTCAACTTCGGACAGATACCGCTGAAGGACGTGCTGGACCTGCGCGGTTTCAACCTCAACGCGATTCTCGATATCGACCCCGAGTTCCTCGCGGCCGAGCACCCGGACGCGGCACGCGCCAAGGCGGGCAACGGACATGATCATGAGCACGTGCATGACGAGCATTGCGGACACGACCATGACCACGATCATCACCATGACCATCACCACCATCATCATGATGATGCGATCAAGGCCTTCGCATTCCAGTCGAAGAAACCATTCGACTCCGCGAAGCTCGAGGAATACATGGGGGCACTGACCCAGGTTTACGGTCCCGACATGCTCCGGTATAAAGGCGTGCTTTTCATGAACGGGTCCAACCGGCGCATGATCTTCCAGGGCGTGCACATGCTCATGGGGGCGGATGTCGGACGGCCCTGGGGCAAGGACGAGAAGCCTTCCAGCAAGATCGTGTTCATCGGGCGCAATCTGCCGAAGGACACCATTCTCAAGGGCCTTGAGGCGTGCCTTGCGCGCTGAGTCCGGCTCTCCACAGATCAAAGACGCAACGAGGTAACCAGACGATGGCTGCAGCAAAAAAAGCGCCGGCCAAGAAATCGGCCAAGGCCGCTGCCAAGAAAGCAGCGCCGAAGAAGGCGCCGGCCAAGAAGACGCCGGCGAAGAAGGTTCCGGCCAAGAAGGCCCCGGCGGCCAAGGGCAAAGCGGCCAAGAAGCCGGTCAAGCCGGTGGCGAAGGCACCTGCAAGGCCGACCAAGGTGCCAGCGAAGGCCTTGCCGAAACCGGCCAAGGCGGTGGCGAAGGCGCAGCCCGTGGCCGCCGAGAAGCCTGCACCGAAGAAGGCCGCCCCGCGCCCGGTCAAGGTCGAACGGGCTCCGGTTTCCTTTGCGCCGGCTCCAATCGGTGTCACCCCTGCGCCGGTCGCGCCGCGGCCGGTCCCGGCGCCGAGCCCCAAGGATCTCGCTGCCGCTCACGAATACCTGCTGGCGCGTTCGGCCACGCGCAGCGAAGAGCCGGTCATGGTCAACGGCAAGCGTCTTCCTACTGAAGGCGAACTGCTGAAGATGCCCGAGTCGGCGTACATGAACGAGCAGCAGCTGGCATTCTTCAAGCACCGGCTGCAGCAGATGGAAAGCGAACTGCTTCAGAACGCGGATGAGACGACCGAGCACCTGCGCGAGACGGTCATCGTGCCCGATCCCGCCGACCGGGCGACGATCGAAGAAGAGCACGCACTTGAGCTGCGCACGCGCGACCGTGAGCGCAAGCTCCTGAAGAAGGTCCAGCAGTCGCTGGCGCGCATCGAAGCGGGCGACTACGGCTATTGCGAGGAAACCGGCGATCCCATCGGCATCCCGCGGCTGCTGGCGCGCCCGACCGCGACGCTTTCTCTCGAAGCGCAGCAGCGGCGCGAGATAAAGCAGAAGATGTTTGGGGACTGACGCTACGCGTCCGACCCCAAACATCAGTTCTTGAAGATGCAAGAGGGGGCGGGGCCCCCTCTTGGAACTCCCCCCGGTAGGCGATCTGCCACGTTGCCAGCCTGATCGATGCTGTCGACGGATCCCATCGTTCATCGGTACGGTGGCGCAACGGTGCTGCGGGCACCGGCGCTCGAGCTGCGGGACGACGAGCACTGTGTGCTGGTCGGCCCCAGCGGTTCAGGCAAGAGCACGCTGCTGCACATCCTCGCGGGCATCCTGCGTCCGGGCGAGGGCACCGTGCGGATCGACGGCGAGGAGCTCTATCCGGCGGCTGGCCGCGACGACCGCTGGCGCGGGCAGCGCATCGGCGTCGTGCCGCAGAAACTTCACCTGCTGGGAAGTCTCAGCGCGCTGGAGAACGTTGTGTTGGCCTGCTTTCTGGCCGGCTGCGAGGAGCACGCCGCCGTCGCTGCGCCGCTGCTCGTGGACCTCGGTCTGGGCGACAAACTGGATGCGCGACCCGAAGCGCTCAGTCTGGGCGAACAGCAGCGCGTTGCAATTGCCCGCGCGATCATCAACCGGCCGCGCATGCTTCTGGCTGATGAACCGACATCGAGCCTCGATGATGACAACGCGCGTCGGGCGCTCGACCTGTTGCTGCAGGCTGCCGAACGTGCCGGGGCGCTGCTGGTCGTCGCTACGCACGATGCGCGTGTTCGCGGCCGCTTCCGGCGCGAGATCGAACTGGCGCGACCCACATGAGTTCGATGCGCCTCGTGCTGGCTCAGCTACGCCGGCGGCCGTTGCAGACGGCACTCAGCGTCGTCCTGCTGGCGCTTGGCATAGCAACGCTGGTCTTCGTGACGCTCGTGCACGATCAACTCTCTCGGCAGCTCGAACGCGATGCGCGTCATGTCGATCTTGTGGTGGGGGCCAAGGGATCTCCGCTGCAGCTTGTGCTGTCGGCGGTTTACATGGTCGATGTCCCGACCGGAAACGTGCCGCTGGCCGCGCTCGCCCAGTTGCGCAGCAACCGGCTCGTTGCAAAGGCCGTCCCGCTCTCGCTGGGTGACAGCTTCCGCGGCTTCCGCATCGTCGGCACCGAGTTGCCCTACCTGGATCTGCACGAAGCCAGGCTGGCCGTGGGCAGGCTGTGGGAACGGCCCATGGAGGCTGTACTCGGCGCGGAGGTGGCCCGCGTCAGTGGACTGGCGGTCGGCAGCACGCTCTTCGGCACTCACGGTCTGGCGGAGGGCGGCGCCGTGCACGAGGATGCAAGGTACGAGGTGGTCGGCGTCCTCGCGCCGACCGGATCGGTCATTGACCGGCTCGTCCTTACCGACACCGCCAGCGTGTGGCGTGTGCATGAAGGCGAAGCGGCCGACGACGAAGAGCGCAGGATGCTCGAGGCGGAGCGCGAGATTACGGCGGTCATCGTGCGCTACGCGTCGCCGATGGCGGCGGCGATCCTGCCGCGGCAGGTTAACGTGGAGTCTCGCCTGATGGCCGCTTCGCCCGCCAGCGAGATCGCCCGCCTGTTCGCCGTCGTCGGTGTCGGGATCGACACGATGCGGGCGTTCGCCTGGATCCTGGTCGGATCATCCCTGCTGAGTCTCTTTGTCATGCTGTTCAGCGCTCTCGAAGAGCGGCGCTACGACGTTGCGATCATGCGGCTGCTCGGCGCGGGCCGTGCGCGCATCGCCTGGCTGATGATGCTGGAAGCGTGGCTGCTCGCCGCGATGGCGCTGGTGTCGGGGCTGGCCATCGGTTTGGGCGCCGTCGCCGTGGTTGGCCACTGGCTGGCGGCCGCCCGGGCGTTCACTCTGTCTGCTTCCGAGTTCGCGCCCGCGCTGGCGGTGACCGTGCTGGTCGCGCTGGCAGTTACAACGCTCGCTGCTGCGCTGCCGGCGTGGCGTGCCAGCCGCATGGATGTCGCACGCACGCTCGCTCAGGGTTAACCCGACGGAGGATGCAATGAAAGTGACTTCGGCCTTCCTGGTCTTGGCGGTTTGCCTGCCCATGTGCGCGGCCGCGCAGACGTCGCGCTCCGAAAAGGCGACTCCCGCGCCGAGTCCGACTGAACTCGCGCATCGCGCTGACGATATCGCCCGGCATCGGCAGATGGCGCGTGCGCACGAAGACGCGGC
>DAOMFI010000015.1:0-29862 GCA_035429725.1 Burkholderiaceae bacterium | reverse complement strand
AGTGCCAGGAGAAGCTGCGTGAGGCTTGCAAAGGCATCGCGGTGGGACAATATTGCGGGATGAAGCACAGCCACTGAGCCGGTGCTGACGCTCGACGAAGAATATGTCGCGGGTAGACAAACCATGAATGCGAATCGCTTGCAGAGCTGGTTCAGCCGAGCCGTCGTCGGACTGGCAGCGGTGCTGTTGTCCGGTGCGGTCACGGCGCAGGCCGTGGGAAAAGGGGGAGAACTGGCGCTGCCGATTGACCCGCAGCTCCTCAACGACTTGCCCGAGGTCAAGGGCGTGGTGTCCTGGAAAATTCTGGGACAGGTCAAGAGTGCGCAGGCAGGTACGAAGGTCGTGCCGGAGTTCAGCCCGGAGGTACGAAAACTCGACCAGCAGGATGTGCGCCTGCAGGGCTACATGTTGCCGATCACGGCCGGCGAGACGCACAGGCACTTTCTGCTGACGATGCGCCCACCGCACTGCCCGTTCTGCCTTTCCCTCGGACCCGAATACATCGTCGAGGTGAAGTCCAAGGCGGCGATCAAGCACACCTACGAACCCGTGGTCCTGGCAGGGCGACTGAGCGTCCTGAAGGACGATCCGTTCGGTCTGTATTACCGCCTGACGGATGCCCAGCTTTCAGGGGCGGAAAAGTAATCCGGTCGGTCGGGTGGCGGGTAGCCGACAGGCGGGATAGTCCCCCAGATCAACGGTTTGGCGCTTGGCAAAGTTGTTACTATGGGCTGAACCTTGGACGCAGGAGCGGCGACCTGCGGGGGCTTTTGCGCCGGGCGACCGGAGATGATTTCCGCCGCGTCGCGGATGCGCGGTTGCCGCGGCGGGGTTCGATGGGCGCTATGCAGGTTGCTCGGAGTTAACGAAACCAGAAGGCAGCGTGGTCTTCTCGTTCTTCAAGAAGGATCCTAAGGACACCGCCGAGCCGTCCGCGGCGAAAGGCGGCGCTGCTGCTCGCGCTGCCAAGCCGAGCGCGCGGCCGCTCGCCGCGCCGGTCAACCGCAATGCATCGGCGACGGTGCCGAAGCCGCCCAACACCGAGAACTCCCTGCCCGACAAGGACCTCGCACGCACTCTCGCAATGGAGACGGCAGCGAAGATCGACGCCATCGAGTCCGAGATGGCGCGCGACTTCATGCGTCCGTCCGGCGGTGCGACCCTGTTTCCGAACTCGGCGGCGAATTCCACGCTGGGGCGCCTGTCCCAGCAGCCGGTCGAGCAGCCGCTGCCGCCGGCGACTCTCGCAAAGAAGGAAAGCGGCATCGAGCTGATCGACCTCAGCACCGACGACTGGCAGGGCAACGCCAATGCGATCGAACTGCACGCCGAAGGCTCAGGCTCGGCGATCGACGAAGCGGCGATCCTCTTTGCCAACGGCCTGATTGAGCCCGCGGAGGCGGGACTGCGGGCCGCGATTCACTCGGACTCCCTTGGGGATGCCGCGCAACGGGCCTGGCTGATGCTGTTCGAACTCTTCCAGCAGCGGGGCGACAAGGGCAGTTTCGACAACCTGACCATCGAATACGTCCTCCGGTTCGAGAGCTCGCCACCGGCATGGATGGAGTACAAGGACGAGGCAGGATCCGTCGCGGCCGGCAAGACCGCGGACGGCGCGCCGATCGTGCGCCTGCCCGAAGCGGTCGATGCCAATGTTGTGAAGGTGCTGGAGCAGCTGAAGAACTACTCGGCCCAGCACCAGGCGCTCACGCTTGATGCATCCGGGGTGCGGGAAATTGATTTGGTGGGCGCCGAACTGCTGCTGCGGGTCATCAACGCCTTCAAGCGGGCGAGCCATGAATTGCTGGTCCTGGGCGCCGACCAGCTCATCACGCCGCTGCGGGCTGCCGTGGAGCCGGGACGCCGGGACCAGAGCGACGCGGCGTGGATGCTGCTGCTCGAGGTGTTCCGCCTGCTGCAGCGTCAGCACGATTTCGAGGAAACCGGAATCCAGTACTGCATCACCTACGAGGTTTCGCCGCCCTCGTGGGAGCCGCCGCCACCGAGCCTGAAGACCCGTGCCGCGACCCCGGCCGATCTGCCGCAGGAAGTCGAGGACGGCTTGCAGTGGCGCGGCACGGTGCGCGCCAACGGCGAACCGCAGTTCGGTCGACTTCTGGCCGCCGCCAAGACTGAGAAACGACTGTCGGTCGACTGCACGTACCTGAAGCGCATCGAGTTTTCCACCGCGACCGCACTGCTCACGACGCTCACCAAGCTGCGGCAGGGCGGGGTGAGCGTCGAGTTCCGCAACCTCAATTACCTTATCGCCGCACTGTTTTCGCTGCTCGGCATCGATACGGTGGCCGACGTCCAGTTGCGTCGGATCTGACCGTCCCCATCTAGTCTGCGTTGTTATCGGGCCCTGCCTGACGGCCGGGAACTGTCATGGAACCTTTCCACGGAACCACTATCGTCTCCGTCCGTCGCGGCAAAGCGGTCGCAATGGGCGGCGACGGCCAGGTCACGCTCGGCAATATCGTGGTGAAGCAGACGGCCCGTAAGGTGCGGCGTCTGTATCACGATCGCATCCTCGCCGGCTTCGCCGGCGCCACTGCGGACGCCTTCACGCTTTTCGAGCGCTTCGAGGGCAAGCTGGAGAAGCACCAGGGGCACCTGGTGCGCTCTGCGGTGGAGCTGGCGAAGGACTGGCGCACCGACCGCATCCTGCGCCGCCTCGAAGCGATGCTGGCGGTGGCCGATCACGAGGCCTCGCTGATCATCACCGGCAACGGCGATGTCCTCGAGCCGGAACTCGGACTGATTGCCATCGGCTCCGGCGGCCCTTACGCCCAGGCAGCCGCCCGCGCGCTGCTCGACCACACCGAGCTCACGCCGCCCGACATCGTCAAAAAGGCCCTGACCATTGCCGGCGACCTGTGCATCTACACCAACCAGTCGCACACGATCGAGTCGTTGGACTGACCGGCGCGTCGCGATGACTCCACGTTGCCTTTGTTATGCGCGCGTACGCGCGGCCGCTCCGAAGGGAGCGCGCCTAACTTGAGCACTTCGCGTGCACGTGCGACGGCGTAGCCGTCGCGTACACGCGAAGTGAATTACCTATGATGACTCCCCGTGAAATCGTCCACGAACTGAACAAGTACATCGTCGGTCAGGATCGTGCCAAGCGCGCCGTCGCGGTTGCGCTGCGCAATCGCTGGCGCCGGCAGCAGGTGCCCGAACCGCTGCGCACCGAAATCACGCCGAAGAACATCCTGATGATCGGACCGACCGGCGTCGGCAAGACGGAGATCGCGCGTCGGCTTGCGCGACTTGCCGATGCGCCCTTCATCAAGGTGGAGGCGACGAAGTTCACGGAGGTCGGTTACGTCGGGCGCGATGTGGACACGATCATTCGCGACCTGGTCGACATCTCGGTCAAGCAGACGCGCGAGGCCGAGATGAAGAAGGTGGCTGTGCGCGCGCAGGACGCGGCAGAAGACCGGATCCTCGACATCCTCGTGCCGCCGTCGCGCGACGTCGGCTTCGCGGCGGGCAACCGAGACGACGAGAACGCGACGCGCCAGAAGTTCCGCAAGAAGCTGCGCGAGGGTGAGCTCGACGACAAGGAGATCGACGTCGAGGTGAGCGCATTGTCGCCGTCGCTGGAAGTGATGGTGCCGCCCGGCATGGAGGAGCTGACGCAGCAGATCCAGTCGATGTTTGCCAACCTGGGCCGGGACCGGCGCAAGTCGCGGCGCATGCGCATCGCCGATGCGCTGAAGGCGCTGACGGACGAGGAGGCGGCGCGCCTGCTCAATGACGACGAACTGAAGGCCAAGGCGGTCGCCAACGCGGAGTCCAACGGCATCGTCTTCCTCGACGAGATCGACAAGATCACCTCGCGCGCCGAACTGCAGGGCGCCGATGTCTCGCGCCAGGGGGTGCAGCGCGACCTGCTGCCGCTGGTCGAGGGCACGACCGTCAATACCAAGTACGGCATGGTGAAGACGGACCACATTCTGTTCATCGCATCCGGCGCGTTCCATCTCGCCAAGCCGTCGGACCTCATACCGGAACTGCAGGGGCGCTTTCCGATTCGCGTCGAGCTGGATTCGCTGACCGTCGGGGACTTCGAGCGCATCCTGAAGGCGACGGACGCCAGCCTGACGGAACAGTATCGCGCCCTGCTCGGCACCGACGGCTGCGCGCTCGAATTCACTGACGATGGCATCCACCGCATGGCTGAAATCGCCTTCGCGGTCAACGAGAAGACAGAGAACATCGGCGCACGGCGGCTGTACACCGTCATGGAAAAGCTGCTCGAGGAAATCTCGTTCGAGGCCGGCAGCGGCGTGGCCAGTGGCCCGGGGCGCGTGCGCATCGATGCTGCCTATGTCGATGCGCGCCTTGCGGATCTCGCGCGCAACGAGGACCTCGCCCGCTACGTGCTTTAGCCGCGAGGCACGGCTTCGTCCAGCCCCGCGCGCCGCTGCGCACCTCGCTCGGTGCGTCAACGCGCGGAAACACCGATCCGGCCTGGCGACGCGTCCGCACGATTGCCTCCCTATACTCTGCGGCGACGGGGCTTGCGCCCGACGGTCGTTCACAGGGATCCGATGAATCTCTTCCTGTTCGCGCTGGGCCTCGCTTCGCTTGTGGCCGGTGCATCGCTGCTGGTGCGTGGAGCCTCGAAGCTGGCGCTTTCGCTCGGCATTTCGCCGCTGGTCGTGGGACTCACGATCGTCGCCTTCGGCACCAGCGCACCCGAGGTCGCGGTGTCGGTCGGTGCGGTGCTCGAAGGCAAGACCGACCTTGCCATCGGAAACGTCGTCGGCAGCAACATCTTCAATGTGCTGTTCATCCTCGGCCTCAGCGCCCTGATAGCGCCGCTCGCGGTCAACGTCCAGCTGATTCGCCAGGAGGTGCCGATCATGATCGGCGCGTCGCTGCTGCTGCTGGTGCTGGGCATGGACCATACGCTCGGCTTCGGTGACGCAGCGCTGTTGTTCGGTCTGCTGATCGTCTACACGGTGTACCTAATAAGGCAGTCGCGACGGCAGTCCGCGATGGCCCAGTCCGAGTACGCGGAAGACTTCAGTCCGGCCCCGGCCGGTGCGTGGGACTCCAGGTTGCTGGTACAGCTCGCACTTATCGTCGTCGGACTGGTTGGGCTGGTCTTCGGCTCGGAGTGGCTGGTGAAGGCATCGGTCAATTTTGCCAAGGCGATGGGCGTCAGCGACCTCGTCATCGGACTGACGATCGTCGCTGCGGGCACGTCCCTGCCGGAGGTCGCCACGTCGATCGCCGCCGCGCTCAAGGGGGAGCGCGACATTGCCGTGGGCAACGTGATCGGCAGCAACACTTTCAACATTCTCGGCTGTCTCGGGCTGGCCGGCCTGGCATCCGGCACTCAGGGCCTGGTCATGCCGCCGGCGGTGCTGGCCTTCGACATCTGGGTCATGCTGGCTGTCGCGCTCGCCTGCCTGCCGGTGCTCATCACCGGGCGCGAGATCGCGCGCTGGGAGGGCGGCGTGTTTCTGCTGTACTACCTCTGCTACGTCGCCTATCTGGTTCTGGCCGCCCAAAAGCATGCCGCGCTGGAACCGTTCTCGACGGCGATGATGAGCTTCGTCATTCCGCTCACGGTCATCACGCTGATCGTCGTGCTCGTGCGCAAGCCCCGGCCCGCGGCATGAAGCTGCTGCTGCTCGCGCTGCTGCCCTTCGCCGGAGCCGCGCTGCTTGGTCTGGTGCCGAACGAGCGTCGGAACGTCGCCGCCTGGGTGGCCGGCATCGTCACGCTGGCCGCGCTCGCGCTGGTGCTGGCCGCGGCGCCGGAGATCTTTCGCGGCCAGGTGCTGCGCTGGTCGATTGACTGGCTGCCGACGCTTGGCCTGACGTTCGGTTTCCGCGTCGACGGGCTGGCGTGGGTGTTCGCGCTGCTTGTCTGCGCCATCGGCGCGCTGGTCGTGCTCTATGCCGCCTACTACCTGCATGCGAACGATCCGGCGGCGCGCTTCTTTCGTTACCTGCTGCTCTTCATGGGCGCCATGCTGGGGCTGGTGCTGGCGGACAACCTGCTGCTGCTGGTCGTGTTCTGGGAGGCCACCAGCCTCGCCTCGTTCCTGCTGATCGGCTACTGGAACCATCGCGCCGATGCCCGCGAGGGCGCGCGCATGGCGCTGACGATCACCGGCGCAGGAGGCCTCGCACTGCTGGGCGGCGTGCTGCTGCTCGGGCACATCGTTGGCAGCTTCCAGCTCGATGCGGTCCTGGCAGCCGGCGACGCGATCCGCGCCCATCCGCTGTATCTGCCGGCCCTGGTGCTGGTGTTGCTGGGCGCGTTTACCAAAAGTGCGCAGTTCCCGTTCCACTTCTGGCTGCCGCACGCGATGGCAGCGCCGACGCCCGTGTCGGCTTACCTGCACTCCGCCACGATGGTGAAGGCCGGCGTGTTCCTTCTGGCGCGCATGTACCCGGCGCTCGGCCACTCGGACGCGTGGTTCTGGCTCGTCGGCCTGACGGGGCTGGCGACCCTGCTGGTGGGCGCCTACCTTGCGATCTTCCAGCACGACCTCAAGGGCCTGCTCGCCTATTCCACCATCAGCCATCTGGGTCTGATCACGCTGCTCTTCGGTATGGATAGCCCTCTGGCCATCGTGGCAGGCGTCTTCCACATACTCAATCACGCGACGTTCAAGGCCTCGCTCTTCATGGCGGCGGGCATCATCGACCATGAGACCGGTTCGCGTGACATGCGGCGACTCAACGGGCTATGGAAGTACCTGCCCTGGACCGGTGCGCTCGCGATGGTGGCTAGCGCCGCGATGGCCGGCGTGCCGTTGCTCAACGGCTTCCTGTCCAAGGAGATGTTCTTCGGCGTCGCCGTCGCGGCCGAAGGTCCGCGGCTGATCGCCCTGGCGTTGCCGGTAGGCGCGACGATCGCGGGCGTCTTCAGCGTGGCTTACAGCGCGCGTTTCATCCACGACGTCTTCTTCAACGGCGAGCCGGTTGGATTGACGCACACTCCGCACGAGCCGCCTCGCTTCATGCGCGTGCCGGTCGAGATCCTCGTCGTCATCTGCCTGGCCGTTGGAGTTGCTCCTGCCCTGACCGTGGGTCCGCTGCTGGCGGTGGCGGCGACCGCCGCACTGGGTGGCGAGCTGCCCTACTACAGCCTCGCCCTTTGGCACGGTTTCAACCTTCCGCTGCTGATGTCTTTCATCGCGCTCGCGGGCGGACTCGCGCTCTACTTCGGGCTGCAGCACTTCGTGAATCTGCACCGCGTGGTTCTGCTGCCGCGCGGCGGCCGCGAGGCGTTCCTGCTCTTCATCGAGCGCAGTATCGGGTCAGCGCGCGCACTGACGCTGGCACTGCAGAACGGCAGCCTGCAGTGGTACCTGCTGATGCTGGTGCTGGTGGCCGTAGCCGCCGGCGCGCTGCCGTTCCTGCGCGGTGGAGCGGTCGGTGCGGTGGCGCCGTTGACGCCGGCCGGACTGATCGCGCCGGCCGTCCTGTTGATGGGGACCGTATTCGCGATCGCCGCGGCGGTTACCTTCCGGCGCCGCCTGGTGGCACTCCTGTTCCTGGGCGCCGTGGGACTGGTCGTGGCGTGGGTCTTCGTCTATCTGTCGGCGCCCGATCTGGCGCTGACGCAAGTGCTCGTCGAACTCGTGACGGTCGTGCTGATGATGCTGGCGCTGCACTGGCTGCCGCCGGCGAGTCCGCGCGAACCGCAGCAGGCGCGGGTCGCGCTCCATGTCTGCGTCGCGGTGGCAGCCGGGTTAGGTACCGCGGCACTCGCGTTCATGGTGATGACACGCCCCTTCGATTCGATCGCCGCGTACTTCCTGGCGAATTCTGTGCCGCTCGGCGGCGGAGCGAATGCGGTCAATGTAATCATTGTCGACTTCCGCGGCTTCGACACGCTGGGCGAGATCACGGTACTAGGGATTGCCGCGATCATCATCGCGGCGATGCTCGTTCCGGGTGCGAAAGCGATCGCGCATCCCCACGCATCGCCGCCTGTGCCCGGCTCCGGCCAGGTTTCGTTGATGCTGGCGCTGGTATCGCGGCTGCTGCTGCCCTTTGTCGTGCTGGTGTCGATCTTCCTGCTGCTGCGCGGGCACAATGAACCGGGCGGCGGCTTCATTGCTGGTCTGGTGCTGGCGATCGGGCTGATCCTGCAATACGTGGCCAACGGACAGCGCTGGACGGAGGAGCGGCTGCCGCGCGACTTTTCGCCCTGGGTAGGCAGCGGGCTGCTGATCTCAGGCCTGACCGGCGTGGCAAGCGGATTTTTCGGCAGTCCCTTTCTCACCAGCACTTACGACTATCCGCACCTGCCGCTGTTCGGCCCGGTGCCGCTGGCGAGCGCCAGCGTGTTCGACCTGGGCGTGTTCCTCACCGTGGTCGGCGCAACGATGATGATGCTGGCGGCTCTGGGCCGGCTGCAGGCGGCCCGCTGATGGAGGCGCTGCTCGCACTCTTCATCGGCGTGATGGCCGGCGCGGGAGTCTTCCTGCTGCTACGCGCCCGCACGTTCGACGTCGTGCTCGGCATGACGCTGCTGTCCTACGCGGTGAATGTCTTCATCTTCGTTACCGGCCGGGTGGCCGTCAACAAGCCACCGATCATCGACGGCGAGCGCGTCGCATCGCTGGCGCAATACGCCGACCCGCTGCCGCAGGCGCTCGTCCTGACAGCCATAGTCATCAGCTTCGCGATGACGGCGCTGTTGCTGGTCATCGCCCTGCGGGCACGTGCCGAGACGGAAAGCGATCACGTCGACTGCGACGAACCGGTGGTCCCTTCGACGACAACGGGCGAGAACGAGCGATGACGGGAACGCACTGGATCGTCTCGCCGATCGTGCTGCCGCTGCTGGCCGGCGCGCTGGCGCTGCTGGTCGAGCGGCGCTCTCCGCGTGCCGCGGCCGCGGTTTCGGTCTGCGCCACGCTGGCCCTGGTGGTGGTCGCATTGCGCCTTGCCGTGTTGGCCAACAGCGGCGAAGTCAGCGCCTATCTGCTGGGCAACTGGCGGGCCCCATTCGGCATCGCACTGGCGCTCGACCGGCTGGCGGCGCTGATGCTGGTGCTGACCGCGCTGGTCGCCGTGGCCAGCGTGCTCTACGCCTGCGGGCGCGGTGCGCACGGCCGGCACGATGAGCGCGGGCCGCACTTTCATGCGCTGTTCCAGTTCCAGCTAATGGGTCTCAACGGCGCCTTCCTGACCGCGGACCTCTTCAACCTCTTCGTCTTCTTCGAGGTGCTGCTGATCGCCTCGTACGGACTGCTGCTCCATGGCGCCGGGCCGGTGCGGCTGCGCGCCTCGGTGCACTATGTCGTCTTCAACCTGACGGGTTCGGCGCTGTTCCTGCTTGCCGTGTCGACGCTCTACGGCCTGACGGGCACACTGAACATGGCGGACCTGGCACAGCGGATTCCGATGGTGCCGGCCGAAAGCGCTGCCGTGCTGCAGTCCGCCGCGTTGCTGCTGATTGTTGTGTTCGGGGTGAAGGCGGCCATTTTTCCGCTGTACTTCTGGCTGACCGATACCTATGGTGCCGCGACCGCGCCGGTGGCGGCGCTCTTTGTCATCATGACCAAGGTGGGTGTCTACTGCATCGCGCGTTCGACCACGCTGCTGTTTGGCGCAGACGCCGGGGCGGCGGCATCAGTTGCCGATCCCTGGCTGCCGTGGCTGGCCCTCGCAACGCTGGCGTTGGCCGCCTTCGGAGCACTGGCCTCCTGGCACCTGCGGCGGCTGGTGGCCTACCTCGTGCTGGCCTCGGCCGGCATGCTGCTGCTGGCCGTGGGCCTCGGCTCCGAGGGAACGCTCGCGGCGGGCCTGTTTTACCTCGTTCACAGCACCATTGTCGCCGCTGCGCTCTTCTTGCTGGTGGACTCGATGGTCGCCTCGCGCGGCCAGGCGGGCGACGAGATGGTGCCGGCGCCGCTGGCCTCGGCGGGAAGTTATGGAACGCTCTACTTCCTGCTCGCCGTGGCGGTCGCCGGCTTGCCGCCCTTTGGCGGCTTTCTTGGCAAGAGCATGCTGCTCGCCGCCGCCCGCGGTGAGGCGATGGCGGTGGCTGTCTGGATGGTGGTGCTGCTGTCGAGCCTCGGTATTGTCGTGGCGTTGGCGCGCGCCGGGTCGACCGTGTTCTGGAAGGCGGTACCACCCAACGCGATGCAGACGGCCGCTGCACGAATGTCGTCGCCGGAGCGGGGGGCGCTGGCACTGCTGCTGGCGATCGCCTGCGCAATCGTGCTTTGGGCTGGACCCTTGGCGCGCTATGCCGAGGCCACGGCTCATCAGCTGCTTGAGCGCAAGGGTTACATCGCCGCGGTGCTCGGTGCGGCGCCCGCGCCGCCGGCCTGGAATCCGCGCATCGACATGAAGAAAGTGAAGTGATGCGGATTCTTCCGGCACCGCTGCTCTCGGCGATGCTGTTCGTCGGCTGGCTGCTGCTGGTCGGAAGCGTGGCCGTGGGTCACATCGTGCTCGCGGCCGCGCTGGCCATTGTGATTCCCCTGTGGAGCGAACGACTGCGGCCGGATGCCCCAAGAATTGGCGCCTGGGGCGCGGTCGTGCGGCTCACAGGCGTCGTCTTGTACGACATCGTCGCTTCAGCGTTCGTCGTCGCGCGGCAGATCCTCGGTCCCGAAGAGCGCATTCGTCCGGGCTTCGTATGGGTCCCGCTGTCGATCCGCGAACCCTATGGTCTAGCCAGTCTCGCGAGCATCATCACGATGACCCCCGGCACGCTGTCGGTTGACCTGTCCGAGGATCGCCAGCATCTGCTCGTGCATGCGCTGCACGTGGACGATCCGGCGGACCTGATCGCATCGATCAAGCGCCGCTACGAAGTGCCGCTGATGGCGATCTTCGAGGGAGGCCTGAGATGAACCTGCTTGCCACCGTGCTGCCATGGGCGGCCGGCGCCTTTGTCATCGCGCTGGTACTCGCGGGTTGGCGGCTGCTGCAGGGGCCGACGCTGGCCGACCGCATCCTCGCGCTCGACACGCTGTACGTGAACTCGGTTGCGCTGCTGGTTCTGATCGGCATCCACTTCGACACGGCCGTGTTCTTCGAGGTGGCGCTGATCATCGCGATGATGGGATTCGTCAGCACCGTGGCGCTGGCCAAGTACCTCCTGCGGGGAGACATCGTCGAATGAAGGATCTGCCGTTGGTGCTCGACGTTGTGCTGTCGCTGCTGGTGGTGCTGGGAGCGGCCTTCGCACTGGTGGGCGCATGGGGCCTGGTGAAGTTCCGGGACTTTCTCAAGCGCCTGCACGGGCCAACCAAGGCGAGCACGGTGGGCGTCGGGGCGGTGCTGCTGGCGTCCATCGGGTACTTTGCCGCGGCCGGCCGTGCCAGCCTGCACGAACTGCTGATTACTTTGTTCGTCTTCATGACGGCACCCGTCGCGGCGCATCTGCTGGTCAAGGCCGCGGCGCACGTCGATTCCCGCCTGCGTCCACCGCGTGGTCCGCACGAACACGGGCCTGCCGCTGACGACCGGTAGAATTTCCCGTTGTCTCCGGGAGTTCGCATGATTCGATACTTCGCATGGATGGTGTTGCTGGCGTGGGCGGGCGCAAGCCACGGCCAGGTGCAGGTCAAGGACGCGTGGGCCCGCCCCGCTCTGCAGGGACAGACAGCGACCGGAGCCTTCATGTCGCTGATGTCGAACGACGGGGCCCGTCTCATCGGCGCCGCCAGTCCCGTAGCGGGCGTTGTTGAAATCCACGAGATGGTGATGGAAGGTAGCGTCATGCGTATGCGCGCCATCGCAGGGCTTGACCTGCCGCCGGGTCGCAGCGTTGAACTCAAGCCGGGCGGCTACCACGTGATGCTGATGGACCTGAAGCGCCCCCTGAAGGCCGGCGAGCGCGTGCCGCTCGAACTGCGCATCGAGACCAAGGACAAACGCCTGGTGACGCAACCGATCGAGGTCGAGGTCGCGACACGGGCGCCGGCCGCTGCAGGGGCGAGCGCGCACAAGCACTGATGGCCAAGCGAGCGGCACGCAGTGTGAAGGCATCCGTTGCGGTGCCGGTGCCGCGGCCGCGAAATCCACTGGCGATGGTGGCTCGCCGGCGCGCGGCTGGGGTGCACGGCCCGACGCGCAAGGCGGAGCGCGTCGCCGCGCGGGTGCGACTGAAAAAGGCCGTGGACGAGGCCTGACGCTTAGGCCGGGCTGACGGTGTAATCGCCTGCGGTCGCAACGGCGGCCTGGACCACTTCGGGGGTCACCGCACTCGGCACATCCAGTCTGGCTTGCGGCGGATCGAGCGTGACCTCGACGTCGTCGGCAATCGTTTTCAGCGCGCGAGTCACGCGCGCGACGCAGCCGCCACAATGCATGCCCTCGATGCGAAAGACCTGCTCCATGGTGCATCTCCAGTTCGCGAGAGCGCGATCGTAGCGCTGCACGGCGCCGGCGCGGCGAACACGAGGAAGGGGCGGGGTAACATGCGCGCGCACCGGCCCGGTGCCGAATCCGTTCTTGACACTCTCGCGAAGCTGACCCGCCATGGAATCCGCGCAGATCGCCCCCCAGCTGAAGGCCGACATCCTGTCCGAGGCGCTGCCCTACATACGGCGCTTCCATGGCAAGACGATCGTCGTGAAATATGGCGGCAACGCGATGATCGATCAGAACCTGAAAGAGGCCTTTGCGCACGATGTCGTCCTGCTTAAGCTGGTCGGCATGAATCCGGTCGTCGTCCATGGAGGCGGGCCGCAAATCGACGAAGCGCTCGAACGCGTCGGCAAGAAATCCACCTTCGTCCAGGGCATGCGGGTGACGGACGCCGAGACGATGGAAGTCGTCGAATGGGTGCTGGCCGGTGAAGTCCAGGGCGAGCTCGTGACACTGATCAACCGCTTTGGCGGCCAGGCGGTCGGTCTCACCGGCAAGGACGGCGGCCTGATCCGCGCCCGCAAGCTGCGCATGCCCGACAGGAACGACCCGAACAAGCTGCACGACATCGGCCACGTCGGCGAGATCGAGACCATCAATCCGGCCGTCGTGAAGGCGCTGCAGGACGACGCCTTCATCCCGGTCATCTCACCCATCGGTTTCGGGGCCGATGGCGAGACCTACAACATCAACGCCGATGTGGTCGCCGGCAAGATCGCTGAGATCCTGAAGGCGGAGAAGCTGGTCATGCTGACCAACACGCCGGGTGTGCTCGACAAGGACGGCCGCCTGTTGACCGGGCTGTCTGCGCGCGAGATCGACGATCTGTTTGCCGACGGCACGATCTCGGGCGGAATGCTGCCGAAGATTTCCTCTGCTCTGGAGGCCGCGAAGAGCGGAGTGAATGCGGTGCACATCATCGACGGGCGCGTCGATCATTGCCTGCTGCTCGAGATCCTGACCGACCAGGGGGTCGGCACGATGATCAAGAGCCACTGATCAGACATAGCTTGTTTCGCCACGCCGGAGTGCAGCCGAACCAGCGGGCACATTTGCGCCGCCCGGAAGCGGACGCCTCTCGGCGTGCGCGGCCCGGTCGGCTGCGCCTGCGCCCGGGAGCCGGGACGCTGACGGAGGCTCGCCGCCGGCCCGTCTGGCTCTTTGATCTCGACGACACGCTGCACGACGCATCGCATGCCATTTTCCGCACGATCGACCGGCGCATGACGGACTTTGTCGCGCGCGAGCTCGACCTGGCGCGCGACGAGGCCAACCGCCTGCGCACGCTCTACTGGCACCGCTATGGCGCGACCTTGCTCGGCCTGGTGCGCCACCATGGCGTCGACGCCCAGCACTTTCTGCGGGAGACGCATGACTTCGATGTCGCGGAACTGCTGCGCGCGGAACGCGGCCTTGCGCGCCTGTTCGCACGGCTGCCGGGCCGCAAGGTGCTGCTGACCAACGCGCCGCGAGCCTACGCCGGGTCCGTACTGCGCGAGCTGCGGCTGCACTCCCACATCGCCACCCGCTACACGATCGAGCGCATGCGAATCCATGGCAGCTTCCGGCCCAAGCCTTCGCAGCTGATGTTGCGGACGATGCTGGCGCGCGAACGCATTCGCCCCGCCGATGCCGTGCTGATCGAGGACTCCGCGCGCAACCTCAAGTCGGCCCGGGCGCTCGGCCTGCGGACAGTGCTGATCACTCGCCATGGCCTGCAACCTGCGCGGCGGCGGCTGGCCGGAAGCTACGTCGGCCTGCGCATTCACACTTTGCACGCGCTTGCCCGCCGCACGCCGCGCTGACATGTGGGCGCTGCGGCGACGCGCTAAGCTCGCACTCCCTCTTCCCTGACACTGCACCTGGAGCTGGTATGGCGGCGCGCCCTGGACTGATTCGTCGCTTCTTTGGAGGCCTGTGGAGAGCGCTGGATTTCTCGCGCCGCCTGGTCGTCAACCTGCTGTTCCTGCTGATCGTCGCAGTGCTGCTGATTGGCTGGTTCTCTTCGGACAAGCCGCCGCGACTGCAGTCGGATACCGCACTCGTCCTCAATATCCAGGGCGATGTCGTCGAGGAATACAGCGTCGGCGCGCAGGAGGCGGCGATCGCCGAGGCGCTGGGCCGGGATCGGTTCGAGACACGGCTGCGTGACATCCTGGCGGTGCTCGACGGTGCGGCGCGCGATCCGCAGGTCACGCGCGTCGTGCTCGTCCTGGACGACATGGGTTCCGCCGGCCTGGCGACCCTGCGCGAGATCGGGGCGGCGCTCGAGCGCGTGCGCGGCAGCGGCAAGCCGGTCGTCGCGTGGGGCGAGTCCTACACCCAGGGGCAGTACTTCCTCGCGGCGCATGCCGATGAGGTCTACCTGCACCCGTCCGGCGCCCTGCTGCTGCGCGGCGTGGGTGGCAACCGCACCTATTACAAGGAGCTGCTCGACAAGGTCGGCGTGAAGGTGAATACCTTCCAGGCCGGCCGTTACAAGAGTTTTGGCGAACCGTTCACCCGCACCGGGCCGACGCCGGAGGCGCAGGAAGCCGACGCTTATCTGTACAACGGACTGTGGTCAACGTGGCTCGCGGATGTCGAACGCTCGCGGAAACTGAAGGCGGGGAGCGTGATGGCGGCGATCAATGATCTGCCGGCGCGGCTGCAGGCGGCGGGCGGCGACATTGCCGGATTGGCCGCGAAAGAGAAGCTCGTCGACGGGCTGAAGCGACGCGACGAATTCCGCGCTCTGATGATTGAGCGCGGTGCACCGCGCAGCGACGATGATGCCGAGACATTCCGTCAGATCTCGATGTACTCGTACCTGCGCTACGTCAATGAGCGCGCGCTCGGCCCTGCCGTTGGAGTCGTCGTCGCGCAGGGCGAGATCGTCGACGGCGATGCCCGCAAGGGCACCGTCGGGGCGCGCGCGGCCGCCGAACTGATCCAGCGAGCGCGGCAGGACGACGACATCAAGGCGCTGGTCGTGCGGGTCGACTCGCCGGGCGGGAGCGCGAGTGCGTCGGAACTGATCCGGGAGCAGCTCGAACTCACGCGCAAGGCGGGCAAGCCGGTCGTCGTGTCGATGGGCGACGTGGCAGCATCCGGCGGCTACTGGATCGCCATGGGTGGCGACGAAGTGGTCGCCGACGCGGCGACGATCACCGGATCGATCGGAGTGTTCGCGCTCGTGCCGAGCTTTGCCGGCACGATGGAGAAGGTCGGTGTCAGCAGCGCCGGTGCCGGTACGACGTGGATCGCCGAGGCGACCGACCTGACGCGGCCGCTCGACAAACGCCTGTCACAGGTCATCGAAGCGAGCATCGGTCACACGTATCGGGGGTTCCTCGATGTCGTGGCGACGAACCGGAAATCCACGCCCGAAAAGATCAACGAGGTGGCTCAGGGCCGCGTCTGGACCGGGGCGCAGGCCAAGGAGCGCGGACTGGTCGACGACCTCGGCGGGCTCGATCTGGCGCTGAAGTCGGCCGCGCGCCGCGCCGGGCTCGGTGAGAGCTACCGGGTCGAGTACATCGAGCACGCGCCGCGCGGGATCGACCGCTACCTGGCGCTGTTCTTCGGGCAACTGGGAGCGTCGCTGCGTGACGAGCTGGGGTGGGATGGCTTGGCGCGTGCACTGGCCGGTTCGCTGCCGGCGCGTGCCCCGCAGGAACTGCGCCTGGTGCTGGAGGCACGGGAACATCCCACGCGTTCTCTGGCCTACTGCTTCTGCGCCACGCGCTAAGTCGATCTTGCGGAAAGGCGCCGTTGAGCGGCTCAATTCGAGCCGCTGACGGCATGCCGACGGTCGGGAAGATGGTTCGCGGCTGCGGGTTTGTAGGATAGTATGCCTTCACGTTCAGGCCCTGAGGCCTGGTTTCCGGCACACCCTAACGACTCCCGTTTGCCCGTCCATGGAGACCGCCAGCTCGATCAGTCCGCGCAAGCCCGGCGCGCGCAAGCTGCAGATCTTGCAGACTTTGGCGACGATGCTCGAGGACCCCAAGGGCGAAAAGGTCACGACCGCCGCCCTGGCGGCCCGGCTGGGTGTGTCCGAGGCGGCGCTGTACCGCCACTTTGCGAGCAAGGCCCAGATGTTCGAAGGCCTGATCGAGTTCATCGAGACGACCATCTTCGGCCTCATCAATGAAATCAGCACGCGCGAGACCTCGGGACTCAAGCAGGTGCGGTCGATCGTCGCGATGCTGCTCGAGTTCTCGCAGACGAACAAGGGAATGACGCGGGTGCTGATCGGCGATGCCCTCGTCAACGAAAACGAGCGGCTGCAGGAACGCATGAACCAGCTGATTGAGCGGATCGAATCGTCGCTGCGGCAGAGCTTTCGCGTCGCGGCGAGCGAGAAAGAAGTTGGCGAGGGTTTTGACGCTAACGCGCGCGCCGGCCTGGTCGTGGCATTCGTCGTCGGCCGCTGGCACCGCTTCGCCAAGAGTGGTTTCCGCAAGCCCCCGGGCGAATCGCTCGAGACTCAACTCCCCACACTGGTTGCCTGAACCGCGGCGCTGCGGTCAGTTTCACACGCTGGCCCCGAAAGACCCTTCCGGCGCCGGCCGCTTTCGGTTCGCCGACAGCGCGCTGTCATCGTCCTGCGCAAACCGGGCATTGCGGATCGCGCGGAACGCGCACCGAATGCCAGTGCATCGCCAGCGCGTCGAGTATCAGCAGGCGGCCATTGAGTCCGGATTCGATGCCGGCCGCTAGCTTCAGTGCCTCGGCGGCCTGCACGGTGCCGATGATGCCGGTTACCGGCGCGAACACGCCCATGATCGAGCACAGCTCGTCCTCGCCGTCGCCCGGCGGGAACAGGCATGCGTAGCATGGCGACGCCGGGTCACGCAGGTCAAACGTGGCGACCTGTCCGTCGAAGCGTATGGCGGCGCCCGAGATCAGCGGGCGCCGGTGCTGCACGCAGGCCCGGTTCACCGCATGGCGCGTGGCGAAGTTGTCCGAGCAGTCGAGCACGATCGAGGCGTGCGCGACGAGCGCCTCCAGCGCTGCGCCCTCGACGCGGTCCTCGATGGTTTCGATGCGCACATCCGGGTTGAGCGCCGCGAGTGCCGTGCGGCCCGACACCGGCTTGGGCATGCCAATGCGGTCCGTTGTGTGCAGCACCTGCCGTTGCAGGTTGGTGAGGTCGACCCGATCGCCGTCGACCAGGGTCAGGGCGCCGATGCCGGCCGAAGCCAGGTACAGGGCAGCCGGTGAGCCCAATCCTCCGACGCCGATGACGAGAGCGTGCGCAGACCGCAGACGCTCCTGGCCCTCGATGCCGAGTTCGTTTAGCAGGATGTGCCGCGAGTAGCGCAGCAGTTGTTCGTCGTTCAACGGCAGGCTCAAAAGAAAACGGGCCGCAGCGCGGCCCGTTCAGTGCATCCGTGCGACTAGCGTGCCTGGGCCTTGGCGACGTTCTCGCCCTTGGGCTTGGCCACGTCCACCGGCTTGCCCTTGAGATGATTCATCGCCTGTTGCAACTGGAAGTCCTCGGCGCTGCCGAATTCGTAGCGGCGGGTGGGCGCGGCCTTGGTCGCCGGTGCGGACTCCGGAGTCGTGGCGGGCTGCGTCGCCGCGCCGGCCGGTGCCGTCGCGCGGCGCGCTGCATCCTCGGCCTTGGTGCTTTCGAGATGCCGCATGAGGTCGGCCTCCCGGACATTGAAGCCGGAGAAGTTGCCCTCGGGGGTGTCTTCCACCACCAGGTCAGGGACGATGCCTTTGGCCTGGATCGAGCGGCCGTTCGGCGTGTAGTAGCGCGCCGTCGTCAGCTTGATCGCCGCCGGTCCTTCGCCGTCGAGGCGCAGGGGAATGATCGTCTGCACCGAGCCCTTGCCGAATGACTGTGTGCCGATGATGGTTGCGCGCTTGTGGTCCTGCAATGCGCCGGCCACGATCTCCGAAGCCGACGCCGATGCGCCATTGACCAGCACGATCATCGGCACGCTCTTGATCTGTGGCGGCAGCTTCTGCAGTACGTCCTCGCCACGCCCGCGGAGATAGTCCTCCGGCGCTGCGATGAAGCGTCGCCGCGAGTCCTCGTTGCGCCCATCGGTCGAGACCACCAACGCGCGCGGCTGCAGAAATGCGGCCGACACGCCTACGGCCGAGTGCAGCAGGCCACCGGGGTCGTTGCGCAGATCGAGCACGAGGCCCTTGAGCGGCGCCTGCTTGTAGAGTTCGTTGATCTGCCGGACCAGGTCGTCGACCGTGCGTTCCTGGAACTGCGCGATGCGCACGAAGCCGTAGCCCGGTTCGATCATCTTCGCGCGTACGGACTGCACGCGGATCACGTCGCGCACCAGCTTGAATTCGAGCGGCTTGTCCTCGCCCTTGCGCGCAATTGTCAGATTGATGGAGGTGCGCGGCTTGCCACGCATCAGCTTCACGGCCTCGGGCAATGTCATGCCGCGCGTGACTTTGTCATCGATCTTGATGATGAGGTCGCCCGCCTTGACCCCGGCGCGCGCGGCCGGAGTGTCGTCGATCGGCGCGATGACCTTGATGATTCCGTCCTCGGCGCCGACTTCGATTCCCAAGCCGCCAAACTCCCCCTGCGTGCTCGACTGCATGTCCTTGAACGCGTCGGCGTCGAGGAAGGCGGAATGCGGGTCGAGTCCGGCCAGCATGCCGGAGATCGCCTCCTGCATCAGCTTTTTGTCGTCGACTGGCTCGACGTAGTTCTGCTTGACGGCCCCGAAAACCTCGGTGAACTGGCGAATTTCCTCGAGCGGGATCTGGCCACGCGAATCGCGGAACGCGTACGCGGAGATGCCGAGGCTGACCAGGACGCCGGCGATGGCGCCTGTACCGATCAATCCAACACTGCGTAACCTGCCAGCCATGCCACCTCCGGGAGCCGAAGCCGCGACGGGACGCCGCTCAAGGGAAATTAGCGCGCCGCGACCCAGGTAAGCGGGTCAAAAGGACGACCCTGGAAACGTAGTTCGAAGTATAGGCCCGGGTGCTCGTTGCCACCCGTATTTCCGACCAATGCCACTGGGTCTCCGACAGCGACCGGGTCTCCAACGTTCCGTAGTAGCGCCTCATTATTTCCGTAGATCGACAGGAAGCCGTCGCCGTGGTCCACCACCAGCAGGTTGCCGAACCCTCGCAGCCAGTCCGAAAACACGACACGTCCATCCCCGACAGCGTGGACTTCGGCGCCGGTCGATGCCCGTATGAAGATTCCCTTCCAGGTCGGACCCGCCGCGCCGCCTTCGCCGCGCCGAGCAGCTCCGAAACGTGCCGTAATCGCTCCTTCCACTGGAAGAGTGATCTTTCCCTTGCGTTGACCGAAATTGGCAGAAGATGGCGGCGGAGTTGGCGTGGCCGCGCGACCTTCGGCGGCCTTGGGTGGTGCCGGTGTGGTATCGGGAGAGCGTGCGCGAGCGGTGGCCTCGCGGGCTCGCTCGGCCTCCCGACGTGCGCGTTCCGCATTCTGCTTAGCCTGTTCGGCGAGTACTTTGGCAAGTCGCTCGATGACCGCATTCAGCCGCTTTTCGTCCCGCTCAAGCTGGTCAATCGACCGCCGCTGAGCGGCAATCTGCTTTGAGAGCTGGTCAAGTGTGCGCTTACGTCGGGCGTTTTCCTGCTCAAGCTTCGTGCGACTTTGCTGTTCATCCTCGGCGATTTTGACAAGTTCGGCTCTCTTTTGCTCCGATTGTGTCTTAAGTTCCGTAAGTTCTTCGCGCCGGTCCCGAAGTTCCGTGACCGTACGTTCGGCGGCGCGGCTTAGATAAGCCAGGTACTCCCCCTCGCGGGTCAGTTGGCCAGGATCTTCGCCTTCAAGCAGGAGGTGAAGCGGATCGCGCAAGGTCAGCGCCTGCTGCTGGCGAAGCAGCGCCGCGAGCTGGTCCTCCTGTGCGGTCTGCCTCTGAGCGACGTCGCGCTCGCGGCGCTCCAGTGCGGTCAATTGCTGTTCGATCTTCTGGCGCGCCGCCGCCAGGTCCCGTAGCCGACGGTTGGTGGCAGATATGGCCGCCTCGAGTCCTGCGAGGGCGTCTGTCGCCTCGGAATGCGACGCCTCGCTGGCCGCGAGCTGACGCTTGAGCTTGGCCAGTTCCGCCTGAAGCTCACGCTGTTCGCCCTGGAGCTCGCGCTGGCGCGCGACGGTGTTCGGCGCTTTGGACTGGGACGGCGCCGAGGACTTGCCGGCGCGGGCGGCGGATGGGGCAGCTTTGCGCTCGGTGGATTTCTGCTGACCGAAGCTGGCATCGGACAAAACGAAGCTGGCAGCGCAGACGCCTGCAGCCACGCAGCGCAGCAGGACGTGGGAGCTCGGCAGCGCGCTCAAGCGCCCGCGGCGGCCCGGCCCTGCGCAGCAACCGCGGCGGTAGCGCGAGCGATCTCGTCGGCATCGCCGAGGTAATAGTGCCGGATCGGCCGCAGGGCAGCGTCGAGCTCGTATACGAGTGGCCGGGCCGTGGGAATGTTGAGTCCGACGATGTCGTCGTCGGAGACGTTGTCGAGATATTTGATCAGTGCACGGAGGGAGTTGCCGTGAGCGGCGACGATGACGCGCCTTCCGCGCTGGATTGCGGGCGCGATCGAGTCCTTCCAGAACGGGATCACACGCGCGACGGTGTCGCGCAGACATTCCGTAGCCGGGATTTCGTTGGGTTGCAGGTGCTTGTAGCGCGGGTCGCGTCCGGCCCAGCGCGGATCCTCGGGCGAAAGGGGATCGGGCGCCACGGCGTAGGCGCGCCGCCAGACCAGCACCTGCTGCTCGCCAAATCGGGCTGCGGTCTCGGCCTTGTTCAGCCCCTGCAGTGCGCCGTAATGGCGTTCGTTCAGGCGCCAGCTGTGGACCACCGGCAGCCACATACGGTCCATCGCGTCGAGCGCGATCCACAGCGTCCGGATCGCCCGCTTCAGCACCGAGGCATAGGCGATATCGAATTCAAACCCCTCGCTGCGCAGCAGTTCCCCGGCGGCGCGCGCCTCCTGCCGGCCTTGCTCGGTCAGATCGACGTCGGTCCAGCCCGTGAAGCGGTTTTCGAGATTCCACTGGCTTTCGCCATGACGCAGCAGCACGAGCTTGAACATGAAAGCGATGGGACGTCCGGGCGGGTAACGTGCCTATTCTATAATCCGCTGCTTTTCAGCCCTCGCTGTCGGCGTTCGATTCCGCCTGCGGCCGTTCGATACTGCTGTGCTGCAGTTCTTCCTCGACAACATCCTCCTGATTGGTGTCGCCTTCATCAGCGGGGCCATGCTCGTCTGGCCACTGGTGCGTGGAAAGGCGAGCGGCCCCACGCTTTCTACGCTGCAGGCGACGCAGCTGATCAATTCGCGCAATCCGCAGGTCGTGGACATTCGCAATGCGGAGGAGTACGCAAAGGGATCGCTCCCCAACGCGCGCAACATTCCGGCCGCCAAAGTTGCGGAGCGCCTCGGCGAACTCAAAAAGGACAAGCCGGTGCTGCTGGTCTGCGCAACCGGCACCAGCGCTGGCCGCACAGCGGCGCTACTGCGTGCCCAGGGCTACGGCGACGTCTATGTGCTCGGCGGCGGCTTGGCCGCCTGGCGCGAGGCCGGACTGCCGGTCCGCGCCTGATCCGGAGGAACAATGGCCCAGGTCCTGATGTACAGCACCGCGGTATGCCCGTATTGCCAGCGTGCCGAGGCCTTGCTGAAGGCCCGTGGCGTGACCGAGATCGAAAAGGTCCGTATTGACCTTGATCCGTCGCGCCGGGACGAAATGATTGCGCGTACCGGACGCCGTACCGTGCCACAGATCTTCGTCGGCGCCACCCATGTGGGTGGATTCGACGACCTCTCCGCTCTTGACCGTGAAGGCAAGCTGACGTCACTGCTTGCGCAATAGTTCTTCTCAACCCCGTTGCTCCGCCGGCTTGCGGCCGGGAGCCCAGGAAAGCACATGACCGATACGACTCCCGCGGCTGCTGCCGCCCAGACCCCGGTGTTCCAGGTTCAGCGCATCTACCTCAAGGACGCCTCGCTCGAGATGCCGGCGGCGCCATTGATCTTCCTCGAAAATGAGGGGCCGAAGGTCGATGTGCAGCTCGAAGTGACGGACGCGGCGGTGATGGATGCGCTGCACGAGGTCGTGGTGCGCGTGACAGTCACGGCCAAGATCAAGGACAAGGTGCTGTTTCTTGTCGAAGGCAAGCAGGGCGGAATCTTTGAACTGCGCAATATTCCTGCCGAGCAGAAGCCGGCGATCCTCGGCATCGTCTGCCCCGGAATCGTCTACCCCTACCTGCGCGCGAATATCGCCGACCTGATCAGCCGCACGGGCCTGCCGCCGATTCATCTGGCCGAGATCAACTTCGAGGCCTTTTATCAGCAGCGCATGGCAGCGCTCGCGCAGCAGGGAACGGGGCAGCAACCGCCCGCCGCGCAGGTAGCGTCGGGCAACGGCGCAGCCAACGCCTAGCGCGTGATGAAGATCGCGGTGCTCGGCGCGGGGGCGTGGGGCACTGCGATTGCTTGCGCGACCAGCTCTCGCCATTCGGTGGTGTTGCACGCGCGTGATCGCGAGGGGGCGCGTGAGATCGCCTCGACCCGCGTCAACCAGCGTTACCTTCCTGGCGTCACGCTGCCTTCCTCGCTGCTTGTCTCCGCCGACGTTGATGAGGCGATCGAGCATGCCGCGGATGGCCTGATCCTGGTCGCCACCCCGACCCGGGCCTTGCGCGAGGTGTGTCGGACGCTGGCCGCAGCCGCGTTCGCCGGCCCGGTCGCGTGGCTGTGCAAAGGTCTGGAGGAGGTTGACCACTTACTCGCACACGAGGTGGTCGGCGCAGAGTGGCCGCAGGCGGGCGGACGTAGCGGGCCAGTTTCAGGGCCGAGCTTCGCGCTCGAGGTTGCGCGCGGGCTGCCGACGGCGTTGACGGTGGCCGGTACTACGGCGTTCTGCGAGGTGGTGACCGAAGCCCTGCACGGAGGGGCACTGCGTGTTTATTCGACGTCGGACGTCATCGGCGTCGAGATCGGCGGCACTGTCAAGAACGTCCTTGCCATTGCCACCGGCATCAGCGACTCCCTTGAACTTGGCGCCAATGCGCGCGCGGCGTTGATCACGCGGGGTCTGGCGGAGATGAGCCGCCTCGGCGTCGCGCTCGGGGCGCGCCATGAGACGTTCATGGGACTGACCGGAGTCGGCGATCTGATCCTCACCGCCACCGGCGATCTCTCACGCAACCGGCGGGTCGGACTGGCCCTGGGACGTGGTTTGACGCTCGAGTCGGCGGTTGCTCAGCTGGGGCACGTGGCCGAAGGCGTCCGCTCGGCGCCGGCCGTTCTGGCGCGGGCGCGGACCGCGGGAATCCAGATGCCGATCACTGAGGCGGTCTGTGCAGTTCTCGCCGGCCAAGCGACGCCGCGGCAGGCGCTCGAAAGGCTTCTCGCGCGCGACCCGAAGCGCGAAAGCAGCGTCGCATGACAGTCCGGTCGATCTGCGTCTTTTGCGGCTCGCAGTCCGGGGTGAGGCCCGAGTACGCGGCATCAGCACGCGAGTTCGCTCAGGCCGCTGCACAACGGGGGCTGACGCTCGTCTTCGGCGGCGGCCACGTCGGTCTCATGGGCGCGCTGGCCGATGCGGCTCTGGAGTACGGCGGGCAGGTCATCGGAGTCATCCCGCGTCATTTGATGCGCCCCGAAGTGGCACACCGGCGCCTGACCGACCTGCGCATCGTCGAATCGATGCATGAGCGCAAGCGAACGATGGCCGGGCTCAGCGACGCCTTCGTGGTGCTGCCAGGTGGCTACGGCACGCTCGAGGAAATGTTCGAGATGGTGACCTGGCTGCAACTGCAACTGCAGTCCAAGCCGGTCGGGATCCTGAACGTCGAACAGTTCTTCGATCCGCTGCTCGACTTCCTGCGTCACGTCGCGAGGGAGGGTTTCATTCGACCGGAGCATTGGGATCTTCTGATCGTCGATCACACGCCGGAGTTGCTGCTGGACCGACTCGAGCTGCATGCCGCCGAGATGCGCAAGGCGCACCCGCGCCGGGCCGATCTGGGTCGCGGATAAGTCAGCCGCTGCCGCGGAAGTCATTCTGTCGCCACGCTTCGTAGACCACGACCGCCACGGCGTTCGAGAGGTTGAGGCTGCGGTTGCCCGCGCGCATCGGCAGTCTCAGTTGCCGTTCGGGCGCAAAGTCAGCCCGCAGCTCCGGCGCAAGGCCGCGCGTTTCTGCGCCGAACACCAGCCAGTCGCCCGCCCGGAAACCGACTTCCGTGTAGAGCCGGTAGGCGCGCGTGGTGAAACAGAACATGCGTTCCGCTGACGGTTGCTCGCGTGCGACCAGCGCCGAGAAACTGGAATGCACCTGCATCTCGGCGTACTCGTGGTAGTCCAGGCCGGCCCGGCGCAACTGCTTGTCAGTAAGGTCGAATCCGAGCGGCTCGATCAGGTGCAGGCGTGCACCGCTGTTGGCGCACAGCCGGATCACATTGCCGGTGTTGGGCGGAATCTCGGGTTCGACGAGAACGACATTGAACATGTCAGGGCGTCCTTGCGACCACGCGGTTCACAACCCGCGTCGCGCCAGCGCGTTTCAGCACGGTGGCGATTTCTTCCAGGGTACTGCCAGTGGTCATGACGTCGTCGACCACCGCAACGCGCTGGCCCCGGACGTCGCCGGCAAGTGCGAACGCGCCGCGGACGTTGCGCTGGCGCGCGTCGCGTGCCAGCGACTGCTGCGGCGCGGAGTGCACCGTCCGCAGCAGGAGTCCCTCACGCAGCGGCAGGTCGATGAGGCGGGCGTAGCGGCGTGCGATCTCGCGCGACTGGTTGAATCCGCGTTCGCTTTCGCGTTCGTGAGACAGCGGCACGGCGACGACGAGGTCGGCTGCACGCGGGAGCGGTTCGCGTGCCGAAAGCAACTGAGCGAAGACGTCCGCGAGGTCAAGTCGCGCCGCAAACTTCAGTGCGCCCACCATGCCGGAAACAGGAGGAACATAGTCCGCCAGGGCCAGCGTCTCGTCGAAAGCAGGCATGCGTGCGATGCAGCGGCCGCACATCGCGGCGGCAGTCTCCAGCCGCGCGGCGCAGCGAAGGCAACGCGGCGTCAACGGCGAGAAGAAATCCGCTTCGCAACCTCCACATAGCGGGGAACCGGGCTCGATCGCGCACACCACGCAACGTGGAGTCAGCCAGCGCGGGCGGAGTGAATCGGTCGTCATCAGCGACATGAGGAAGTTGAGTTCCGTGGGCCGCTACTCATACCGGCGCGGCCCTCTGGCGTCCCTATACCTATACTGCCCGACATCATGCCGCTCGGCCCAGGCACCTCCGATATTTCGCCCGGCATCGTTGCACCGCCGCGCATGGCGGCGCGGACTGTCACGGTAGCGCGCCAGTTCGACCGCTGCGCCAGCCGCCTGGCCTTGCACGACTTGCTGCTGCGCGAAGTGGGACATCGCCTGGTCAGCCGCCTCGAGTACATCCGCCATGCGCCAGCCCGCATGCTGGACGTCGGCTGCGGAATGGGCCGGACCCGCAGCGAACTGCTTGCGCGCTACCCGGACGCCGACTGGATCGGCGTGGAACTTTCTGCCGCGATGCTGCGCCTGGGACGTGACGAGCAGCAGCGCGCGCTCGGCCTGGCCCGCTGGTGGCGCCGGGCCCCGCGCTGGGTGTTGGCCGATGCTGCCCGGCTGCCATTTGCCGACCGGACGGCCGATCTCGTGTTCTCGAACCTGATGCTTCACTGGCATCCGACCCCGCACGCGGTCTTCCCGGAATGGAAGCGGGTCCTGACCGTTGGCGGCCTGCTGATGTTCAGTTGCTTCGGGCCGGACACCCTGAAGGAATTGCGGGCCGCTGTCGCCGAGACGCTCCCGCATGCGCGTCCGATGCCGTTCGTCGATATGCACGACTTCGGCGACATGCTGGTGGCCAGCGGCTTCGCGACACCGGTCATGGATGTCGAATCCATCACGCTTACCTATCGGAGTCCGCGTGAACTGTGCGACGAGGTGCGGGCGCTGGGCGCAAATCCGCTGGACGATCGCTGGCCCGCGCTGCCGTCCGGTCGACGGGCACGCCTGCTGATGGAGACACTGGCTGCGTGCGGTGACAGCGAGGGCCGAATCCCGCTCACGTTCGAGGTGGCCTACGGCCACGCCTGGAAGCCGGCGCCACGTCCGGTCGGCGTCAGCACGGTCTCCGTCGAAGCCCTGCGCCAAGGCTTGTCGCGCGGAAAGCAGTAAAGTGCGTTCGTGGCCCGGCAATACGGGGCGCTGAGTTTCGCAGTCCCTCACAAGGAGCAGACATGAGCCTGATCTCGTTCTTCAAGGATGCCGGCGAGAAGCTGTTCGGCAAGAAAGTCCAGGAAGTGCAAGCGGCACCGGCAAAGGCCGATCCTGCCGTGCTGGCCGAAGCGAATCGCGAGGCGGCCACCGCCATCGAGAACTACATCAATACGCTGGGCCTGACCGTAACGGCGCTGACGGTGACCTTCGATGGCGCCACGGCCACGGCCAAGGTGTTTGGGGTAGCGAAGGACCAGGCGACCAAGGAAAAGGTGATTCTCGCGGCAGGCAACGTGCACGGCGTCGCCGGTGTCCAGGACATGATGACGGTCGATCTGTCGCAGCCCGAAGCCAAGTTTTACACCGTCGTGAAGGGCGACACGCTGTCGAAGATCGCCAAGGAGTTCTACGGCAACGCCAATGCCTACATGAAGATCTTCGAGGCGAACAAGCCGATGCTGTCTCACCCGGACAAGATCTATCCGGGGCAGAACCTGCGTATTCCCGCGGAGTAGGCGGCGAGCGGTTCGGGCTGAGAGCGGCGCAAAGGTCGCCGCTTGATGCCCACTTCGAGGCTTGCCGCCAGCGTGCGTCCCGTATGACAGGGGTGCCGGAACCCACCCGCGAATGGCCGGTCCGGACCCTCGCCGCATGACGGCCCGCGCTTTGCATATAATCCGCCCCTTTCTCGCTGGCTCGGTCGAGGGAGACGCATGGGAGACGTGGCCGAGCCCACGACCTGGTTGATCAAACAGAACTGCTCGGCCAGCCCGCGACAGCTGGCGGGCGTGTTTGCATCGCTGGTCGCGGTGTCATTTGCCTTCGGCGCGGCCTTCGCGGCCGAAGGGCTTTGGCTGGTGCTCCCGTTTGTGGGACTCGAGGTTGTGGCCGTCGCGGCTGCGTTCCTCTGCTATGGACGCCATGCCGCGGATTACGAGCGCATCGATCTCAACGGCGGGGTGCTCAAGGTCGAGCGGCAGGAAGGCGGCCGCAGGCTGGAATTCAGCTTCGACGCGGCCTGGGTTCGGGTCGAGTTGGAAGAACACGGCGCACACCAGGGCAGGCGAGTGCGATTGGTCCTTGCTTGCAAGGATCAGCGCCTGGAAGTGGGTCGGCTTCTGATAGATGAAAGGCGTTCGGCACTCGGGCGCGAATTAAGGGGGGCCCTCGGCGCACTCGTTCGGCGGGGCGCCTGGGTGGTCCAGTAGTTGAGCCGATAGCGGACGGATGGCAATAACGATGGTGTCGAAAGTCTCGATGGTTCGCGCTGCACTTGCAGCCGCGATGTGGGGTGCGGCAAGCAGTGCCGTGGCGATCCAGAGTCGGTTCAACCTGGCGCCGCCCAAGACGCCGATCGCCGAGGAGGTCTACAGCCTCCATAACCTGATGCTGATCATCTGCACGGCCATTTTCGTCGCCGTTTTCAGCGTCATGTTCTATTCCATCTGGAAGCATCGCAAGTCGAAGGGCGCGGTCGCAGCCAACTGGCACGAAAACACGACGGTCGAGATCGTCTGGACCGTGATTCCTTTCATCATCGTGATCGTGATGGCGCTGCCCGCGACCAAGACCGTCATCGCGATGAAGGACACCAGCAATTCCGATCTCACGATCAAGGTCACGGGTTACCAGTGGAAGTGGGGCTACGACTACCTGCGAGGCGAAGGCGAAGGCATCGCGTTCCTGTCGCAGCTGGCCACGCCGGCGGCGCAGATCGAGGGCCGTGAGCCGAAGTCGAACACCTACCTGCTCGAAGTGGACAACCCGCTCGTCGTGCCGGTCAACAAGAAGGTGCGGATCATCACGACGGCGAGCGATGTGATCCATGCCTGGTGGGTGCCGGCGTTCGCCGTCAAGCAGGACGCGATTCCCGGCTTTGCGCGCGACACCTGGTTCCGTGCCGAGCAGATCGGCACCTTCCGTGGCCAATGCGCTGAGCTGTGCGGCAAGGATCACGCCTTCATGCCGATCGTCGTGCAGGTCGTCTCAGCCGAGGACTACGCGAAGTGGGTCAGCGAGAAGAAGCAGCAGATGGCGGCGCTCGCGGACGATCCGAACAAGACCTGGACCCAGGCCGAACTGATGGCGCGCGGGGCGACCGTCTACCAGGCCAACTGCCAGGCGTGCCATCAGGCGAACGGACAGGGCGTGCAGGGTGCTTTCCCGGCGCTCGCCGGCAGCAAGGTCGTCGCCAGCAAGGCAGACCAGATCACCATGTTGCTGAACGGCAAGAACGCGATGCCTTCGTGGAAGGGTCTTTCGGACATCGAGCTTGCCGCCGTTGCGACGTACACGAAGAATTCGTGGGGCAACAGCGCAGGCGAGGTGCAGCCGGCTGAATTCAAGTCGGCGCGGAAGTAGTCGTAGTCAGCTGCAAAGAGAACCAGGACCAGGAGCACCGATGAGCGCAGTCGTCCACACCCCGACCGGTCACGCCGCACACGATCACGCCCACGACCATCCCCATGGCTGGCGGCGGTGGCTGTTTGCGACCAACCACAAGGACATCGGCACGATGTACCTGTGGTTCAGCTTCACGATGTTCCTCTTCGGGGGCGTGCTTGCACTCGGCATCCGCATGGAACTCTTCCAGCCGGGCCTGCAGTTCTGGAAGCCGGAATTCTTCAACCAGCTGACGACGATGCACGGCGTCATCATGGTGTTCGGCGCGATCATGCCGGCCTTCGTCGGCTTCGCAAACTGGCAGATCCCGCTGCAGATCGGCGCGCCCGACATGGCGTTCGCGCGCATGAACAACTTCAGCTTCTGGCTGCTGCCACCTGCGGCGCTACTGATCGTCATTTCGTTCTTCGTGCCCGGTGGCGCGACGGCGGCCGGCTGGACGCTCTACGCGCCGCTGACGGTGCAGATGGGCCCTGGCATGGACCTCGCGATCTTCGCGCTGCACATCCTCGGCGCGTCGTCGATCATGGGCTCGATCAACATCATCACGACGATCCTTAACATGCGGGCGCCCGGCATGACGCTGATGAAGATGCCGATGTTCGTGTGGACGTGGCTCATCACCGCCTACCTGCTGATCGCCGTGATGCCGGTGCTCGCGGGCGCGATCACGATGACGCTGACGGACCGCCACTTCGGCACCAGCTTCTTCAACGCCGCCGGCGGCGGTGACCCGGTGATGTACCAGCACATCTTCTGGTTCTTCGGGCACCCCGAGGTCTACATCATGATCCTGCCGGCGTTCGGGATTGTCAGCCAGATCATCCCGGTGTTCGCGCGCAAGCCGCTCTTCGGCTATGCCTCAA
>DAOMFI010000014.1:18989-39760 GCA_035429725.1 Burkholderiaceae bacterium | reverse complement strand
CAGCGGCTGGCGCCGCGCGAAGCCGAGCAGCGCGCGGATCAGCTCGGCGCCGCGCCGCGCCGCGGCGAGCGCCGGGGCCACGAACTCGCCCATCGCCTCGCCTTCGGCCAGGCCGTCGCTCAACGCGCCGAGGTTGCCGATGATGACGGTGAGCATGTTGTTGAAGTCGTGCGCGATGCCGCCCGTCAGCTGGCCGAGCGCCTCCATCTTCTCGGCCTGCGCGAGCTGCTGCTGCGCGCGGCGCAGCTCGGACACGTCGAAGGTCAGCTCGAAGCAGCCGATGACGGTGCCGTCGTCGGCGCGCTCGGGGATCAGCGTGGTGCGCGCGGTGCGCACGCGGCCGTCCACGCAGCGCGCCTCGTACTCGTAGGTCACGGGCTCGCCGGCGAAGGCGCGCGCCACGTTGGGCCGGATCGACTCGTAGGTCGCGTCGCCCAGGTAGCTGCGCGCGCTGACGGCATCGAGCCGCTGCGGGTCGAGCCCGAACCACAGCTGGTAGCCGCGGTTGATGTAGCGGTAGGCGCGCGTGCGGTCGACGTACGCGATGAGCGCCGGGATGTTGTCGGTGATGAGCCGCATCTGCGCCTCGCTCAGGCGCAGCTCGCTGGTGCGCTCGGCGACCCGGCGCTCGAGTTCGGCGGCGTGCTCCAGCGCCTGCCGCTCGGCGCGCTTCTGCTCGGTGATGTCGGAGTACAGCGTGATGAAGCCGATGCCCGGCACCGGCACGCCGCGCACGCGCAGCACACGGCCGTCGGGCCGGGTGCGCTCGAACTCGTGCGGCTCGAAGCGGCGCGCCGCGGCCATGCGCTCGGTCACCTGGCCGTCGGCGTCGCCCGGGCCGTATTCGCCGCGCTCGGCGTTGAAGCGGATGAAGCCTTCGAACGGAGCGCCGATGGCGGCCAGCGCGGCCGGGAAGTCCAGCAGGCGCAGGAACGACTCGTTCCACGCCAGCAGCCGCAGATCGTTGTCGATCAGCGTGAAGCCCTGGTCGATCAGGTCGAGCGCCGCCTGCAGCGACTCGTAGCGCTTGAGCGGGTCCTCGATGGCGGACGGCGGCGTGGACATCGCGGGCAAGGTCGGCATGTCGTCGGAAATTCTAGGAGTCACCCCGGGTGCCGGCGCGCGACGCAAACATTCGTCACATTGCCTCGGAGATGGTGCAAAGGTCCTTGTCCATTCTTCGACCCGCGGCGAACGAACCACCGATGCACGCCGCGCGAGCCGGAGGAGACGACATGGCGCATGCCAATCCCTATGCGAGCGGGCTGGACAGGAACGCGGCGAACTACGTGCCGCTGTCGCCGCTCAGTTTCATCGAGCGCACCGCGCAGGTCTATCCGCAGCGCGTGGCCATCGTCCACGGCGCGCTGCGGCAAACCTGGCGCGACACGTACGCCCGCTGCCGGCGCCTGGCCGGCGCGCTCGCGAGCCGCGGCGTGGGGGTCGGCGACACGGTGGCCGCGATGCTGCCCAACACGCCGGCGATGTTCGAGGCCCACTTCGGCGTGCCGATGTGCGGCGCGGTGCTCAACACGCTGAACACCCGGCTCGACGCCGAGGCCATCGCCTTCATGCTGCAGCACGGCGAGGCCAAGGTTCTGCTCACCGACCGCGAGTTCGCGCCGGTGGTCGGCAAGGCACTCGCGATGCTCGGCGACCGGCGCCCGCTGGTGGTGGAGGTCGAGGACGCGCTGGCGCCGCCCGGCGAGCACCTCGGCGAGATCTCCTACGAGGCGCTGCTCGCCGGCGGCGACCCCGCGTTCGCCTGGCAGTTGCCCGCCGACGAGTGGGACGCGATCGCGCTGAACTACACCTCGGGCACCACCGGCAACCCGAAGGGCGTCGTCACCCACCACCGTGGCGCGTATCTCAACGCGGCCAACAACGTCATCGCCTGGAGCCTGCCGCACCACCCGGTCTACCTGTGGACGCTGCCGATGTTCCACTGCAACGGCTGGTGCTTCCCGTGGACCATGGCGCTGGTGGCCGGCACCAGCGTGTGCCTGCGGCGCGTGGACCCGGCGCTGATCTTCCCGCTGCTCACCGAGCACCGCGTCAGCCACCTGTGCGGCGCGCCGATCGTCTACAGCATGCTGATCAACGCGCCGGCCGCGCTGCGCGACACGCTGAAGCACACCGTGCAGGGGCTGATCGCCGGCGCCGCGCCGCCGGCAGCGGTGATCGAGGGCTGCGAGGCCGCGGGCATCGCGCTGACCCACGTCTACGGGCTGACCGAGGTGTACGGCCCCGCCGCCGTCTGCGCCAAGCAGGAAGGCTGGGACGCGCTGCCGGCCGAGGAACGCGCGCGCCTGAACGGCCGTCAGGGGGTGGCCTACCCGCTGCAGCAGGCCATCGCCGTGCTCGACCCCGACACCCTGCAGCCGGTGCCCGCCGACGGCGAGACCATCGGGGAGATCTTCTTCCGCGGCAACGTGGTGATGAAGGGCTACCTGAAGAACCCGAGCGCCACCGAGGAGGCCTTCTCCGGCGGCTGGTTCCACACCGGCGACCTGGCGGTGATGCACCCCGACGGCTACGTGAAGATCAAGGACCGCAGCAAGGACATCATCATCTCCGGCGGCGAGAACATCTCGTCGATCGAGGTCGAGGACGTGCTGCACCGCCACCCCGCGGTGATGCTCGCCGCCGTGGTGGCACTGCCCGACGCCAAGTGGGGCGAGGTGCCCTGCGCCTTCGTCGAGCTCAAGCCCGGCGCGCAGGCCGCCGAGGCCGAGGTGATCGAGTTCTGCCGCTCGCAGCTGGCGCGCTTCAAGGTGCCCAAGCGGGTGGTGTTCGGCGAGTTGCCGAAGACCTCCACCGGCAAGATCCAGAAGTTCCAGCTGCGCGAGCGGGTCAAGTCCGCCAGCGCGATCGAGTGAGGCACGCGATGGCATCCGACATCATCCTCGAGACGCGCGGCCTGACCAAGGAGTTCAAGGGCTTCGCGGCCGTGCAGGACGTGAACCTGAAGATCCGGCGCGGCACGATCCATGCGCTGATCGGGCCAAACGGCGCGGGCAAGACCACCGTCTTCAACCTGCTGACCAAGTTCCTCCAGCCCACGCGCGGACGGATCTTCTACGACGGCACGGACATCACCGACGACGAGCCGGCGCAGATCGCGCGGCGCGGCGTGATCCGCTCGTTCCAGATCTCGGCGACCTTCGGCCACATGACGGCGCTGGAGAACGTGCGCGTGGCGCTGCAGCGCCGGCTCGGCACCTCGTTCCACTTCTGGCGCTCCGAACGCACGCTGCGCCAGCTCGACGCGGAGGCCATGCACCTGCTCGAGCAGGTGGACCTGGCGCACTACGCGCGCACGCTGGCGGTGGAGATGCCCTACGGACGCAAGCGCGCGCTCGAGATCGCCACCACGCTGGCGCTCGACCCGGCGCTGATGCTGCTGGACGAACCGACGCAGGGCATGGGCCACGAGGACGTGGACCGCGTGGCCGAGCTCATCAAGCGCGTCGCCGCCAAGCGCACGGTGGCGATGGTGGAACACAACCTGTCGGTGGTCGAGAAGCTGTGCGACCGCATCACCGTGCTGCAACGCGGGGAGATCCTCGCCGAAGGGCCGTACGCCGAGGTGTCGAAGGACCCGCGCGTGCTCGAGGCCTACGTGGGAGTGGAGGCATGAGCGCCACGATCGAACGGCGCCGCGCGGACGCGGCCACGCAGCCGGCGTCGGGCAACGAGATGCTGCGCATCACCGACCTGCACGCCTTCTACGGCGAGTCGCACGTGCTGCACGGCATCGACCTGCGCGTGGCCGAGGGCGAGCTCGTCACCCTGCTCGGGCGCAACGGCTCCGGGCGCTCGACCACGCTGAAGTCGGTGATGGGCCTGGTCGGGCGGCGCAGCGGCTCGGTCATGTTCAACGGCCGCGAGCTGGTGGGCATGGCGCCGCACCGCGTGGCGCGCCTCGGCGTGGGCTTCTGCCCGGAGGAGCGCGGCATCTTCTCCGGCCTGACGACCGAGGAGAACCTGATGCTGCCGCCGGTGGTGCGCTCCGGCGGCATGACGATCGACGAGATCTACGAGGTCTTCCCCAACCTGCACGAGCGCCGCAACAGCCCGGGCACGCGGCTGTCCGGCGGCGAGCAGCAGATGCTCGCCATGGCGCGCATCCTGCGCACCGGCGCGCGGCTGCTGCTGCTCGACGAGATCACCGAGGGCCTGGCGCCGGTGATCGTCAAGAAGCTCGGCGAGGTGATCCGCCTGCTGAAGGGCCGCGGCTACACGATCGTGCTGGTGGAGCAGAACTTCCGCTTCGCCGCGCCGCTGGCCGACCGCCACTACGTGCTCGAGCACGGCCGCATCGTGGCCACCGTGCACCAGGACGAGCTCGCCGACAAGACCGAACTGCTGCACGAACTGCTGGGCGTCTGACGCGCCGCCAGCGGGCGGCTGCCACGCCGGCGACCGCCCGGACCGATACCCGAAACCGACCTTCCACTCAGGAGACTCCGCATGAAGTTCACCTCCCTCGCGCTCGCGGCCGCCCTCGCTGCCGCCTTCGGCCCCGCGCAGGCCCAGATCTCGGACAACGTGGTACGCATCGGCGTGCTGACCGACCTGTCCGGCGTTTACTCCGACGTGGCCGGCAAGGGCACCGTGATCGCCACGCAGATGGCCATCGACGACTTCATCGCGGCCGAGAAGCCCGCGTTCAAGATCGAGATGGTCTCGGCCGACCACCAGAACAAGGGCGACATCGCCGCCAACAAGGCGCGCGAGTGGTTCGAGCGCGAGAAGGTCGACGTGGCGAGCGAGCTCGTCACCACCTCGGTGGCGCTCGCGGTGCAGAAGATCGCCAAGGAGAAGAACCGCATCGCGCTGGTCTCGGGCGCCGCCTCCACCCGCGTCACCAACGAGGACTGCAACGACGTCACCGTGCACTGGACCTACGACACCTACGCGGTGGCCAACGGCACCGCCAAGGCGGTGACGAAGACCGGCGGCAAGAAGTGGTTCTTCCTGACCGCCGACTACGCCTTCGGCCACTCGCTCGAGAAGGACGCGAGCGAGGTCGTGAAGGCCAACGGCGGCGAGGTGCTCGGCTCGGTGCGCCACCCGTTTCCGGGCTCGGACTTCTCGTCCTTCCTGCTCAAGGCGCAGGGCTCTGGCGCGCAGATCATCGGCCTGGCCAACGCCGGCGGCGACACGATCAACTCGATCAAGCAGGCGGCCGAGTTCGGCGTGACGCCCAAGCAGTCGCTCGCCGGCCTGCTGATGTTCATCACCGACGTGCATTCGCTCGGCCTGAAGGTCACGCAGAACATGTACCTGACCGAGGGCTTCTACTGGAACCTGAACGACGAGACGCGCGCCTGGTCCAAGCGCTTCTTCGACCAGCACAAGCGCATGCCGACGATGGTGCAGGCCGGCCAGTACTCCTCGGTGATGCACTACCTGAAGGCGGTGAAGGCGGCGGGCACCGACGACACCGGCAAGGTGATGGCGCAGATGAAGAAGACGCCGGTGAACGACTTCTTCGCGAAGAACGGAACGATCCGCGACGACGGCCGCCTGGTGCACGACATGTACCTGCTGCAGGTGAAGAAGCCGGCCGAGTCCACCGTGCCCTGGGACTACTACCACGTGCGCGCCACGATCCCGGCGGCCGAGGCGTTCCAGCCGCTGGCGGCGAGCACCTGCCCGCTGGTCAAGAAGAAGTAAGCCGCCCGCTGCCGTGCCCGGGTGCGAGCCGCCGGCTCGCGGCGGGCGCGGCCGACCGCGCACCCACACTGGGGGAGACCCATGACCCTGTTCGGCATCACTTCGCAGGCCCTGTTCGGCCAGCTGCTGCTCGGGCTCATCAACGGATCGTTCTACGCCGTGCTGAGCCTCGGGCTGGCCGTGATCTTCGGCCTGCTCAACATCATCAACTTCTCCCACGGTGCGCTGTACATGATCGGCGCGTTCGTGGCCCTGCTGGGGCTCGAGCACCTGGGCCTGAACTACTGGCTGGCGCTGGCCGTCGCGCCGCTGGTGGTGGGCGTGCTCGGCGTCGTGGTCGAGCGCAGCATGCTGCGGCACCTGTACAAGCTGGATCACCTGTACGGCCTGCTGCTCACCTTCGGCCTGGCGCTCATCGCCGAGGGCGTGTTCCGCTACTTCTTCGGCGTCTCGGGCTCGTCGTACCCGCCGCCGGAGCAGCTGCAGGGCGGCATCGACCTCGGCTTCATGTTCATGCCGCTGTACCGCGGCTGGGTGGTGGTGGCGTCGATCGCGGTGTGCGCGGGCACCTGGTACGTGATCGAGCGCACGCCGCTCGGCGCCACGCTGCGCGCGGCCACCGAGAAGCCGCAGCTCGTGCAGGCGCTGGGCATCAACGTGCCGGTGCTGGTGACCGCCACCTACGGCGTCGGCGTCGCGCTCGCCGCGTTCGCCGGCGTGCTGGCCGCGCCGGTGATGCAGGTGAACCCGGTGATGGGCTCGAACCTGATCATCGTGGTGTTCGCCGTCGTCGTGATCGGCGGCATGGGCTCGATCGCCGGCTCCATCGTCACCGGCCTCGGCCTCGGCCTCGTCGAGGGCCTGACCAAGGTCGTCTACCCCGAGGCGTCGGCGGTCGTGATCTTCGTGATCATGATCGTCGTGCTCCTCTTCCGCCCCGCCGGCCTCTTCGGCAAGCAGGCCTGACCGGCACGGAGACGCCGCATGAACTCCCCCGTTACGCACCCCGCCGCCGCGCCGCGCGCCGCGGCGCACTCCAACCGCCACCTGCTCGGCTGGAGCGTGGCCGTCGTACTCGCGCTGGCCGCCCCGTGGGCGATCTACCCCACCTTCCTGATGAAGGTGCTGTGCTTCGCGTTGTTCGCCTGCGCGTTCAACCTGCTGCTCGGCTACGCGGGGCTGCTGTCGTTCGGCCACGCGGCCTTCTTCGGCGGCTCGGCCTACGTGTGCGCCGGGCTCGCCAAGCACGTGGGCCTCACGCCCGAGCTCGCCATCCTCGCCGGCACCGCGGTGGCGGCGGCGATGGGGGGCGTGTTCGGCTGGCTCGCCATCCGCCGCTCGGGCATCTATCTCACGATGATCACGCTCGCGCTCGCGCAGCTGGTGTTCTTCATCGCGCTGCAGCTGCCCTTCACCGGCGGCGAGGACGGCCTGCAGGGCGTGCCGCGCGGCCGCCTGTTCGGCCTGGTGGAGCTGGGCGACAACCACGCGATGTACTACTTCGTGCTGGCGGTGTTCGCAGCCGCCTTCTGGCTGATCCGCCGCACCGTGCATTCGCCCTACGGCCAGGTGCTGAAGGCGATCCGCGAGAACGAGCCGCGCGCGATCTCGCTCGGCTACGACGTGCACCGCTACAAGCTGCTGGCCTTCGTGATCTCCGCGGCGCTGGCGGGCACGGCGGGCGCGCTCAAGGCCATCGTGTTCCAGCTCGCCTCGCTGACCGACGTGCACTGGCACATGAGCGGCGAGGTGGTGCTGATGACGCTGCTCGGCGGCCTGGGCACGCTGCTCGGCCCGGCCGCGGGGGCCTTGGTGATCGTCACGCTCGAGAACGAGCTGGCCGACAAGGTCGGCCCCTGGGTCACCGTGATCATGGGCGCGATCTTCGTCGTCTGCGTGCTGGCGTTCCGGCGCGGCCTGGTCGGCGAACTGCTCGCGCTGCGCGGCGCGCGCCGCGACGAGCAGGACGAGCAGGACTGACGCCCGCCCGCCCCGCGCCACCCGAAACCGCCCACGGAGAGTTGCCATGAGCTACGCCGCCCCGACGCGCGAGATGCTGTTCACGATGAAGGAGATCGGCGGCCTGGACGCCGTGCTCGCCCAGCCCGGCTTCGAGGAGGTGACGCCCGACCTCGTCGACACCATCCTCGACGAGGCCGGCAAGTTCGCCGCCGAGGTGCTGGCGCCGCTCAACCAGCCCGGCGACCGCCAGGGCAACCGCTGGGAGGCCGGCACCGTCACCACCGCCGACGGCTTCAAGCAGGCCTACGCGAGCTTCTGCGAGACCGGCTGGAACGGCATGCCCGCGTCCGCCGAGTTCGGCGGCCAGGGCATGCCCACGCTGCTGTCCACCGCGGTGCTGGAGATGTGGAAGGCGTCGAACATGTCGTTCAGCCTGTGCCAGATGCTCACGCTCGGCGCGGTGGAGGCGATCGCGCACCACGGCACCGACGCGCTGAAGGCGCGCTTCCTGCCCGCGATGGTGGAGGGCCGCTGGACCGGCACGATGAACCTCACCGAGCCGCAGGCCGGCTCCGACCTGGCGGCGCTGCGCACCAAGGCCGTTCCCGAGGGCGAGCACTACCGCGTGAGCGGCACCAAGATCTTCATCACCTGGGGCGAGCACGACATGGCCGAGAACATCGTCCATCTCGTGCTGGCGCGCCTGCCCGACGCGCCGCCGGGCGTGAAGGGCATCTCGCTGTTCCTGGTGCCCAAGTTCCTCGTCGACGACGAGGGCCGCCTGGGCGCGCGCAACGACCTCGTGTGCGCGTCGATCGAGCACAAGATGGGCATCCGCGCGAGCGCGACCGCAGTGATGAGCTTCGGCGAGGGCCCGGGCGCGGTCGGCTACCTGGTGGGCGAGGAGAACCAGGGCCTCGCGTGCATGTTCACGATGATGAACCACGCGCGGCTGAACGTCGGGCTGGAGGGCGTGGCGATCTCCGAGCGCGCCTACCAGCAGGCGCGCGCCTATGCGCTCGACCGCGTGCAGGGCAGGACGCTCGGCCGCGAGGGCGAGTCGGACCGCACCATCGTCGGCCACCCCGACGTGCGCCGCATGCTGATGGACATGAAGGCGCGCACCGAGGCACAGCGCGCCCTGGCCTACTACGCGGCCGGCCAGATGGACCGCGCGCGCGGTCACGCCGACGCGGGCCAGCGCGCTGCCGCGCAGGCGCTGGTGGACCTGCTGATCCCGGTGGTCAAGGGCTGGTGCACCGAGGGCGCGCAGCTCGTCACCGCCACCGGCGTGCAGGTGCACGGCGGCATGGGCTTCATCGAGGAGACCGGCGCGGCCCAGCACCAGCGCGACGCGCGCATCACCACGATCTATGAAGGCACGACCGGCATCCAGGCCAACGACCTGATCGGCCGCAAGATGGCCCGCGACGGCGGCGCCGCGATGCACCGCCTGATCGCGCAGATGCGCAGCGACGCCGCGGCGCTCGCCGGCCACGACGATGCGCTGATCGGCACGCTGCGCGGCTCGCTCGAGCGCGGCGTGCAGGCGCTCGCCGACGCCACCGAGGGCCTGCTGGCGCTCGGCCCGCGCGAGGCCGCGGCCGCCGCCGTGCCCTTCCTGTGGCTGGCCGGCACGGTGATCGGCGGCTGGCTGATGACGCGCGCGGCCGACGCCGCGACCACCCAGATTGCCAGCGGCAGCGCCGATGCCGACTTCCTCAATGCGAAGCGCGGCACCGCGCTGCACTTCGCGCTGCACCTGCTGCCGCACGCCGCGGCGCTGCGCGAGGTTGTGCTGCACGGCGCGGCATCCACGCTCGCGCTCGGCGCCGGCCAGCTCTGAAGCGGCCGGCCCGTGCCCGAACCGAACGACCGAACGAGGACTGCTCCATGAACGAGATGAACGGCCATGACATCGAGGACCTGCGGCCCGGCATGACCGCGACCTTCTCGAAGACCATCACCGAGGCGGACATCGTGCTGTTCGCCGGCGTGTCCGGCGACAACAACGCCGTCCACCTGAACGAGGAGTTCGCCGCCGCCTCCCCGTTCGGCGGGCGCATCGCGCACGGCTTCCTGACCGCGAGCGTGATCTCCGCCGCGGTGGCCAACCGGCTGCCCGGGCCCGGCACCGTGTACCTCGGCCAGCAGCTGCGATTCAAGGCGCCGGTGCGGCCGGGCGACACCGTGCATGCCACAGTCACCGTCGAGTCGGTGGACACGGCGCGCGCGCGCGCGGTGCTCGCCACCGTGTGCCGCGTGCGCGACACGGTCGTCATCGAAGGCGAGGCGCACGTGATGACCACCTCGAGAGCTCGGCGCGAGGCGCGTGCCGTGACCGCACTCGCCGCCGCGGCGGCCTGAACGCCCCGCGGGGCGAAGGAGCGAACGCATGAAGATCCTGGTCTGCACGAAGCGCGTGCTGGACTACAACGTCAAGGCGCGGGTCAAGGCGGACGGCACGGGCATCGACCTCGCCGGCGCAAAGCTGAGCATGAACCCCTTCGACGAGATCGCGGTGGAGGAGGCGGTGCGGCTGAAGGAGAAGTGCGCGGCGACGGAGGTGATTGCGGTGTCGTGCGGCGTGGCGCAGTGCCAGGAGACGCTGCGCACCGCGATGGCCATCGGCGCGGACCGGGCGATCCTGGTCGAGACGGCCGAGGAACTGCAGCCGCTTGCGGTGGCCAAGCTTCTGAAGGCGCTGGTGGACCGGGAGCAGCCGGGCCTGGTGATCCTGGGCAAGCAGGCGATCGACGACGACTGCAACCAGACCGGCCAGATGCTGGCGGCGCTGGCGGACCTTCCGCAGGCCACCTTCGCCAGCAAGGTGGAGGTGGCGGGCGGCAAGGCCAAGGTCACGCGCGAGGTGGACGGCGGCCTGGAGACGTTGGAAGTCACGCTGCCGGCGGTTGTCACCACCGATCTGCGGCTGAACGAGCCGCGCTACGTGACGCTGCCCAACATCATGAAGGCCAAGAAGAAGCCGCTGGAGGTGGTCAGGCCGGCCGACCTGGGCGTGGACGTGGCGCCGCGGCTGAAGACGCTGAAGGTGGCCGAGCCGCCCAGGCGCGGCGCCGGCGTCAAGGTGCCCGACGTGGCCACGCTGGTGGCCAAGCTCAAGAACGAAGCCAAGGTGATCTAGGAATGAACCACCCCTACGCTCACATCATCCGTTCGCTGCCCCCCGCGGGGGCGCAGGCCTGCCTCGGGGCGGCCCGGCGGGAGGCATGATGGCCGTCCTCGTCATTGCCGAACACGACCACGGCGCGCTCAAGGGCGCGACGCTGAACACGGTGACGGCCGCTTCCCAGTGCGGCGGCGAGGTCCACGTGCTCGTGGCCGGCCACAACGCCGCCGGCGCGGCGCAGGCCGCTGGGCAGATCGCCGGCGTGGCGAAGGTGCTGTACGCCGACGGTGCGAGCCTCGGCGAGCAGCTCGCCGAGAACGTCGCGGCGCAGGTGCTGGCGCTTGCCGGCAGCTACAGCCACGTCCTCTTCCCCGCCACGGCGCATGGCAAGAACGTCGCGCCGCGGGTGGCAGCGAAGCTGGACGTCGCGCAGATCAGCGACATCACCAAGGTGGTGAGCCCGGACACCTTCGAGCGCCCGATCTACGCCGGCAACGCCATCGCGACGGTGCAGAGCGCCGACAAGGTGAAGGTGATCACCGTGCGCACCACCGGCTTCGACGCCGCGGGCGCGGGCGGCTCGGCCGCGGTGGACAGCGTTGCCGCCGTGGGCGACAGCGGCAAGAGCGCCTACGTCGGTTCCGAGATCGCCAAGAGCGACCGGCCGGAGCTGACGGTGGCCAAGATCATCGTCTCGGGCGGGCGGGCGATGGGCTCGTCGGACAAGTTCAACGAGGTGCTCACGCCGCTGGCCGACAAGCTCAACGCCGCGCTGGGCGCGAGCCGCGCCGCGGTGGACGCGGGCTACGCCCCGAACGACTGGCAGGTGGGGCAGACCGGCAAGATCGTCGCGCCGCAGCTGTACATCGCCTGCGGCATCAGCGGGGCGATCCAGCACCTGGCGGGCATGAAGGACAGCAAGGTGATCGTGGCCATCAACAAGGACCCCGAGGCCCCGATCTTCAGCGTCGCCGACTACGGCCTCGAGGCCGACCTGTTCGCCGCCGTGCCGGAACTCGTGAAGGCGATCTGAGCGCCGCGCAACCGTCGTCCCTTCCATGGCGCTGCTGCGCAACGCGTTGGCGCAGGTGCGCGCCGCTCAACAGAACCCGTCCGGAGGTCTCCCGATGCAAGGCCCGATGATGAGCATGCCGCTGCGGACCTCGGCGCATAGGGTTTTCAAACGGCCCCTTGAATGCCCGACGCGGGCTGGGTTGCCAGCTGATGCAGGATGCAGGGCCAATGCCAGCCACGATGGCTTGAATCCGGCGGTTGAGAGCCGGTTGAGTCGTGGCCCAGTGCCGATTCGGCCCGCCTTGACGAAACGTGCGGGGCTGCACCGGCCTTGATCTCCGGGCCTGAACTCAGGGTTGACCCTGATTCGGCAACGCCGCGCCCACTCGGCTCGCAGCGTCGCCCCGGCTGCGTTGCGGTGCTGCAGCCTGCGGAAGTGGTGTTGATGTCGGCCAGCGCGGCTCAGGCGGCGTCAGTCTTGCCCGACCTCGCGCGCCCGTCCCCGAGGCGGTGGCTGCGGGTCCAGCCCCAGGTGGGTGAGGATCTTCTCGATCACCGGCCGCTCGAGGATGGCCGCGATGATCTTCAGTTCCCCGCCGCCGCAGTTCGAGCAGGTGTGCATGTCGATGTCGAATACGCGCTTGAGCAGCCGTGCCCAGCCGATACGGTACGGCCTGGCCTGGGCCGTCTCGACTTCACACTCGGCGGGCGCCGTGGCTTCGGTGTCCGCCTCTTGCACCTGCGGCCCCTGCGGCACCACCAGCGGCCTCAGCTTCGCGTTCGGGGCCAGGACGCCATGGAAGCGGATGAGGTGCAGCCGCGGCCGGGGCACCAACGCGGCCAGCCGCTGCATGAACTCCAGCGGGCTCATCACCAGGTGGGTCGTTCCATCGCGCCACGGCGTCTTGAGCTTCAGCTCCACCTGCCCGGCGGCGTTGAGCTGCACCCGTTCGTCCGATAGCGCGGGGCGGGTGATGTAGCGGCACAACTGCTCCAGCCGCTTGCGGTCGTGCGCTTCCACCCGCACCGCGGCATGCAGGCTGAAACCGTCGATGTCGGCGCACAGCGGCTGACGCGCCCGGCCCTCGCGCGGCATCGCGCCTCGCAGCGTCAGCACCTTCTGCCCGGCGCGCGAGCCGAAGGCGATGCGGTAAGTGATGGCAGCCGCCTGCAGCGGTCGCAGCGTACGCGCCTCCTCGCCGTCGGCATCCGGCTCGGCCAGCCAGGTCTGCCCCATCTCCTCGACCAGCACGCCCCGGCGCTTGAGCATCTTCATGAGCCGGGCAATGATGGTGTGCAGCAGCGCATCGAGCTCGTCGTCGGTCGGCGCACCCGCCTCGATGAAACCCGGTACGCCATCGGCGCCGCAGCGGTACACGCCGTCCGGGACCAGGCAGTGCAGGTGGATGTTCAGGTTGGCGGCGGACCCGAAGCGCTGGATCAGCGTGACAGCGCCACCGTGGCCTTCGTCAGCGACGAGCCCGGCAGCGGCCAGCAAGTACCGCGTGACCACGCGCTGCACCACCTGCAGCACCGGCGTGACCAGCTCGGGCTGCGCGGCCAGCAGCAGGCGCAGCGGGATCGGCAGCGACAGCACCCACTGCCGCACCGGCACATGCGGTATGACGTGGTCGACGAGATGCGCCGCGGTCTGCGACATGCGCCGCGCGCCGCATGAAGGACAAAAGCCCCGCCGCTTGCAGCTGAACGCCAGCAGCTTGTCGTGACCGCACTCGCCGCAGCGCAGCCGCAGGAAACCGTGCGCCAGGATGCCGCACTCGAGGAAGTCGTCGAACTCGTCCTTGATGAAGCGCGGCAACTCGGAACCGGTGCTGGCCTCGGCGTGGGCGATGAAGCTGGCCGCGTGCTGCTGCACCAGGCGGTACAGCGTGGCCTGCTCCGGTCGGTGGCGCTCGTAGCGGAGCGGGGCGCCATCGGGCGCCCGCTGGGGCTGCCGGCCGGTGGCGTGCACGATGGGCTCCCGTAGGGGTGAGCCCGCACGGTCTCAAGCCGCGCGCTACGCCTCAATCGCCTTGATTGCTGCCCGCCGACGTGTGCCCTCCGTCGCGGGGCCTCCTATGGGTGACTGCGAGGGTGTTCGACCGGCGGCTTCAGGGCGACGAATTCGAGGTCGTGGATGTCGCTGATGGGTCGCCCACGGCCGGCCGCATCGGCGGCACGTGTGTCTGGTCCTTGGTGGACAGCGGGTGCTGGCGCCTGGCGCGAAGTGCATCGGTAGACGGCTTCTGCAACGCGCCTGCAGGGCCTCTCTGGATCCTCCATGCGAAGGGGGCTTCAGAGAGGCCCCTGAGCAACTGCTCAGGGGCGAGGGAATCGGACTCAGCTCGCCGGCAGACCGCTGACGGCTGCCAGTTGCCAGCCGCGCAGGTCGGGGAACCTGTCGGCGAAGTCGAAGATCAGGTTGCGCCGCTCGTTGGAGAGCGCCACCCGCGCGAACCATTCGCCATACCGCTGCTCGCGCTCGATCGTGAGATCTAACTCCGTCGCGTGTACCGCGAGCGGGTGCGCCTCGACAACTCGAACGGACGGGTACCAGCAGCCTCTCGCCGGAGGCGCATCTCCTTCGATGAGGCGGCGAATGCGCCGGATGTACGCCTCCGGTGAGCAGTCCCGCGAGCCCGGCTTGAGGGAGCCACCCTCGCAGGCGCCGGCGAAGTAGACGGCCTGCTTGAGCACCTGCTCCGCGCTGCCGAGCATGCAGACCTCCCAACTCCTGGCGCGCTTGCCCGTCACGGCATCGCGGAGGTTGTTGTCGCCCCCTTCGATCGCAACGACGAAGCGGTCGACGCCGCCTGTGTCTGGACCAGCGGTCAGCCTCCAACTGGCCCATTGGTATTCGATGCGGTAGGACATGTCAGGTCTCCGCGCTTGCGAACAGCGAGGCCTGCCCGGGCCGGCCGGTGGTGGTCTTGCGCAGCTCGATGCAGGCGCGCCAAGCCGCGGGCTCACGCCTGAGCACGGTGCAGATCATTGAGGCGCCGTAGTAGGCGTCACGAGCCGCACCTGGCCTGGCCAGGTCGAGCTCAAGGGTGAAGGCCCCATCGCCCGCCAGGTCCATCTGCTTGGCGTACTTGGCCTGAAAGGCGGCGAAGGTCCCGAACGGGCAACAGGTCCACGAGGACTTCGCGCTGGCCATGGCAGCCAGCGGTGCCTGCAGAACTGCGACGACCCGGATGCCATGCTCCTCCGCAGCGGACTCCGCTGAGACCGAGGCTGCGATGGCGTCGCGCCAGAGCCCGAGGTAGCGCTCGGGCTTCGTCGGTTGGCCTCCGACCAGGAGTGTCTGATCGACCGTGCGTTGGGCGCGGTCGCTGCAAAGCGCAGAGAACACCTCGTACTGAGCCATGTAGTTGATGCCCTGCGGGTCGGGACGCAACAGCGACGGCGTCTTCACGCCCTCCACCAGATCCAGTGCGATCGGCAGATAGGACCGAGCACCGTAGAAGGTGGCGTCGTCGGGCAAGTGGATGACCAGCCGGCCGACTTCGTCGACGGCCGGAGTGGTGTGGGGATTCATCTGGTTCTCCTTGAAGAAGAGAAGAGGGCGCTGCCGCGTGCGGCGAGCGCCCTCTCAGGGATGGTTGACCGGCCGGCTCAGCGGCCAGCAGGGGGACGCTTCACAGCGGGTTGCTCGCCAGCATTTCGGAGAAGCTGGCGTTCGGTGGCAGGCTCGGCGGCGTCAGGGTGCCGAACTGCGGCGGCACCTCTTCGGGCTGCAGGCGCTGCTCTCGCACCGCCACGTCGTATGCCCGCTTGCGCTCGTACCAGGCGAGTTCGTACCGGGCGATCGAGTCCCACGAAGCCGGCGCCGAGCGCTCGACCTCGTAGGCGAACTCGACCGCTTCGTTGTTGGCGTCGTCGTACCGGATCGAGACCTCGCGGTAGTTGCCGAAGTCGTGCGGATGGGTGCGGCCGACGTAGGCCACCGGCAGGCCCTCCGGGACCGGGAACAGCCGATACAGCATGCGACGGAAGACCTCGCACTCGCGCAACGAGGCCTCGGTGTAGTCGGGACTGCCCACCTGGGCGCAGTTCTCCTCGCCCGGGACCGGGCCGATTTCGATGTATTGCATGAAGATGCTCCGAAGGCGGCGCGCCATTGCGGCGCGCCGTGTGAAGTGGATGGGGTGTGGGCCGGGCCGGCCGCACCCTCAGTCGAGGGCGAACGCCGCGCGGGCCTCGTCATCGGTGAGGAAGATGTCGCGCTCGCAGTCGTAGTACGCGTGCTCGCCCTTGGTGGTGTTCCACATGTAGAGCAACGTCCGACCTGTGCGCGTTCTCGTCGGCCGCTCGGTGCCGCCGCAGGCAGGAACCCAGTGGTCGCCCACGCTGTCGGTGAGCTCGGTCACAGCAGTCCACGCTCCGCCATCGAGGTCAGAGAACTGCCGTTGGCCGCGACGATGATGTGGTCGATGACCCGCACGTCGATCAGCGACAGCGCCTGGCGCAGCGCGCTGGTGAGCGCCTCGTCGGCCCGGCTCGGCTCCGTCTGCGACGACGGATGCACGTGGCTCAGGCACACGGCCGCGGCGTTGAAGTGCAGCGCGCGCTTGACCACTTCCCGCGGATAGACCGAGGTCTGCGTCAGCGTGCCGGCGAACAGTTCTTCGACTTCGATGACGCGATGGCTCGCGTCGAGGAAGACCACGACGAAGGTCTCGCGCTCCGCTCCGGCGAAGTACACCCGCAGGAAGTCCTTCATGACCGTGGGTGAGTCGATCAGCGAGCGACCCCTGATCGCCTCGGCTGCGATGCGCGTGAGCAGTTCGTGAGCCGCGGCGAGCACGTGCCGCAGTCGCCCGTCGCGCGCGGTGGCGGGCACCGGGAGGTAGGCCACGACGGCGTTGTCGGAGCAGACGAGCGGCTGTGCCGCTTCGCTGGACGGATTCAGCAGGATCGCTTCGAGTTGATCGCGATCCAGGAGGGTGAGATTCATGGTGTGGACCTCTTGATGGAAGAGGGAACACCGGCCCCCCGAGGGACAGTGATCCCTCGTGGGTTGAATGCGGCTTGGGCCGCGTGCGTGGTCAGACTTCGCGCAGGCGGGCGCCCGTGCCGAAGTCGATGCCGCTGATGCGGTAGTGGGTGTGGTTGTCCAGCGCGCGCACCGTGAGCGAGTGCGGGGACGCGATCGAGACGACCTCGCAGGTTCCGAGGCGGCGCGTGGCCACCAGGTCACCGCGACCCAAGGCGCCTTCGCGCTTGAGCCGGACGAGGCGAATCACACCGGGAGGGATCCAGGGAGCCTCCGCAGGGAGGGCCTGAGTGGATGACATGGTGCGCTCCGTTGGATGAGGGCACCAGCCACCGGGCTGTTGCCCGGTTGGGGTGGATGGCACTGCCCGAAGGCAGCGCACGGATTCTTGTGCGGGTCACGACCGCAAACGCCATCGCTTGCGCGATGGGCACCTCCTCGCGATGAGGACCGGCCGATGGCCGGACAAGGTGCGAACAGTATGGCCATCGCGCGAGTGGCCTGCAACGGTTCGATTTCAGCGGCGCAGGTTCATTGGGCAGCTTTCGACCTTGAAGTGCGGGCCGCGCGCGAAAGCATGCCTGCATCGGACCGGCTCGACCCGCCGCGAACGGCATCGAAGACGGATCGAAGGGGGCCGAGGTAGAGCGGCCGACATGCGGCCGGGCTCGATACGGCATCCGACGCGGCGAGGTCGCGGCCGGCGCCCGCTTGCGGAGGCACAGGCGCAAGCCGGTCGAGCGCAGAGCCTGGGGCGCAACCCTTGAGCGACGCCGAGGCCGCGGGAACATGGCTTCACGCTTCGAAGGAAGCGCACTCAGACAGAAGGAGTCCCAATGAACGACGCAACGACGCTGGACCGGCCGGTGCAGCCCACCCTCCAGGTGCGGCAGATCGTGCCGGGCCAGAACTACCGGGAGCACTACGACGCGAAGGCCCTTGCCGACCTGCGCGAGCAGGTGAAGGCGGCCGGCGGCATCAAGAGTCCGATCATGGTGCGACCGCATCCCAGCCGGGACGGGGTGTGGGAGATCGTCTACGGCCATCGCCGCTGGATGGTCGCCGGCGAGCAGTACGGCGACACCTACGACATGCCGGTCACCATCGAGGACCTGAGCGATGCCGAGGCGCGGGCGCTCGGCATCATCGAGAACAAGGGGCGAGACAACCCGAGCGCCATCGAGGAAGCCAAGGGCGCCGCCGATCTGCTGCGGTTCAACGCTGGCGACAAGGAGAAGACCGCCAACCAGCTCGGCTGGAAGCTGCGCGAACTGGACAACCGGCTGCTGCTGCTGAACTGCGCGCCGGAGGTCCAGAAGGCCGTCATCGAGCGTCACCCGCACATCAGCATCGGACACGCGGAACTGCTGGCCGGCCTGCCGCAGGACCGCCAGGTCAAGGTGCTGGCCGGCATCCTGCAGCACAAGGTGCCGGTCGAGGTGTTGAAGAAGCAACTCGGCCAGTACGCCAAGCGGCTGTCCGAGGCGATCTTCGACACGGCGCAGTGCCTGGGCTGTCCGCACAACTCGGCGCAGCAGGCCGCCCTGTTCGACGCCTCCATCGGTGAGGGCTACTGCCAGCACCCGACCCACTACGACGAACTCACGATGGCGGCGCTGCAGGCGCGAGCCGAGCCGCTGCGCGAACGCTTCCAGGTGATCCGGTTCATCAAGCCGGAAGATGGCTTCGTGCCCCTCGCGGTGGCGGCGGATGGCCCCCTGGGCGTGGGCGCAGAGCAGATGGAGGCCTGCAAGGGCTGCGCGAACTTCGGGTGCAGCGTGTCGGCGATTCCGGGCCACTACGGCGAGGTCGCCGAGTCGCTGTGCTTCGATGCTGCGTGCAACAGCACCAAGGTGGCCGCGCGGCGCAAGGCCGAGCGGGCAGCGAGCAAGCCGACCGCGCCGGCGAGGGACGCGGCCGGGGCTGGCGACGGCAAGGCCAAGGGCGCCACGCCAGCGGTCTCGCCCGCCGAGAGTGCCAAGCCGCGCAACACGGTGCCGGGCAAGGTGGTGGCGCACCGCATCGAGTTCTGGCGCAAGACGGTGGCGAACCAGCTGATGGTCCAGGGCGAGCGCAACCACCGCGCACTGACGGCCCTGGTGCTGGCCCGTGAAACGCGAGCCATCCATGCGGATCGGTACGCAGACGTGGCGGTGAAGCTGGCCGGCATCAAGAAGCCGAGCCTGGGTGACGCTCCCCTGCGCAAGATGCTGGAGCAGGCCGACGCGGTGGACGCAGGCGCGCTGGAGGCGCTTGTCAAGGCGGTCACGGCGTCCGCAGCCTACGGCATCGACACCGAAGGCCTCGAGGCGCTGCTGAACTACCTCGAAGTCGACGAGGCGCGGCACTTCACGCTCAACGAGGCCTATCTGGCACTGCTGACGGTGAGCGAACTGGAGTCGCTTGCGGAGGAAGTCGGCCTGAAGAAGGCGATGGGCGAGCGCTACGCGAAGGCCAAGGCCGGCAAGCGAAGCGAGTTCATCCAGGCGCTGCTGGCGGTCGAGGGCTTCACCTACAAGGGCGCGGTGCCCAAGGCGATGCGCTACCCCCGGCGCAAGTTCAAACACGCCGAGCGCGCGGAGCCGGCCCGCGAGTCGAACGCGGCTGCCGATGCGCCCGCGGAACGCCGAGAAGAGGCAGAGCCCGCGCACGCGGCGTGAGCCTCGACAAACGATGGGTGACCCATAGGATCAATCCGAGGGTCATCCCTCTCGAACAAGGAGATTCAAGCGATGTTCAAGGAACTCTTCCCGCTGGCAGCACAGGGCGCGTTCAGCCTGCTGCTGTCGGCCGACGAGGCCAGCGGCCTCATGACCGTGGTGGTGGTGCCGAAGCACTCGGAGGGCGGCAAGGACGTCCCCGCGCTGGCGATGCCGCTCAAGCTCACGGCTGTCCCCGACGAACTGGATGCCGGCTTCGTGCAGGCCCTGCTCAGCTACTCGACCCATCGCGCCAGCCTGGACGAGCAGGTGGCCGCGACCAACGAAGTGATCGAGGCGGCGAAGGCTGCGGCGGTGAAGAAGGGCGCCGATGCCGTGACGAAGGCCGGCACCAAGCCCGCGCAGCGCGGCACAGCGCCCAAGGCAGCGGCCGGCGACGACGACGCAGACGACGAGCATGGTGGGGACGGCGCCGACGATGCGCCCGCAACGCCACCCGCTGTCGTGCCGGCCGCGACTTCCGCTGCGGGACCGGGCGTGCCTGATCTCTTCGGTGCGTGAAGGGAGGCAACCATGTCCATCGTCGTTGCCGCTCTCGCCCGTTGCTTCAAGTACAACGGGATGACGCTGCCGGACATTCCCGGCATGAGCGTCGAACAGGTCAAGGAGGTCTACGCCGCGCAGTACCCCGAACTGCTGACGGCCGAGGCCCAGGTCGGTGAGGTCGTTCGTGGCGTCCAGGAAATCGCCTTCAAGCGCGCGGTCGGCACCAAGGGCTGAGGACGATCCGGTCGCGCGCTATGCCGCGCGGCTGGACCGGTTCCTCGCGCAGCCCGGACAGGGCGAGGCCGGAGCCCTTGAAGCCGCAATGGGCGAGGCGAAACTGGCTTTCGTGAGCAGCATCGTCCACCAGTTCGCCGAAGACGTGCGCGGCCAGCCCCACGCGGATCGACAGGACCGCATGGTGGTACGCGGCGCGCTCCTTCCGCCACTGTTCTAGCCATGTTTCAGCTGCCCGTCGTTGACCCCGGCATTCCCTGCGCCCTGGTGCCACAGGCGTCCCGCCGTCGTGGGGCGCTGCTGGCCCGGACCCTGCTGCGCACCGGCATCGTCGATGCTGCCTTGATGCCGGCGCGGCCGGGGCCAGATCACCTCCGGAATTGCCAGACCGTGCTGGAGGGTTGGGTCCGCCGTGAACTCGGTGCGCTGCGCATGCTGCGGCCGTACTTCGCGATGAACCTGCGTGAGGCCGGCAGCGATGCCGGGCACGCTGTGGGGCCGTCGTGCACCATCGAGTGGGGCGGCGAGTCCTTCGGCGTGCGCTGCG
>DAOMFI010000014.1:14449-18889 GCA_035429725.1 Burkholderiaceae bacterium | reverse complement strand
GCGAACCAGGGTGGAGGCGCGACGATCTTGCCCGGACGCCCGATGACGGCGTTCGCAGTGCTGCGCCTGGCCCGCAGCTTGATGAAGCGGCAGGACGGCGGGTTCATCCCGGACAGGTTGATCTTCCAGGATTCGGCTGCGATCGCATGGTGGGTGCCGCCGGGCATGCGACGAATCTGGTTCCGGTGCCCCGAAGACCAACTCGTCGCCGGCGAACGCTCCGAGGTCGTCAGCCATCCAGGGCTGGTGTTCTGCGTGACGACCGCGCGCAAGTGGTTTGTCTGGGCGATCAAGGGGGCGGCGCGGCCGAAGGACAGCACGAGGTTGTTCCGTGCGCCGTATTTCAACGTCTGGGAGAGCGGCCAGATTTGCGTGGGCAACGTGGACCTGCCGGAGCGCGCGACGGCCGAGAAGCTCGACGAATGGACCAGCGCGTTCTTCGACAGCTGGTTCACGCATCCCAACGTGCACAGCAACCTCGTGCGCTACCGTGGCGGGGCCTACCGGTTCTGGCGCGACATGCTCGACGGCAAGCATGTCGTGTTTCCGGAGCGGACGCTGGTCGACCTCGACCGCACCCTGGGCGAGGCCTTGCAGTCCCGCGGAGCCAAGCATGACGGCTGACCCGCGCGACGCGGCCATCGGGGTCAGTTGCCCTGTGGTCGCCGTGCCCCGATTCGGCGCACTGGAGCCGCACGCCAGCGGGCAGCGCATGCTGCTCGCCCGAAACGGCCTGTTCGTGCAGATGAAGACGCCCTGGCTCGATTGCACGACACGGGTCGCGGAGGTCGGCATGCACCTGCCGTACGGGGCGGCGGCCGAGGCCATCACGTTCGCCTTCGGCGTCATTCCCTTGGGATTGCTGGAGCGGTTCATTGCCGCCGCGCGCAGGACGATGCCCAACGAGGCGGCGGGCGCGCTGGTCTACGACGCGCGCAGCGGTGCTTTGCGCCTCGCCATGCATGAGGCCATCGAGGTCGGGCCCGGTCACGTGAGGTACCGGATCGAAGAGTTGGCCGCAGACGAGCTTGTCGCAATCGACCTTCACTCACATGGCCGGCTGGGCGCGTTCTGGTCGGGCGAAGACGATCGGGATGACCAGGGCGTGCGGGTCTGCGGTGTCTTCGGCAACCTGGACCGTGAGCGACCCACCGCGAGGTTCCGGCTCGCGCTGAATGGCCTGTTCCGGGAATTGCCTCATCCGTGGGCCGTCGAGCCGGACGGCGCACTGCCGGCATAGAAGAGGCGCCTCGACGCTGAACGCCGAGGCGCCGAAGACGCATCAGGCCTTGCCCAGGGAGGACAAGCAAGGCGGATCGAATGCGCTCCTCATTGTGCACTGCGGCCCGTCGCTGAGCGGCCACCGCCGACGAGCTTGCCGATGGCGCGCGCGCCGGGGTTGAAGCGGACGCCTGGTCCACGATCATCTTCGGGAGAGGACCGGAATCGACATGGAACACTGCATCGGACGAAGCCTGTTGAGCCAGCGGGTGAAGGTCCACCTGGTGGGCGTCGGGGGCAACGGTGCGCAGATGGCCAACTGCCTGGCACGCCTGGACATCGCGATGCGGGCGCTCGGCCACCCCTACGGCCTGCATGTCACGGCGTTCGATGGCGACCGGGTGAGCGAATCCAACGTCGGGCGGCAGATCTACAGCCCGGCCGACGTGGGGCTGCACAAGGCGGTGGTGACGATCCACCGGCTGAACCAGTACTTCGGCCTCGACTGGGACGCCGTGCCGCGGCACTACGACGCATCGCCGGCCACCGACCACGGAGGCGGTCCGAGCATCGTCATCAGCTGCGTGGACTCGGCGCGCTCTCGGCGTGACCTGCACAGGAACCTGTTCCAACGCGGATCACGCGCCACCTACTGGCTCGACCTCGGCAACACCGAGAGCGGGGCACAGGTGGTGCTGGGTCAGCCCAAGCCCTATCCGCTGCCCGAACTGCAGGAGTGGGGACGGCTACCTTGTGTCACCGAGCTGTTCCCGCAACTGCTGGAGGAGCAGCAGGAGGACGACGCGCCATCCTGCTCGGTGCGAATCTCGTTGCAGTCCCAAGGTCTGTTCGTCAACGACATGGCGGTGCGGTGGGCGTCGCAGTTGCTCTACGAGTTGTTCCAGGGGCCGATCAGGCAGCACGGTGTGCTGGTCAACCTGTCGTCCAAGCGCTCAGGCCCCATCGACGTGAACCCGGCGGTGTGGAAGCGCTTCGGCATTCGACGACGCAAGCCCCGCGGCCTTCAGGCGGAGTAGCTCGCCGGGCGCTGCGGCGGCCGCAAAACGGGGGTGCTGCGTGCCGCCTTTCGGTTGGCGCGAACGACGCGAACCCGGCAGCATGACAAGGCAGTGTCGGCTCGATCGTGTTCAGGCCCTCGGGCTCCGCTGGCCAGCCCTTGAAGGCGTCGAGCGCCGGCCAAGAATGAACCCATGCAATCGACGAAAGGGATCGTCATGGTGGAAGGTCAGTTGGTCAGCGCACTCCAGGTGCTCGGCTGGATCCTCACGCTGCTCGGGCAGGTCCAGGTGGCCCGCAAACGCCGGGCAGGCTTCGTGACCTGGATCGTCGCCAACATCGTGCTGATCGGGTTGAGCGCGCGGGTTGGCCTGTGGTGGAGCATCGGGATGTATGCGACCAATATCGCCGTGTGCGCGTGGTCGTTCCGTGCCTGGGCCCAGGTGGACCAGGGCCATATGCGGACGCTGTTCGTGAACAGGCGAACCGCCTGGTAGCGAGCGGCTGAAACGCCGATGCAGCCGACCGAGGAACAGCAACGCATCGTCGACAGCGATGCTCGGTCGCTGGTCGTGGAGGCGGGGGCGGGAGCGGCAAAGACGACGACGCTCGGCCTGTACGCCGGCGCGCGTCCGCGCAGCCGCATCCTCTATCTCGCCTTCAACAAGTCGATCCAACTGGAAGCCGCGGAGCGCATGCCGCCGAACGTCACGTGCCGCACCACCCACTCCATCGCTTGGCGCAAGGCGGTCGAGCTCTTCGGCAGCGAGGCGTCGCAGCGGGTGGGCAAGACCTACGCGTCTTCGGTGGCGCGGACGTTCCGGTGCGGGCCGTTGGTGGCCACCGCTGCCTTGCAGGCGATCCAGAACTGGTGCGGCTCGCTGGACGCGCAGATCGATGCCTCGCACGTGCCGGCCGACATCGCCGAGCGCCTGGCTGATCCGGGAACCGTTGTCGAGGTTGCCAGGGCGACCTGGGGACGGATGTGCCGGACCGATGGTGGCGAGCTTCGCCTGCCCCATGACGGGTACCTCAAGCTCTTCCAGATGGACGAGCCGACGTTGCGAGGCCAGGATCTGGTGGCCGTGGACGAGGCCCAGGACCTCAACCTGTGCACCTACGACATCGTGCGGCGCCAGGGCGGCGGGCTGGTGCTGGTGGGCGACTCGGCGCAGCAGATCTTCGCCTTCCGCGGGTCGGCCAATGCCCTGGGGGTTCACGAGGCGGATCAGCGGCTGCAGCTCACGCGCAGCTTCCGCTTCGGGGAGGGTCTCGCGCAGATGGCGAACGCCCTGCTGGGCCACTTCAAGCTCGACAACACGCTGCGCATCGTCGGGGCCGGCCGGGCGGCCACGCGCTTGTCGGTGGACACGAAGCGCTCCTTCGCGGTGCTGGCCAGGACGAACGCGGTCGTGTTCGAGGAAGCCATCTCGTTCCTGTCGAGCAATCGGCGCTACCACTTCGTGGGCGGGCCCGAGGGCTACCGGATGGAGAAGCTGCTCGACGCCTACCACCTGTGGGCCGGCAGCGGCGGACTGGTCCGTGATCCCTACCTGCGCAGCTTCGGCAGCTTCGAGGACCTGCAGCAACTCGCAGAGGATGCCGCTGACCCTGAGCTCAGGCACCTGGTGCGCGTGGTCGAGGACTACGGCGGGCGCGTGCCGGCACTGGTGGAGCAGATCAGGTCCCGGCACGTGGCGCTCGACAAGGCCGCCTGGAGCGACTTCGACGGCGTGTTCTTCTCGACAGCGCACAAGGCGAAGGGCCTGGAGTTCGACCAGGTCTGGCTGGCCGACGATTTCATGCGGTTCTTCGAGGACGGCAGGGAGCTGACGGCCGACGAGGTGGATCAGGCGGACGTGAATCTGCTGTACGTCGCCCTGACCCGCGCGAAGGCGTCTGTTCGGCTGTGCGAGTCGTTCGACGAGTGGCTGACCTATCGGCGCCTGCGCCCGCGTTGATCCCTTGAAGCGTCTCGGGTGGCTCGGATGATGGTCTTCGAGACCCCGAAGGACCGTCGATGTCGCAAGCACTGATCCGCCACCTGCGCCTGTTCTGCGCCAGCCCCAATGTGCCACCCGTTCGACAGCAAGACGGTGTGCTGGCGGTGGCCGGTGTGCTCGAGCGGGCCGGACTGGCGAGGCTGCTGCTGGTGGACATGGAGCGCTGGGGCCGCAACCCGGGTGCCAGCGTGACCAACGC
>DAOMFI010000014.1:0-14349 GCA_035429725.1 Burkholderiaceae bacterium | reverse complement strand
ATCGCTACCTGATCGGCGGCTTCGGCATCGCGCTGGCTGACACGCAGATCGTCGAGCTGGACGGATCGGGAGCGTTCGATCTCGTGTGCGGTCTTGGTGATGGACTCGGCATGTCGCATCGACCGTTGTACGGCGCGGAACGTGGTGCGCGGCCTCGCAGTCGCGAAGCGTTCATTTCGGCGACCGGAGCGATGGGGCGCGCGATGCTTCAGCGGGCCGAGGCGGTGGGTAAGGGCGAGTGGGCGGGGGTCGAGGGATGAGCCGGCAAGGTCAGTGCGAGACGTGCGTGCGCTGGTCGCGGCAAGGCGGCTCCATCCTGCCGGCGGTCGAAGGATGCGGCTGGCTCGCCGAGCACGACGCACAGCCACTGTCCAGCGCGCTGGGAATGCTGCTGCCCGTGCTCGCGCAGCTCGCAGCCCGGGACCGGTGTTGCCCCGGGCATCTGGAGGCCAATGCGGATGACATGCCGGATGCGTACCTCGCGGCAGATCTGCGAAGGATGCCGTCCGGCGGGCAGGGCTTGAAGGCGCAGCACGCGATGCGATCCTGACCACAGGCAAGGAGAACACGATGTTGAACGCCGGAATCCTCAAGACGACTGCGGGTGCACCATGGTGACCAAGTCGCTGCGGCCCGTGACGCGCGAGACCAGCGCGGTGGTGCGAGACAAGGGCCCGCGCGCGGTGATCGTGACCGTGGTCGGCGGAGTGATCGAACTGCGGGCCAAGGGGCTGCGAAGTACCGAGACGCTCGATGTGGCATGGTGCTACACGGCCGCGGTGCGGCAGCGGCTCCAGTTGCAGCGGGTGGAACGCGCCAAGGGCCGCCGGCGCAAGTAGGGGAGCAGCGGTGAAGGTGTTGTCAAAGGGGTCGGGGACGAGAGCGGTGGCCGTGGTGCTCGCCTGTGCCGCGCTGCAGGTGGCAGCCCAGGCGCAAGGGCCCGGAGAGACCTTGACCGGTGTGGAAGCCAGGGCTGCCCGGCTCGGCCACGCGGCCGACGTCGTGATCACGGCGGTGTCGGACGGCGACACGGCGACGGCGGTCATCGAAGGCCGGCCGCTGCGGTTGCGGCTGGCCAGGATCGACGCACCGGAACATCGACAGGCCTGGGGGCAGCGAGCCGAGCAGTCGCTTCGTCAGCTCGTCTGGAAGAAGCAGGTCCACATCGAGTGGCGCGAGGTCGACCGCAACGGGCGGCCGATCGTCACGATGACCGTGGACGGCCTGGACGTCAGCGAAGAACAGGTTCGGCGCGGCATGGCCTGGGTCTATCGGGCGTACAGCAAGGACCCGCAGTTGCTCCGCCTCGAGGCCGACGCGCGCGAAGCCCGCCTCGGACTGTGGGCTGACACCGCACCGCTGCCGCCCTGGGAGTGGCGCCGGATGAAGCGGGACGGCGAAGCGCTGCAGTGATGCACAGCGAGAAGCGATGAGCCTGCAACTGGATCACTGGCCAAGGCGGCGACGTGCCCCGACGGCCTACGCCATGCTGCGCAAGCGCTACTCAAGACAGGCGCTCCAACTCATGGGTTTTCAGCTCGACAGCCAAGGCCGGTTCGTCAAGCTGGGCGCCTGCCGAACGTTGCTGGCCGAGGCGAGCAGTCCGGACGGCATCAGCTGGCGGGTGCGGCCCTTCGTCCGCCACTGGCGCTGAGGGACCTGCAGAGACGACGATGCCCTGCAGATCGGGTGATCGTGCAGGGCATGTCGGGGTGCGCCGAACGGCGGCGTTACCGGTGCGGGAACAGACTGTGCGGCCTCGGGTGGAGTTGGCCGGCCCGCTCATGCAGGCGGCTGCGATACGCGAGGGCCAGGGCAGCGGCTCCCCACAGGTCGAGGACCACCCACGCGAGCGCGTAGGTGGCCAGGACGGGGTCATTGTTGAGCGCGCTTGCCAACGATGCCAGGAGGTCTTGCATGTCCCTGCTCCTCAGGCTCTTGCGAGCCCTGTTCCTCCTCGAGGCTGAGGAGGACGACGGCCAGGGTCTGCGCGACCAACCAGCCGACGATGACGACGGCCAGGTAGGCCACCGATTCCTTGGCGAAGCCAAGGTACGCATTGGCTGCAGCGAGCAGCCACGACGCCTTCTTCAACGCGTCGGCCGCGGACTTGCGTGCGTCCTTGTTGAAGAACAGGGTCAGGCGGCGACGCTGCTCGCCCTTGGGCGGATGTTTCGTCTTGCGAGTTGCCATATGACGTTTCCTTTCTTGTTGTGCGAGGAAGGCGCCGCCACCCCGACCGGGGGTAGGGCGCCCCGCTCGGGTTGATGAAGTCGCAGGCGTGTTGGCACCTGCTCGATGCGCGGCCTTGGGGAGGTCGCATCCGTGCCGGTCGCACGGAGTTCGGGATCGAGGCGCTCACCCCGCCTCGACGCTGAGACCGCCGGTGGGCGTTCGATGCACGAGGCATCGAACGGCCCACAGGTGGACGATCAGGCCGCGTCCCGCAGGGACGGCGAAGGGATGGTGAGCCAGGGCGCCAGGTAGACCTGGGTCTGGCTCGAATCGATGGCATGCACACGCTGGTGGCTTGCCAGATGCTCGAGCTTGAGCAGCAGCGCGTTCGCGTACTCGGCCGTGTCGGCCGTGCACTCCGCGAGGCTGTTGCGCACGAGCTGGATGTAGTGGTCGACCATCGGTGCCGGCGCCCGAGCGGCGTCGAGTTCGATGATCTGAAGGGCTTCGACGTTCATCGTCTTGGACAGTCCTTAGGGATGCGCCTTCGCGAGACCCTTGACGGCGGCACTTCGCGTGCTAGACACGGAGGCAGGTTCGCGAGAGGACGAAGATGTTGAGGTTGGGCAACGCGATCAGGCTGACCCGCAAGGAGGCCGAACGGCTCGAACGCATCACCGGTTTCCCGGTGGATGGCGTTCGAACGCTCGACGGCCTGGCGCTGTACGTTGCGCAGTGCAAGGCCTACTACGCCGAGGAGTCCCGTGAGTACGAGATCCTGGCGTGGCTCATCGACAACGAGGTGTCACGCTGCCTGGCCGCCGCGTGAGGCAGGAGCCTCGGGGGCAGCCGGCGCTTCCGGAGTCGCAGGCGCCGTGCTCGGCGATGCGGCGAACCCGGTGATCACCTCGGCGACCTCCGGATGCTTCGCGAGCACGTCCACGCGTGCCTTGGCACGCGAGGCGCCGGCCTTGGGCCTGGAGGCCTTCGGGTCGACGGTGGACTTGCCGGAGAAGATCCTGGGAATAGAGACGACGATGGCCGTCGCCAACTGCAGGACGCTGATGGGCGCGGTCACGAAGATCGCGCGGAACGCGGCCACGGTGCGCTCGCTCTGTTCGTCGGCAAGGGCCTTGGCATGCAAGGTCTCGCAGGCGATCAGGTAAAGCGCCTCGTGGCGGCTCCTGGCTTCAGGGTTGCTGTTGAGGTACTTGACCACTTCCGCGGCGCCGGGAGGCTGGCGCACGGCGCGGTACAGGTGCACCCAGGCCATCTCCTCGGCCAACTCGTGACGATCCGGTGGAACCGGGGCGGCGAGCTGGCCGTGGATGGGGCCGATGCTGGGCAATTGCTGATGCATGGTTCGCTCCGTTGGATGTCCACGGAGACGAGCCGGCCGCAGGGGACGAAGCGTCCCCGTGGGGTAGCATGAACGCGCCGGCAAGCCGGTGTTCACAGGAAGCCATCACGATGGATCGTTCAGGCCAGACTCTTGAAGTCATCGATGGCGGGCGCGAAGCGCTCGAGCGGGCCTACATGTGGGCGATCCTGTTCGATCGTCCCGACAAGCAGGCCCTCGCGAGGCGCCTCGAACCTTCCGCTAACGACGTCCTTTGCGCCGTTGCTCCAGATGAAGACGGGACACGAGTTCCTCGTCGATCAGGCGCACGACCCGCAGGACATCGCTGCGGACTGGGCCGCGAGTGATCCGCAGCCGCTCCAGGCTCTGAAGGAGTTCTTCCTTCTTCGCCTGAAGCTCTTCAGCGCTGCCCTCGTCGACAAGACGCAGCAGGCTCAGCCACAGGTGCTTGTCCATCCGCTCCTCACGCAGCCAGCGGCAGCGGTTGGGGCATCGGGACGACCACGTCGGCCGACGGGCGGACGAACGCGGTGCACAGGGCCGGAGGCTTCCTGGCCACCACAACGGGGTGTTGCGGCAGGCCACTACCGCCACAGAGGCGGCACACGGTGTGAGCCGTGGACTTCGACATGGTCGTTCTCCTTTGCACAAATGCAAAAGGGGAACGACACGTCCCCCGGATGGAGAAGCAACGTTCCCCATTCGGGTTGAAGGCAACGCGATCGCGCGCCCATGGACAGGCGAAGAGACCCACGCCGAAGCGATGGGTCTTTCGCACACTTCAGGACTTGCGTCCCAGGGATTCGGGCCAGGCACACGGGTGTGCCCAGCCGAGGTCATCCAGCAGGCCGGATGACGAGAGGACTTCGCGGCGCCACGCGAAGCGATGAAGACGCACGGAGGCAAGAAGCCTGCGGGGCTGGCGCAGCCGACGTCGTGGCCGATGTGTCATGTGCACATCGACAAGGAGGCGCGCCGACCGGGATCGACGCCAACCAGCACGGACTGGTTCGGCCGCTTGCGCGCGCCGGGATTCGCCGCTTGCACGGCATGGCCGTCCGAAGACGGTCGATTCAAGTGCGGGTCACGACCGCTAACGCCAGGGTGCAGGGCACCTTGGACTTCAAGTCCAGCCGTTGACGGCTCTCGTTGAAGGCTGTACCAGCGACGATCGCCAGCAGGAAGCTCTGCAAGTTTGCCACTCGGTTGTGGCCCTGGGTAGGGGTCTCGCGAGGTCTTGAAGCCGGCGCAGGTTCATGTGTCCAGCGTGTGCCTGATGACACGGGCCGGAGCGCTCCGACGGTGGATCGGCAGATGGCGATGAGGACCTCGGACGACGTCTGCGGGCTCGTGCTCCCGGCATGGGGCGTGTGGCTGTGCCCCTTGAACACGAGGAGGTGCCTCGTAGCCTGAGTGCGTGAACATCATCAGGATCCACTGCAACGACGAAGCCGTCGCGGCGAGCCCGCCGGACCTGTTCGGCTTGATGGCGGACGTCGAACGGTTCTCGATCGAGGTGCCATCCGAGGTTGCGAATGTCCTGGCTGCAGACGCACCGGTGTTCGTGGGCGTGAGCGGAGGGCGTGACTCGCAGGCGCTGGCCTATCGGGTGTGCGCACACCTCGACGACATCGGGCACCAGGGCCGGCGCTTCCTGATCCACGCCGACCTCGGCCGCGTGGAGTGGCGGGACAGCCTGCCTGTCTGCGAACGGCTGGCGCAGCGCCTCGGCGTGGAACTCGTCGTCGTGCGCCGCAACGCCGGCGACATGATGGATCGATGGCTGTCGCGCTGGGCCGCCAACGTCGCGCGCTACGCGAACCTCGAGTGCGTGAAGCTGATTTTGCCGTGGAGCACCGCCGCGCAGCGCTTTTGCACGGCCGAGCTCAAGAGCCAGGTCATCGCCCGCGAGATGCGCCGGCGCTTTCCCGAGGGTGATGTCGTCTCCGCCGTGGGCATCCGGCGCGAGGAGAGCGCGAAGAGGGCGCGCATGCCGGCCTGGAAGCAGGACGAGCGCACGACGCGCAGACGCGGCGCGGGCCACACCTGGAACCCCCTCCTGGGCTGGCGGCGCGGGGACGTCAACGACTACGTGCGCATTCGGGGCGACGAGCTCCATGAGGCCTACCGGCTCTATGGCAGCACGAGGGTCTCGTGCGCGTTCTGCGTGCTCGGCTCGGAGCATGACCTTCGAGCGTCGAGCAACTGCACCGACAACCAGGCGATCTACCGCGAGATGGTGGCGCTGGAGGCCACGAGCACCTTCTCGTTCCAGAGCCACCGTTGGCTCGGCGACGTGGCTCCGGACCTGCTCGATGCGGGTCTTCGCGCGCGGCTGCAGGAGGCCAAGGAGCGTGCCCGGTTGCGGATGAGTGCTGAGGCCAGGCTGCCGGAACACCTGCTCTTCGTGAAGGGCTGGCCCACGGTCCTGCCCACGCCGGGCGAAGCGGCACTGATCGCCGGGGTCCGTCGCGATGTCGCGCAGGCCGTCGGCCTGCAGGTGCATCACACCGACCGGGACGCAGTGCTGGTGCGCTACCGCGAACTGATGACGCTGGCCAGGGCGAAGGCGGTGGCCAACGACTTGCCGCTGCACACCGAAGAAGGATTGCAAACATGAACTCGACCACCCTGGCGCCGAGAGCCGGCGCCGTTCCCGAACCGCTGGTGGACATCGCTTCGATCTCGTCGCGGCTGTTCTGGCTGGTTCGCAACTCGATGTCTGGTGCCGCGGCGGGCCTGCATTTGCCGGCGACGGTGTTCACCCGGTTCAGCGACGCCGTGGCCGCACGCGATGCCATCGACGAGACCCCGCCTCTGTTGGACCACCCTCAGGGCCTGTGCCGGCTGCACGACGACGTGATCGTCGACGGTGTGGGGCCTGGTCGTGTCAACTGGATCCATCCGAGCGGCGATGTGCGCGTCGAGCTCGTGCGGCATCCGGGCAGCGCGGAGTTCTACCCCGTCGCCGCGATCAGGCGGGCGGTCGCACCCCGGCCGCGCTTCGAGCACGAGGTCGTCCCGGTCGGACTTCGGGAGGCGAACCTGGTGGTGGAGCGGTTGCACCGAAGACTGGGCAAGGTCCAGGGACACAAGTTCGCCGTCGGCCTGCGCCGTGTCGCCGATCAGGAACTGGATGGTGTGGCCGTGTGCGCGCGGCCGGTGGCACGACACCTGGACGATGGCCTGACGGCCGAGGTTCGACGGGTGGCGGTCGATCCCTCGGTGACCAACGGCTGCACCAAGCTGCTCGGCGCGATCGCCAAGGCGGCTTCTGCGATGGGCTATCGGCGCCTCGTGACCTACACGGCGGAAGGCGAAGGCGGGGCCAGTCTCTACGCCGCGGGCTGGGACCCCATCGGACGCAGCGCCGGCGGCCACTGGGGTTCGGCCGGTCGGCCGCGCAAGGCGGGTCCTGAGGAAGGGCGCAAGGTTGTGTGGGCGAAAGTGCTGCGCGGCGAGGAGCGCGAACGCTGAGCACGGTTCGTCTCGTCGACCTTGAAGGCGACGCCGAGCGCGGGATCCTGGTGGTCACCAGGAGCGCGCATGCAGCAACTCATCGACCTTCGCCACGAGACGCCCGAGGCCATCTCATTGCAGGCCATCGGCGCGTTCATGGAAGTCGGCCGGCCGGCGGTCGTGCTCTTCAGCGGTGGCAAGGACTCGTCGGTGCTGCTCAACCTTGCGCTCACCGCCGCCGTCGAACAGGCCAGGCAGGGCCGCAACCCAATGGTCGTCATCGCCCACAGCGACGTCGGCGTCGAGAACCCAGAGATCCAGCGCCTTGTCAGCGGCGAGATCGCCAAGGCGGCCCGGTTCGCCCGCGAGCATGGCGTGACCGCTGTCGTGCGGGTGGCGACCCCGGCCTTCTGGGACACGTTCCCGGTGCGGGTGATCGGCGGCCGCGCGCTTCCGACTTTTCCGGACTCGCGGCGGGACTGCCAGACCGACCTGAAGCGCCTGCCGAACGAGCGGGAGCTAGCGTTCATCGAGCGCGAGCTGGGGGCCAAGGGCTGGCCTCAGCCGGTGCTCATGACGGGTGTGCGGCGCGACGAGTCGGCCGTCCGTGCTGCGAGCGTGAAGGGCCGCGGGGAGAAGGCGGTGTCGCTCTGGACGGACACGGAGGGGCGCCTCCGGCTGAGCCCGCTGTTGGACTGGGCGGCGGACGACGTCTGGCAGTACCTGGGCCTGGCCAACGCCGGCGTGATCCCGGCCTACAGCCGCTTCGAGGAGACGATGCAGACCTACCAGGCCGCCGGCGGCAGCAGTTGCGTCGTGGTGGCGGACGCGGAGATGCAGAAGCACTCCAAGCCTTGCTCCAGCCGCTTCGGCTGCTGGGTTTGCACCGCGGTCCGGGAGGACCGGTCGCTGCGCCAGATGATCGAGACCGACCGGGATCGCTACGGCTACATGGCGCCGCTGGCCGCGCTGCGGGATTTCATCGCCTACACGCAGTACGACTGGTCGCGCAGGCAGTACGTCGGGCGGAGCATCGTGGACGGGTTCATCGAGGTCGGCGCCGACACGTACTCGCCCGCGATGCTCGCCGAACTGCTTCGGTACGCCTTGAGTGCGCAGAAGCTGTCGGGTGTGCAGATCATCAGTGCCGCCCAACTGATCGCGATCGACGCCCGCTGGTCGCAGTATGCGATCGCCGAACCGTTCAGCGCGCTGAGGATCTGGAAGCAGGTCGAAGACGGCGCGCTCTGGACGCCGCCCCCGATCAAGCCCTATCCGAAGACGGCGGTGCCCAAGCTCGGGAAGATCCACGTGGGTGACTGGAACGACGACGTGACTTCGGCGCTGGAGGTCACCGGCCTGCGCAATCCGGCTTGGGAGGACTTCGCGGAGACCTGCGGACCCGGCTTGCGCACCCTCGCGAGCGGAAGGGCGGTCATCGATGTCGAGGGCGACAGCGAGATCGACGAGGAGGGTGCTTGGCTGTTCCTGGACTTCGAGCTTGATCGCATGCTCAAAGACCGCCGAACGACGGAAGGCTACTGGACGGCCGGCTACGAGACCTACCTGTCGTTCGGCCTGGTCCAGCCGGCCAAAGGCCAGTCGGCGCGCGTCGACGAAATCCTGCGGCGTTCGCAATGGCGGCAGCGCCACGGCTTGCATGGACAGCCCTCCCTCGAAACCCTGCGCAGCCGCCTGACCGTGCGGTACCCCAGCCAGGGCGATCTGTTCGAAGAACTCGACGAGGCACCGGTGTGAGGTCGCTCGTCCTCGCGGCCGGCACCCCCTTTGTGGGGCAGTCGAAGGAGCGCCCGCCGACGGCGGAAGGCGTTGCGCCGCACAAGCACCGGGCCGACCTCAGCGGAAGCCAGGTGACCACGCTCGCTCCCCATGGCGGGTGCATCCGCAGTGGCGCTTGAACGCGGGCCCGGGCCCGGCAGACTGGTCCCGAAAGGATCGAAGTCATGGTCGAAGACAAGTCGAAGCTGGTGGCCAGGGACGCCTACACCCACGAGATCCGGGACGGAAGCGGGGAGTGGATCTGGCTGGGTGACGAACTGAGCATGCAGGTGATCTTCAGGAACTTGACCGGGGAGAACTTCGCGGGCAAGCCGGCGACCGCCTATGCGGACTACCTGAGCTGGATGAGGCACTTCACGGCGGCTTCCTGGCCGGGACGAAGTGACCCGCTGGGACCGGGCAGGACAATCGAACTCGCGCCCATCAGCGGGACGCCGATCGCCCGGTTCAGATTCGGGTCGTAGACCAGGAAGGAGGTCACCATGGATGCCGAGGAACTGGCCCGGACGTTGGTATCTGCGCTTCCCAAGGGTGTGCCAGGACTCTTCAATCCCTGGGCCGACGTGTGCGGAGAGGATCTCGGGTCGAATGGGCCGGATGCCAAGCAGCGGCGGCTGCAGCAACATCTGGACTGCGATGCGGAGTTCATCCTCTGCGGCGAAGCGGCGGGCTGGCAGGGCATGCGGCACACGGGGCTGGCCTTCACCAGCGAGCGGCACGTGTTGGACGGCGCCGTGCCCCGGCTGGTTGACGCACCGGGACGGTTGACCTCGAGGTCCCGTCCGTTTGCTGAGCCTTCGGCCACGCTGGTTTGGCGATCGCTGTACGCGCTGGATATCGCGGAGCGAGCGGTGATGTGGAACGCGTTGCCGATGCACCCGCACGCTCGTGGCGACCCGCGCTCGAATCGCACGCCGACCGACGCAGAGCTCACCCACGGCCGCACGCCTCTCCGGTTGCTGTTGGCAGCCTTTCCGCGCGCGGCGGTGGTCGCGGTCGGCAAGAAGGCGGCCGAGCAACTGGTCCGGCTTGGCGTGCCGCCTGCCGCTGCTGTCCGGCATCCGGCCAACGGTGGCGCGCGGGCATTCGCGCAAGGCTTGGAGGCCTGCGTCAAGGCGCGGCGGAGGCGTTGAGCGTGCCCGACAACCACACGGGGGCCGGCTCTGCCGGCGACCGGTTTTGGCTGCTCCACGAGCTGGCGAGAGACCATCCGCTCCGCCGGCAGCCGCTCGGGATGCTGGCAGCCCAGTGCCGCAACCGGCACTCCAAGGAGTGGCGCGATGTCGCGCGCTGGCGCATCGCGAGCTGCGCATTCGACGACTTGGGTGAGGCCTGGACGACCACCAGCGAGTTTCGGGTCAGGGCGCCCTGAGCGTTGCGGTCTCGGCCAGACGCAGACCTTGAAGGCGAGGTGGCCGGCGAGATCCTGAAGGTCCAGTCAACGGACCTTGCAGGCACCTCGCATGAACGACCTCGACACGGACTCGGTCCAAAGCGCGATCGCTGAACTCAAGGCCAAGGGGTACGGTGTTCGCCGAACTCCGGGCCCATGCCAGCGCGAAGCCAGCTATGCCTTTGTGTTGAGCCGGCCGATGATGGCGACGGCGCTCTTCGGTCCGGCGCGCTCGAGCGTCTTCGCAGCCTGGGCATCGGCGCAGGAGCATGCCGAACAGGGCGAGACCGCTGCGTCGAAGCAGCGGCTGGCGCCGTTCTATGCGGCGGAGTTGCCCTCAAGCGCCTTCGACGCTTCGGCCATCGCGCAGCGTTTCGGTGTCGATGTCGAGTCGGCCGAGCGCCAGGTGCAGCAGTTGCGCTGTCAGTCGATCTTCCTGAGCGAGACCTACCAGGTCAACGTCCAGCTCCTTCGCCACCCCTTCGGGCCGAACCTCGGCGACGTGGCGTGGCTGTCCATCAAGCGTCGCGATCGTGAGGTGGTCCGGGACTGGCGCGAACTGCAGGCCATCAAGAACGCGATCGTCGGGCCCGAGCACGAAGGGTTCGAGCTCTACCCCGCCGAGTCGCGGCTGGTCGACACCGCGAACCAGTTCCACCTCTTCGTGTTCATGGACGCGACGGTGCGCATGCCCGTGGGTTTCTTGGAGCGGGAGGTGACTGGCGCCGATGCGGCAAGGGCGGTCGGCGCCACGCAACGCGAGCTGCCCGAAAGCGCGTGATGGCGTTCTATGTTCTGGAAGCGCCGGTCGAGCGCGAGGCCCAGCGCGTGGGGCGCAAGGCCGGGCCCATCCTGCGGGTCGGCATCCCGACCACCGGCGGCAGGATCCTCAAGGCCGCCAGGGATGCGGGCTACAGCGTCCTGTTCAGCACCAACGCCTTCATGAACCGCGATGGCAATGGGGAGGTTGTGAGCGTGCGCCGGCCCGACCCCGAGCAGTTTGCCGGCCTGGACGCTGCGCTGGACAGCGCCGGCTTCGTGGCGATGGCCAGGTACCGCGGTTTCCCTTGGACGATCGAGCAGTACCTGGACCTGGTGGAGAGCTGGCCATGGGCCTGGTACGCCAGCTGGGACCAGTGCGTCGAACCCGAGATCGCATCGTCCAAGATCGACGTGTACTTCCGGCTGGCCGAGACCTGCCGGCTGCTGTCCGAGGTGCGGATGCGGGCACGGGATCGGGGCCTGCCCGACCCAATGCCTGTCGTGCAGGGGTGGGAGGTCGACCACTACCGGTGGTCGCTTGACCATCTGCCGCTGGCTTCGTGGCCGAAGCTGCTGGGCGTGGGCTCGATGTGCCGGCGCCATGTGCACGGGCCGAACGGCATCCTGGCGATCGTAGAGGCGCTCGACCGTGTCTTGCCGGACGGCGTTGGCTTGCACCTGTTCGGAGTGAAGGGGACGACCCTGCGCTTCCTGAGCGACCATCCACGCATTGCCAGCGTCGACTCGATGGCTTGGGACTTCGCGGCCCGTCGCCAGGTGCCGATCGGCCGAACGGCGGACAAGCGCATCGACGTGATGCATGCCTGGGTGCGCCGGAACGCCTCACAGCTTGAACTGCCGAAGGCGCCCTACGACCTGCAACTGTTCGACGAGCCCAGCGACGAGGCCTCGGCCGAGCTTCAGGAATGGTTGGAACTGGTGGTGGACAACCAGACCGATGCGGTCAGCGCCTGGCACCACTGCATGAGGACCTGGGTCGGTGGGTGAGTGCCACGGCGATTAGGCGCGGCCGGGCTACACGCCAAGGCGCAGATCCAGGAACCAGTGGCCGCATCGTGACGCGATGCACTGTGGAGAGGCGAGGGGCTGGATCTCCTGCGGCGGGGTCGCGCACTCCATCGCGCGATGGTCACCCAGGATCTTCATGGACTGCGCGCGAGCGGCTGTGACATTGGCCGCGTTGGCCGCGGTCCGCTGGCATCCGATCGGCACGGGCTCGCACTGCGCATTCGCCGTGCAATCCTGCCAGGCTGCTGGAAACTGCGCTCGGGCGTCATCGGCGCGGCGAAGCCTGCCGAAGTCTGTTGCCGGTGTAGTGCGCGCGTTGGCAATGAGCAGGACCGAGGGATGGCTCGTGGCCGGTCCCGCATAGAGCCACCGCTGGCCAACGGCGAAGGCGATGGAGCAGGTAGACGGCGGCGACGCCTCGACGGTGGTCGACGAGCCCGGCGCGCCGTTGATGGCGTGATGGACCGCAAACGTGACGCGCAGTCCCGACACCGACGTCACGGTGCCGATGAATGCGAGCCGAGTCTCGGCCAAGCGCTGCGAGTACGGGCGCAGGTCCTGCGGCACCGTGCAGGCGAAGGTGCAGTTTGCCCAGAACGCAGTGAGCAAGGCCGGGAGCCAGTCGTGGGGGCGCATCGGAACCTCCGTGAAGTTGCCGCGCACGACTGTCGCAAACCTGGCGACGGGCGTCCAATCGAAACGCCGGTCACTGCCCCCTCGAAAAACGTGGGTCGGCAGAGTTGTGGACGATCAAGCGCGAGACTTCACCTATCGCAGGGGCCAGTGATGACCTCCGAACAACGCCCAGGTGGTCGCGTCTGTAAAGCGCTGTACTATACGGCGCAGCGTGCCCTTGAAGAGGAGCCAAGGTGGAATCTAAGCGCATACCGGTCAGCTTTCGGGTGACGCCTCAGTTCAAGCGCGCCCTCGAACTCGCGGCCCAGCGCGAGCAGCGATCACAGACGAATCTAGTAGAGAAGCTTTTGTTCGACTTCTGCAGGAAGTCGGGCATCGACGTGGACGCTGCGTTGCCGCGGGCAGACACAAGGAAGAGGGCGAAGGCGTAGCGACCGTCCGCTCGGCATATTGAATGCGCGAAAACGATCCCACTCCCGCCCGAGTTGGCATCTGCGTGCAGATTGACTAAGAAAAGTAGAACCTTGGCAGTTTCAGTCACATCACCGGAAGCCCCGGAAGCCGTCGAGAAGGAGTTGCCAGCTCACATCGGAGAGGACTGGCGGCTGTTCAATCCGTGCATCGACGACGACGGGACGACATATGCCGCGCTGTGCGGGCTCGCGAGACTGCCTCGCGAAGCCGCACTCGCCCAACTTTCTGCGTTCTCACGAGACGCGGATCGCCTCACGCTCAATGGGCTCAAGGCGCGGGTCGCATCAACGCTCCTCCGCGACCTGCTCAACATGGGGTGGGAGGTTCGCGCTAGCGCGCACCACATCCACGTCCGCCCACGGCAGCCCGCCGATCCGGCTGGGCGCAAAGCGCTCGCCAGGCAACAGTTGCTCTTCGGGCGCAACGATCAATTGAGCGAGGACTCGCACCGTCGCTTTCTCTTCGGCGCTGAGCGGCCGTCGAAGTACTCGTCCTGCAAGCCCATGACCGACCTGATCGCGGATGGGCGTCGCCTGGCTGAGCAATTGATGCCGATCGCCGCTGCACCGAAGGACCAGCGTGCAGAGATGCTGTCTCGCATCTGCCAGCCGTACCTGCAACTGGTGAGTGATGAGCGTGACGAGTTCACCAATCAGCGCCTCATCGACATCTGGCGCTACTTCAGGCACAGCTGGAGTACGCGATATCGATCGAGCCCAGGACGCAACCTCTTCTATCTCGTACGGGACGCCGCGCAGCCGAACCATCCAGTGATGGGGATCGCAGCCCTGGGAAACACTGTCATGCAGTTGACTCCGCGCGACACGGACCTTGGCTGGACGCTAAACGGTCTGCTGGATGTGTGTGCGCGAGGCGATGTCTCCGAGGCAGAGGTGCTGCGCGCCTTCAGGACCCGCCTGGAAGATGACTTCGACCAGATCTACAGGGACGACCTTCCCGTGGACCGTCGCATCGACCACAGCGTCGACGACGAGACCCTCAGTCGACTGGCGGTAATCGAGCAACATGCAAGCAAGGATCGTGAGGAGGCGCTCAAAGGGGATGACGACACGGTCGCAAAGAAGTACGAGGACCTGACGCCCCAACGTTTGCTTCAACTGACCAAGACCCCGCTGTATCGCGCAAAGCGCGCGAGGGCCGCGCGGGAAATCCTGCGGGCCTATCGAACGATCGCGACTTGGCATTGTGAACCGCCCCGGGTTTCGTGGAGGCTGGTTGGTTTAAGTCAGACCTCCACTGT
>DAOMFI010000013.1:18025-40343 GCA_035429725.1 Burkholderiaceae bacterium | reverse complement strand
GAGGTGGTGAAGGCCTTCCGCCCGAAGAGTGCCGTGCGCCGGAGTCCGGCATGAGCGCGCTCGGCCGCTCCGAAGCGCTCATCCCGAAGCGCATAGCGCGGAGGTAGTCCAGTGAGTTCATCGACCCTGACGGCTGTTGAGATCCAGACCAACCCGCGCCCCGCAGCGAGCGTGATCTGGCTGCACGGACTGGGGGCCGACGGGTACGACTTCGTGCCGGTCGTGCGCGAACTCGAAAACCTGGGCGCACCCGCCGCGCGCTACGTGTTCCCGCACGCCCCGACCCGGCCGGTGACGATCAACGGCGGCTACGTCATGCGCGCCTGGTATGACATCTACGGCAACGACCTGGTGCGGCGCGAGGACGAAGGCGGCATCCGCCAGTCGCAGAAGCAGGTCGAGGACCTGATCGAGCGTGAGATTGAACGCGGCACGCCGCGCTCGCGCATCGTGCTCGCGGGTTTCTCGCAAGGCGGGGCGATCACGTTGCAGGCGGGGCTGCGGCAGCAGGAGCCGCTCGCCGGGCTGCTGGCACTGTCGACCTACCTCCCGCTCGCCGCGCAGTTCGACGCGGAGCGCGCGGCCGCCAGTGCCACGATCCCGATCTTCATGGCCCATGGCCGCAGCGACCCGGTCATTCCCTTTGCCCGCGCCACCGCATCACGCGACGCGCTCCTGGCTGCGGGCTACCCGCTGGAATGGCACGAGTACGAGATGCCGCACTCGGTTTGCGAGGAGGAAATCCGGCACATCGCCGGATTCCTCAAGCGCCTGTTCGCCTGACGCGCCGCCCGCTATCGACGGTCTACGCTCCAGGCGCCGGGACCGTAGGCGGCAACCATCAACAGGCCTCCGGCAATCGCAAGATTCTTGAGGAACATGATCTGCTGCATGACCTGCGCCTGTTCGGGCATGGACCAGAAGTTGTGGAACAGGAACGCCGCAACGAGCGTGAAGGCAGCCAACGCCAGCGCCGCCCAGCGCGTCCGGTAGCCGAGGATCAGGGCGACGCCGGCCACGATCTCCAGCGCTAGCGCGAGAGCCGCCAGCACGCCCGGCAGGGGCAGCCCGGCGGAACTGATGTAGGCCATCGTGCCGTCGAAGCCGCGCAACTTGCCGATGCCCGACAGCAGGAACACGAGCGCCAGCAGGATCCGGCCCAACAGCGCCATCGCGTTGAAGTTTGTTCTCACGCTGCTTCTCCGTAAGCGTTGACTCAACCTCAATGATGCCCGATCGCGTTCGTATACACAGTCAGGCGCTTCGTTCGCTCTTTTCGCTTCAGCAAAGCCGGGAGTGACAGAGCCTCTTCCGCGCCGTCAAGGCAGATCGAACACGAGCACCTCGGCATTCTCGCCTCGCGCCAGCGTGACGCGGTTCGTGTCCGTGATCTTGGCGGCGTCACCGGCGGCAAGCGACTCGCCGTTGACCTCGATGCTGCCGCGCGCGACGTGCACATAGGCGCGGCGGCCCGTGGCGAGTTCAAGCGCGCCGCTTTCCGCCCCGTCGAAGAGCCCCGCGTAGACGCGGGCGTCCTGGCGAATCCTGACCGAGCCCTCGGCCCCATCCGGTGAGGCGACCAGGCGCAGCCGACCTCGCTTGTCGGCCACTTCGAAGCGCTTCTCTTCGTAACTGGGCGCGATGCCTTTCACGTCCGGCTGGATCCAGATCTGCAGGAAGTGGGTCGTCTGCGCGCTCGCGTGATTGAACTCCGAATGCATGACACCGCGCCCGGCACTCATGCGCTGGACGTCACCGGGCCGGATCACCGACCCGTTGCCCATGCTGTCCTTGTGCGCGAGTTCGCCTTCGAGCACGTAGCTGATGATCTCCATGTCGCGGTGGCCGTGGGTGCCGAAGCCCATCCCCGGCGCCACCCGGTCTTCGTTGATGACGCGCAGCGGGCCAAATCCCATATGTCGCGGATCGTGATATTCAGCAAAAGAGAAGCTGTGAAACGACTTGAGCCAGCCGTGATCGGCATAACCCCGTTCCTCACTGCGGCGAACTGTAACCATTGCTTTCCTCCGGGCTGTTGGACCAGCCAGACATCAAGCTGGCCTATGGTTCGAGATGTTGCCGGTAAACCCGAGCAAAGACATCGGGATTAAACTGAGGAACTCGTTCAATCCTGCAGAACGTCATGCCGACCTTGACCCTCGAAGCGTTGCAGCTCATCGACGCCATTGCACGCCGGGGCAGTTTCGCCGGTGCCGCGGAGGAGATGGGCCGCGTTCCATCCGCGGTGACCTACGCCGTTCGGAAGCTCGAGAGCGATCTCGATGTGCTGCTGTTCGACCGCCGCGGCTATCGCGCACGGCTCACTCCAGCGGGCGACGAACTGCTACGTGAAGGACGTCACCTGCTTGCCGCGGCAGACGATCTGGCGCGCCGGGTGCAGCGCGTTGCGTCGGGTTGGGAGCAGGCCCTGACGCTCGCGGTCGACAACATCGTTCCGTTCGAGCCCCTGCTGCCCGTAGTGGCCGACTTCCTCGCGGTGGCACCAACACAGCTCCGCATCACCAGCGAAGTCCTGGGCGGCACCTGGGACGCGCTGCTGGCCGGGCGCGCCGATCTCGCCATCGGAGCCCTGCAGGAAGGTCCGGAACCGTCGCGACTCGGTGCCGGGTATCGGTCAGATCCGCTTGGCAAGGTCGCGTTCGTCTTCGCGGTCGCGCCGCGTCACCCGCTGGCTGCCATACCGTCACCACTGCCGGCGAGCGAGTTGCGCAAGCATCGGCAGATCGTCGTGGGCGACACGTCGCAACGGCTGGCCCCGCGTGCGGCAGGCCTGCTGGGGCTGGCGGACACACTGACGGTGCCGACCCTGGAGGCCAAGATCGCCGCGCAGAAGGCCGGGCTCGGCTGCGGATTCGTGCCGGCGCATCGCGTACGCGATGAACTCGCCCGCGGCGAACTGATCGTCAAGACCACCGATCAGGAGCGCAGCGACGCCACGCTGCACGTCGCCTGGCGCCACGATGCGCGCGGCAAGGCCGTGGCGTGGTGGCTGGAGCGGCTCAGGACGTCCGCGACACGCGAGGCACTAACGGCGTGACATTGGCCGGCAGGCCCGCGCCCTGGGCGAAGGCGAAACGGTTCTTGCCCTTGAGCTTGGCGTCATACATCGCAAGATCGGCCAGCTGCAGCAGCCGTTCGAGATCGCGCCCCTGCTCCGGCGCCAGCGCAATGCCGATGCTGGCAGACACCGCCAGCGCCGGTCGGCCCTGCGTCGGTACCAGCGGCTGTTCGACCGCCTGCAGCAGCCGGGTTGCAATGCGCTCGACTTCCGTCACGGATCCGACGTCGGGCACCAGCACCGCGAATTCGTCACCGCCGCGGCGCGCCACGGTGTCCTGCGGGCGCATCACGCGCGTCAGCCGGGCCGCGATCTCGCGCAGCATCGCGTCGCCGACCTCGTGTCCGTAGCGATCGTTGACTTCCTTGAAGCCGTCGAGGTCGATGGCCAGCACCGCGCAGCTCACCTTGCGCAGTTCGGAGGTTGCCAGCGCCGCGGCTGCGCGTTCCGCCAGCAGGCGGCGGTTGGGCAGGCCGGTGAGTTCATCGTGCTGCGCTTCGTGCAGTGCATTCGCCTCGCGCTGCTTGATCGTGTCGATGTCGGCGATCACGAGCACGAATTCGCCGTCGGCGATCGAGCGTGCGGTGACCTGGCACCAGGCCGCGCCCTCGCCATGCCCGAGGCGGGCACCGCGCTGGACGCGGATCTCGCGCACGACCGCCTGGTCGCGCGCGCGCGCCTCGTCGGCGGCAGCGGTCAGCTCTTCCCAGTCTTCGCGGTCGAGCAGGCAATCGGTGAGCGCGGAGCGCGCCAGCGCCTCGGGCGGCAGGCCGACCAGGCGGAGGAACGCGTCGTTGCACCGGAGCACCAACCCCTGCTTCACGACGGCAATGGCCTGGCCAGCCGAGTCGAGCACAGTGCGCTCGACCCGCAGCGCTTCCGAAAGGCGCGTCTCGCGCGACTTCAGCGCCGTGAGGTCGGCGTTCATGCCGACAGCGCCGGCGAAGCGCCCGCCCGGATGGCGCAGCGGCACCGCGCTGATCGACACGATCACCGTGCGGCCATCCTGGCGCACGTGCACGGCTTCGAGGTCGCGGATCGGCCGGCCTTCGCGCAGGCCCTCGAAGGCGCGGCGTACGGCTGGTTGCTCGACGTCGGCCGGCAGCAGGATCTCGGCCGACTGGCCGAGCAGCTCGCGCGTCTCGTAACCGTAGATGTCGCGCGCCGCACGCCGGCTCGCGAAGCTCAGGGTGAAGTTTTCGTCGCACGCCCAGATCAGGCTGGCCGAGGCCTCGACCAGCGACTTGTACTGCGCCTTGCTGCGCTTGAGCCGTTCGATCTCCAGCAGTTCCGGCAGCGAGGCGATCGTGTCGAGCACCAGCACCGCGTTCATCCGCTTGCCTTCGTACGGGACGAAGTGGCTGCGCAGGTTCATGCGCCCGCCCGACCGGCTCGTGCGCGCGTTGCGCAGATCGAAGGTCGGATGACCGCGGAGCGCCTTTTGCAGTGCCTCCTGCACCGCCGGCAGCGACTCGGGCTTGAAGGCAAACGCGGCATGCCACTCGGGCCGCGTCCGGGCTTCGGCCACCATGCCCCAGCGTTGCGGATCGGTCCCAGTGGCATGGACGACGCGGCCGGAGGCATCGACCAGCCAAACGATGACCGGGAGCCGCGAAAGCAGGTCCGCCATCGCGTCGGTTGGCACCTTTGCCGGCATCGCCGCGGTACGGGCCGACGCGATCGTTCCGATCACAGGTGCAAGGCCGTCTGCCGCGCCGGGCCGTACGACGCAGACCACCCTGACCTCGCGCAGCACGCCCTGCGTGTCACGCAAAGCCATGCTCTCGTCGAACACGGAGCCATTGCGCAGGAAGTCGCGGTAGCGCGCATCGATGCGCTCCCGCTCTTCGTTGGCCAGCAGGTACGCGAGCGGGAACGCGTGCGGCGTTCCGGCCGCGACCGCCTCGGGCGCGGGGAATTCGGACGGGACAACCAGCCCACCATGTTCGTCGCGGTACCACGGCAGCCCCTGCAGCCCGCCGATCCACTCCGCGAAGCGCCGCGCATCATCCAGCAGGCGTGCAGGCCCGAAGGGCTCGTGCGCGACTTTGGTCAGCGCGATCACCATGACGGACGTGGCGCGGCCGGGCTCCATGTAGCGCACCCGGCCCGACCACACCGAACCATCGAGCGTGCGGTCGGATGGTCGCACCTCGACGGCCGAACTCGACTCGGACCGGTGCTTGTCCGGCTGCAGCGCCTCGGGCGGATCGGCAATCAGGCACTCCTCGACAGCGTTACCCAGGATCGAACGCTCGCTGCGGCCGATGAACTCGCACGCGGACCGGTTCACCTCGATGATGCGGCCATTGCGGGCAACGATGACCGGCGTCGGAATGGCGTGAATCGCTGCCTGCCAGCCGAACTTGGTCGGGTTGCTCATCAGCGTTTGCGCGCTGCGTTGTCCGGCATGGCGGCTCAGCGGCTGCTGGCGTCCGAGCCACCAGACGGCGAGCAGCCAGAGCGGGAACGCCAGTGCAAAGCTGTTCAAGTTGGCTGACGTGCGGACAGCGACCAGCGCGCACAGGCCCACCCAGGCCGCCACGTGGAAGGTCCAGACGCGCGGCCAGCCGCCGAACGTCAGGGCCGCGAGCAGCACACTGCCGGCCGCCGCGAACCCACCCGGTCCACTCAGGAAGGCTGCAGGCTGCGGAACCAGTGCGAGCAGGACGCCCCATAGCAGCACGTCCAGAGCGGCGCACGCCAGGTACTGGTGCGCAACCCGCGATTCTGCGGTGATCGGATGGCGGGCGTCGGCGTACGCCGTTGCAAGCAGGAAGCGCGCCGCGGAGTTGACGGCGTAGACCGCCAGCCAGCCCCAGATCAGCGCCGGCGTGCCGACGGACGACGCCCCGGCGGCAGCCACCAGGCCGACCAGCAGCAAGGCCGGAAGCAGCCGGCGTTCGACGGCGAGCGGAACGCGCAGGTCGAAGCGGAACTCGGGTCCTGCCTTGGTGGCGCGCCGCAGGGTTCCAAATCCCCGGCCCGTACTCAGGTTTCTGATATTCGTCTCCGCTGCCCAGTCCGCCCGGCCGCCTGGTCCCGACGAGGCGCCGGACCGGATTCACGCAAGTACGTGATGCTAGCGGCCGCGCGATCCGGGCCGCAATTGCCGGCAGTCGGCGGGGCGAAGGTTAGTCCAAACGGATGACTTCAGTCGCCGGCAGGGCGGATCAGGACGCGCGCAGTGCTTCGTGCCGGCCGTGACCAGTTTCCGCCGCCAGCTGGTAGCGGTTCTTGCCGGCCGCCTTGGCCGCGTACATGGCCGAGTCGGCGGCCGCCAGCAGCGTTTCAAAGTCCTGCCCATCGCCGGGAAAGAGTGCGACGCCGACACTGGCGTGCAGGCGCAGCGAACGACCGAGATGTTCGACGTTCTCGCTCGCGGCAGCGATCAGCTTCTCCGCGACGACCATCGCGACCGATGGCTGCTCGATCTCGGGCAGCAGCACGACGAACTCGTCGCCGCCGGTGCGCGCGACGACGTCGTAGTCGCGCAGCACACCGGAAAGGCGCAATGCGACGCGCTTCAGCAGCCCGTCGCCATAGGAGTGGCCGAAGAGATCGTTGATTTCCTTGAAGCCATCGAGATCGAGCACCAGCACCGCGGCGAGCCGCCGCTGCTTCAGGGCCACTGAGAGCAGGCGGCGCGCATGTTCGCCCAGCTGGCGGCGGTTCGGCAGCCCTGTCAGGTCGTCGTGATTGGCCTGGTGCCAGGCCAGTTCCTCGCGCCGCTTCAGCGACGTGATGTCCGTGAGCACCAGGATGTAGGCGCCGCCATCGCCCGCCTGGCGCGAAGTCAACTGGCACCAGACATTGCGGCCGTCGTTCGCACGCAGCATGACCTCGTGGATCGCCGCTTCGCCGCGAACAGCGGCGGCGCGCGTGGCCTGGTCGATGGTTTCCCAGTCCGACCGCGCGGCGAGGATCTCCTCCACCGGTTGCCCGACCAGGGCCTCGCGCGTCACGCCCAGCATGCGGGCGAGCGCGCGGTTCGGCCCCTCGATGCGAGCGTTGCGCACGAACACGATGCCTTCGCCGGCCGCATCGAAGATGGCCTGCTGGTTGCGCAAGGCGATGTTCAGTTCGCGCTCGCGCTGCTTGGCCGCCGTGATGTCGGTGCACACGCCGGTGACGGACTCGATCTGGCCGCTGGCGTTCAGGATCGGCAGCGCGCTGACGTTGACGCTGAGCGGCTGCCCCCGCACGTCGCGCAGGATCGCTTCCATCTCGAACACCGGACGCCCGTGCATGGCCGGCGAGAAGCGCCGCAGGAACTCGCGCCGCGTGAAACCCGGACCCGTGAAATCGGCGACATGCTTGCCCATCAGCTCGCGCGGCTCGGCGCCGAACATGTCGCGACACGCCCGGTCGGACACGAAGGTCAGTTTTCCCTTGTCGTCGCAGATCCAGATCAGCGACGGTGAGGCCTCGACCAGCGCGCGATAGCGTCGCTCGCTGTCAATGAGCCGATGTTCGGCGATCCGCTTCTCGGTCGTGTCGACAATGGACAGCACCAGTCGTGTCGGCCGGCCGTCGGTGCCGCGCACCGACTCGCCCCGCAGGATGACCCAGACATAGGTGCCGTCGGCGCGGCGCATTCGACATTCCTCGCGCAGCAGCGCGCCGGAGTCCGTGTGACGCCGCCGCGCCTCCATCACGCGCTTTCGGTCCTCGGGATGCAGTGCGTCCGACAGCCGGTGTTCCTTGTGAAACCGGTCCCGGTCGTCGTGGCCGAGGATGCTCAGATAGCGCGCGGAATAGAAGCGCTCGCCGGTGATCAGATTGTTGTCAGCGATGCCGGCGTCGATCGCGTCGAGCGCAAGGCGCAACTGCTCCCGGCTGCGGTTGAGTTCGGCATTGGCCTGCTCCTGTGCCTTGGCGGAGAGATCGGCGCGGTGGCGCAGCGACAGGTTGTTCGACAGCGCGCGCTTGAGCCACTGCGCCGTCAGCGCTGCGCCCGCCATCGTCATCGACCAGGTGAGCAGCAGCAGGTCATGCTGCGGCAGTTCGCGCGAGATGAGGACCACGAGCTGCGCGAAACCGACCGGAATGCCAAAGGCCACCCACGGCAGGCCGGCCGGCGCGAACGGCAACAGAACGCCCAGCATGACAAGCAGCGTCAGCCCAAGCTGGAAGCGCAGCCCGAAGTCGGTCGCCGATGGCAGCAGCACGAGCAGCATGGCCCACACGACCCCTTCCAGCGCCGCGACGATGGCGTACCACTGCGCCTGCGGAGGCAGTTTGCGGGGATGCTGCGACAGGTGCCGCAGCGCGCGCTGGCAGTACGCCAGCCGCAGCAGCACGGCGCCGGCCAGCACGACCCACCAGATGGCCGCAATGTGAATGCGGTTCTCGCGCCACGCCAGCAGCACGGCGAGCAGTCCGAAGGCGAGGCTGGCATACCACGTGCCGCGCCCGAGCACGAGTGCAACCTTGAAGAGTTCGGCGGTGACGGCGGGGCGAGCCACGTTGTTCGTTGGAGTCCGGAGGGCTGACCATGCAAGGCCCTGACCTCGGCGCTCCCCGGATAATCCGCCGATTGCCGCCCGGCCCGAGCGGCAATATGTGCGATGGTTCGGGCGGTAATCGGCTTCATGCAGACCTCAAGTCCACCGGCAGCGCGCCAAACGATCGAATACCGGGGCCGTTTCGCACCGTCTCCAACGGGACCGCTGCACGCAGGCTCGCTGGTCGCCGCGCTGGCCTCCTGGCTCGATGCCCGTGCGCACGGCGGCGCCTGGCTGGTACGCATCGAAGACCTCGATCCCCCCCGCGAGGTGCCGGGGGCCACCAACGACATCCTTCGCACGCTGGCGGACTTCGACATGGAAGCCGACGAGCCCATTGCGTTTCAGTCTGCAAGGACAGCGTTCTACGAAGCCGCATTCGCCCGGCTGAGTGAAATGGGGCGTGTCTATGGCTGCGCCTGTACGCGCTCCGAAGTCGAGGGCGCGGCGGCCGCCGCCGGGCTGGCACCGGGCGTCTACCCCGGGACATGCCGCCAAGACACCGGGGGACGACCGGTCCGCGCCTGGCGCTATCGGGTCGAGGGCGTCGAAACATTCGTCGACCGCGCGCTCGGCCTGCAGTCACAGGACCTCGCGAGGTGCGTGGGTGACTTCGTCGTGCGTCGGGCAGACGGCCTGTGGGCCTACCAGCTCGCCGTGGTGGTCGACGACGCCGAGCAGGGCGTGACCGATGTCGTGCGCGGGGCCGACCTGCTCGACAACACGCCGCGGCAGATCGCGCTGCAGCGCGCGCTGGAGCTACCGACGCCGCGCTACCTGCACGTCCCGGTCGTCGTCAACGAGCGCGGCGAAAAGCTTTCCAAGCAGACCGGCGCGCGTCCGCTCGATCGCTTGAATGTCCTCGGAGAACTGGAGCGCGCCGCGCGTTACCTCGCGCTGCCACCGATCGGTGCTGATTCCGTCCCGGCGTTCCAGCGTGCCGCCGTCGCGGCGTGGACCGAGCGCTGGCAGGTCAGGCGAAGCTAGCGGACCGCCGTCACGATATTCGCCACGGCCGCCGTGAGTTTCTTGGCGTATCCGATGTGCAGGAACTCGTTCGGACCGTGCGCGTTCGAGTGCGGTCCGAGCACGCCGGTGATGACGAACTGCGCTTGCGGAAAGCGCTCGCCGAGCATGTTCATGAAGGGGATCGTGCCGCCTTCGCCGACCCACCCCGCATCCCGGCCGTAGACCTGGCGCGACGTCGCGTTCAGCACCTGCGTGAGCCACGGCGCCGTCTCGGGTGCGTTCCATCCGGTCGCGCCCCAGTCTGCTTCGAACGTGACACGCGCGTTGTATGGCGGACTGTCTGAAAGCGCGCGCCGCATGGCCCGGGTCGCCGCATCCGCGTCGACGGTCGGCGGAATGCGCATGCTGAGCTTGAACGTTGTCTTGGGGCGGAGCACGTTGCCCGCCGAGTCGATCGCGGGGAAGCCGGCGGCGCCGGTCACCGAAAGCGCGGGCCGCCAGGTGCGGTTCAGGATCGCTTCGACCGGATCCGTCGTCACCGGCAGCGCATGGGCATGCCCATTGGGCCCGTGATTGCAGCTCACCCACGGATACTCCTGCCACACCGAATCGCCGAGGATGGCGCCGGCATCGCGCGCCTGCTGCAGCCGTTCCGTCGGGATCTCGGCGTGCAGTTCCGGGAGCAGCACGCGCCCGGTGGCTGGATCGTCGAGCCGGTTGAGCAGCTGGCGCGCAATGCGGAACGATGACGGCACGATGCCGCTGGCGTGACCGGAGTGCACACCCTCGGACAGGATCTCGACGGTCAGCGTTCCACCAACCAGTCCGCGCAGCGAGGTGGTCACCCACAGCTGATCGTAGTTGCGGCAGCCTGAGTCGAGACCGATGACCAGTTGCACATCGCCGAATCGCGGCGTCAGCAGTTCGAGGTAGGCCGGCAGGTCCGGGCTGCCGCTCTCCTCACAGGTTTCGATGATGCCGACACAGCGCGGACGCGGCGCGCCTTGCGCGTCGATGGCGGCGATGGTCGTCAACGCGGCATAAATGGCATAACCGTCATCGGCGCTGCCGCGGCCATAGAGCTTGCCGTCCTCGACGACCGGCTTCCACGGGCCGAGGTCGTCACGCCAGCCGACCATTTCAGGCTGCTTGTCCAGGTGCCCGTAGAAGAGCACGGTGCGATCGTTGCCGAGCCCGTGAGTCGCGGGGACATCGAACAGCAGGCACGGCGTCCGGCCTTCGATCGCCACGACTTCGATCGTCAGGCCCTGGATGTCCTGCCGGCGGCACCATGCCTCCGCGTCCTTGATGACCGCAGCCAGATGACCGTGGGCGTCCCAGCTGGCATCAAAGGCGGGCGACTTGGCCGGCACCTTCACGTAGTCGATAAGGCGCGGAACCAGGTCGTGGTCCCACCGTTGCGTGACGAAGCGATCGAGATCAGCGAGGTTCATCGGCGCGCTCTCGGGAAAGTAGAAAGCGCCAGTGTATCGGCGCTGAAAAAGCAAACGGCCGCCGCGGCGGCCGTTTGGGTCGCTGCGCGACGGGCCTACTTGGCCGACTTCGCGTCGGCCTTGACCGGGACACCCTTGGCGGCCGGCGCCGGCGGAGCGGCAGGGGTCGCCGCAGCGGTCTTGGCCTCGACGTTGAGGTTGACCTCGGGCCAGGCACGGCCGTGGCAGGCGGGGTTCGAGCAGAAGTTGCCGCCTTCGCGCCCGAACTCCAGTTTGCCGTGGCACATCGTGCAAGACTCGTCCAGGTTCAAACGATGCTCACGCATCCAGTTGGGTGCGTTGTGGCTTTCCGGCGGCGACACTCCGGCGACGACCAGCGACGGCACGCTGCCCTTGCCGTTCTCGAGATTAGCCTGCGGCAGGTTGTGGCACAGCGTGCACTGCAGGCGAATAGCTTCGCCTTTGTCGTTGAAGTGCTTGCCGTTATGGCAACGGAAACATCCCGGCGAGTCGGCATGCTGGGAATGATCCGGGAAGCTCTTCCAGGAGAACCCCTTTTCTTCGAAGGTGGCATTGACGAGGATCGCCTTCATTTCCTTCTGGAACTGGGCTTCCTTGTCCTTGAGGTTGGCCGCCACCGGGTTCTTCGCCGCGTTCTCGGCGATCAGCTTCTCGATCGCGACGACGCGATCGGCCTTGGGACCCGAGATCTTCTCGGCCGCATCGACGAGCGCCACGGCCCGCGCCTTCACCCCGGGAAGGTCCCGGCTGATGCGGCCTTCCGCAATCGCCTTGTCGACGGTGTGAGCAGGGTTCGGAAACGGGTGACCGACGGAGTTATGACAGTTGTAGCACTCCATCTTCTGCGCGGGGAGCTTGTCGATTTCCGCCTGCGTGAGCTTGGACTCGGCATCGACGTAGGTCACCTTGGTGCCGTCCGGCTTCGTGACCTGCACCCACGGGATCGTCCGGCCCTGGACGTCCGGGCTCTTGAACTGGACGTCGTTGGCGATGTGCCAGTGAATGCCCGTCACCTTCCACGGAACCTCGCGCTCCACGTTCGAGGACGTGTGCAGCGTCAATCGGTAATCGATCTCGCTGCTCTTGGGATCGGTGCCATAGCGCTTGTTCACGGCGATGCTGTCGTGATGTTCCGCCTGCGGCCAATGGCAGCTTTCACAGGCTTCGCGTGCCGGCCGCAAGCCCGCCGCGTGCGTCGGCCGTTCGTAGCCGGCGACCATTCCCCACAGCTCCTTGAAGTGCGTGGGCTTCATCGCGATCAGCTTCAGCGTGGAATTGCGGCCCATGTGGCACTCGACGCAGTGCACGCGGGCGTGCGCGCCGGCATTGTGGGCGATGCTCTCTTCCGGGTGCACGGAGTGGCACATCACCGCGCAGAACTCGTCACTGTTGGTGTATTCCCAGCCTGCGATTCCGGCCGCACCGACGAGCGCCAGACCAATGCCGACGGCGACCAGCGTGCCGATGGCGCCCGCCATGGACCTGCGACCGAATTTCAGCTTCATTTGTGATGCCCCTCCCCCGTTATGCAAAGGGCTCCGTCCCTGCGGACGAAGCCCGAAACCGCTTCCTAGCGGATGCTACTTCAGACCAGCGCGCTGTAGATGATTGCAAGAATCGTCAGAATGCCAAGTATCAGTCCCACGCTTCCCAGCACTCGGGCAAATGTCACCTCGGACGCTGTCGGTGCGACCGCCTCGATCGCACTCAGCCGCCCCTGGCTGACCAGCCGTGCATATTCAACCTGGCGTTCGTCCTTCAATTCGTGCTCGGGCAGTCGGCCGGTGAAAATGACCAGGTCCATCGGAAACTTCTCGGGCCGCAGGTGGCCGTTGAAGAAGTGGATCGTGAAGATGAAGCCCACTGCCAGCAGCGCTTCCTCGCCATGCACGATCGTGGCCACGTTGAAGACCCACCCCGGCAGGAATTGCGAGAAGAACATCGGGAACCAGAGCATGAATCCTGAGCCGCCGATGATGAACATCCCCCAGAACACCGCCCAGTAGTCGAATTTTTCCCAGTAGGTATAGCGGTCGAACTGCGGTTTCGGACCCTTGCCGAAGAACCACTTGAACATGCCGACGATGTCCTGACCGTCCTTCAGGTTCGGCACCAGGGAGTTCGGCCCCCAGAAGTAGGAGAGCCAGTCTTCGGCCAGGAAGGCACGCACGAACACGCGCAGCACGTGGCCGACGAAGACGATCGTCATCAGCGCGGCGCAGATGCGGTGGATCAATGCGGCGCCCTTGAAGCCGCCCATCAGCGCAACCAGGGATCCTGCCCATTCGTGGTCGGCGAAGAGCAGCGGAACACCGGTCAGCGCGCAGCCGATGAACGTCAGCATCAGCAGCGCATGCATGAAGCGCTCGATCGGCCCGAAGCGGCGATAGTAGCGCCCGCCTCCGGCGTGGGCTTGCGTCCGGACCGCGGCCCGGCTGTCGACAGCAATTGAGCTCGGCATCGTCGTTTCCCGGTTACTTGCCGCCGCCGCGGCGCGCGTTGACTTCCTTCAGCGAACGTATCAGCCACAGCAGCGTGTGGAAGCCGAAGAAACTGAACACGCCGGCCAGCAGCAGCTGCATGAACAGCCGCGTGTAGTAGAGGATCGGGTCGCCCTGCCGATCATGCGGATTGCCGTGCGGCTTGTAGGCCGCAAAGTTCGCGTTCGCACCCGGGTGGCAGCTGCGGCAGGTCGTCACCCGGTTCTCCGGCGAGATCATCGATTTCGGATTCGACGCTGGCAGCACTTCGTGCGCGCCGTGGCAACTGTTGCAGGTGGCCACGCGCGTGAAGCCGAGCTGCGTCACCTGGCCGTGATAGGTGTCGCGGTAGCTCTTGATGAAGTCCTGATGGCAGTTGCCGCACTCCTTGATGACCTCGACCTGCCACTTCGTCGCGCCATGATCCTGGATCCGGTGCGCGCTGTGGCAGTCGATGCAGGTCGGCGCCGCGGAATTGCCCTCCTGCCTCAACTGGCCGTGCTGGCTGGCACTGAACCGGCTGTAGACCTGCTGGTGGCAACTGCCGCACATCAGCGCGATGTGCTCGCGATTGACCCGGCTGGCGGGATCGCTCTTGCTCAGAATCTTGTGTGCGCCGTGACAGCTCGTGCAGGTCGGCGCCTTCGCCGCCGCCGCCCCCCCGCTATTGGTCTTCCGGCCATGGATACTGTCGTGATACTGGCTTACGATGTTGCCGCCCGGCAGCTTGGCCTTTTGTATGACCGCTTCGTTTCCGTGGCATGTGGCGCAGGTCTTCTCCACCTGCGCGGCGTGGGTGCGCGAGGTCGGCTCGCTGGATTTCTGGATCTCGTGGTTGCCGTGGCAGTCGCTGCAGGTCGCCGCAACCATGTTGCCGCCTGCCCGTGCCTTGGCGTGGGCGGTCGCCTGATACTCCTTCACCGCCGCTTCGTGGCAGGCCGCACAGTTGGCCGGCTTGAGCTTGGGCTCGTGCGGCAGCTTCTCGGCGGAAACGTCGCTGTGGCAGTCCGTGCACTTGAAATTCATCTGACCGTGCACCGAGGCCGCGAACTTCTTGGCATCCACGGCGATCGACTTGCCGGCGTCGTTCTTGGCGCCGGCGTCGCCGTGGCACATCAGGCAGGCCTCGTTTGGAGGCGGCGCCGCGACTTCCGCCTTGCTGGCATCGGCCGCGCTCACCGCGGGGGCCGTGAAGAGCAACGCTGCTGCCAGTGCAACGGCGATCGAGTAAAACCCGGAAACGCAACGGGATGGCATGGTAGGTCCGCGCATTGAACGTAGTCTTGGAGTTCCAACGGCGGCGCGCGGTGGCAGGTGCGTCAGGGCGCGCGGCTGAACGAGCGATCGCAGTGTTGCACGCGGTCTGCATCCGCCGTTGACACGCGTCAAGGCACGCCCCGGCACAGTGCCACCGTCACGCCGCTTTTGCGGCCGTCCGGAGCCCGCGTTGCGCGGCATCAACCGCCGGGCACTTCGGGCCGGTACGCTTCGGGCTGACTGAGCTGCAGTTGTCGGGAGTCGTCCTCCGGGCAGGGGCAAGCTCACCGTATCCGTGCTTCGAGCGGAACGTAGCGACCTCACCTCCAAGGAGACAACATGCGAACCACCCGCCTCTGCACGGCAGCACTGTTGCTTGCCGCAACGTTCAGCGGCCCGGCACATGCGCAGTCCGGCACGTTCACCGTGCGCCAGCTGACACCGGAAACGGCGGCCAAGGCAACGCGCGCCGCGCTCGACGATTGCCGCAAGCGCGGCTTTCAGGTCGCGGTTGCCGTCGTCGATCGATCCGGTGTTGCCCAGGCACTGATGCGCGATCGCTTTGCCGGGCCGCACACGGTGCAGACCGCGATCAACAAGGGCTACACCGCCGTCAGCTTCCGCACCGACACGCTCGAGTTCTCGAAGATGACCCAGGCAGGCGCGGCGAGTTCCGGCATTCGCGCCATCCCGAATGTCGTGGCGGTCGGCGGCGGCGTCATGATCCAGGCCGGAGGAACGATGGTCGGCGCGATCGGCGTTTCCGGTGCTCCCACCGGCGAAAACGACGAGGCCTGCGCCAAGGCCGGAATCGCCGCCATCAAGGACGAGCTGGAGTTCTAGCCCTACTGCAGCCTCCGCTGTCAGGACACGGTCGGCCCGCGTAGCATCGCGGGCCGATGTCCCGCGCCCTCAACCCGTCGACCCTCGTCCTGCTGTTGTTGCCGCCGCTTTTCTGGGCGGGCAATGCGGTCGTCGGTCGTGCCCTCGTCGGGCACTTTCCTCCGCTCGCGCTTTCGTTTGCACGCTGGGCGCTGGCTCTGGTGCTGCTGACACCCTTCGCCATCGGTGCCGTGCGCCGCCATCGCGTCGCGATCCGCGCTCACCTTCCTGTCCTGGCACTGACGGCGCTGCTGGGCGTCGGCTGCTACAACTCGCTGCAGTATCTCGCGCTGCAGACATCGACCGCCGTTAACGCGACGCTGATCGGAGCCTCCGGGCCGATCATGACGCTGCTCGTCGGCGCCGTCTGGTTCAAGTCGCCCGTGCGCCGGCGCCAGGGCGCGGGCGCGGCGCTGTCCGTGATCGGTGTGCTGTGGGTCATCGCGCGCGGTGAACCACTCAACCTGCTGCGACTGCAATTCGACGCGGGCGACGTGATCATGCTGGTCGCCACGCTGACATGGAGCCTGTACACGTGGTTGCTGCAGACACGCCGGCCACCGCTGCCGCTATCCGCATTCCTGTTCGTTCAGATCGGCCTGGGTGCCGTGATGATCCTGCCGTTTGCACTGGCCGAGTACGCGCTGACCGGTGCGTCCGCCGCGCCGACGGTTAGCAACGCGGCCGCCCTGCTCTATGTCGCACTGCTGCCGTCGCTGGTCGCCTATTACTGCTGGGATCGCGGTGTGGCGCGCGCCGGCGCCGTCCTCCCGATGTACTTCGTCAATCTCACTCCGGTGCTCGCGGGACTGCTTTCCTGGCTGCTGCTCGGCGAAGCGGTCGGCTGGCATCACCTCGCTGGCGGTGCGTTGATACTTGCCGGCATCCATCTTGCCGCACAGCCAGCGTCGAAGTGAGACCGCGGACTGCTGGCTACAATCCGACGCAAGTGCGCGCACCCGGCGCGCGCTCCCGGCCGGGCGCAACGCGGTGCCGCCAATCTGATACTGATGCACATGCGTAACGACCAGGCCGTCATCGTCAAGCGCTCCGACTACCGGCCGCCGGCCTTCCTGGTCGATGAAGTCGCCCTGGAGTTCGACCTCGACCCGGACCTGACGCAGGTCACGTCGACCCTCGCGATACGGCGCAACCCGGACGGCAAGGCCACCGACCGCTTGGTGCTCGACGGCGAAGACCTCGAACTGGTTTCGGTGGAGGTCGATGGCCGCCACCTGGGAGAGGGCGACTTCGAGACCAGCGACGGCGGCCTCGCGCTGCCGTTGCGTTCGGACCGCTGCACGCTGCGTATCGTCAATCGGGTGCGCCCTGCGGCCAACACCGAACTCATGGGCCTCTACCTTTCGCAGCGCAGCCTTTTCACGCAATGCGAAGCCGAGGGTTTCCGGCGCATCACTTACTTTCCTGACCGCCCCGACGTGATGGCGCGCTATCGCGTGACGTTGCGGGCCGACAAGGCCCGCTTCCCGGTGCTGCTCGGCAACGGCAATCTGGTCGAGCAACGGGACCTGCCGGACGGGCGTCACCTCGCGCGATGGGACGATCCGTTCGCCAAGCCCAGCTACCTGTTCGCCCTCGTCGCCGGGGACTTCGTTGCGCATGAAGATGTGGTCCGCCGTGCTGGCGGGCGCGAAGCCACGCTGCAGCTTTGGGTCGACCCAGGCAATCTCGACAAGACGGCGCATGCGATGGAGAGCCTGAAGCGCGCCATCGCCTGGGACGAACGGCGCTTCGGGCTGGAGCTCGACCTCGACCGCTTCATGATCGTCGCGTCCAATGACTTCAACATGGGCGCCATGGAGAACAAGGGCCTCAACATCTTCAATGCCAAGTACGTTCTGGCCAGCCCGAGAGTCGCCACCGACACCGACTACGCCGACATCGAGGCGATCGTCGGCCACGAGTACTTCCACAACTGGACCGGCAATCGCGTCACCTGTCGCGACTGGTTCCAGCTCAGCCTGAAGGAGGGCCTGACCGTCTTCCGCGAACAGGAGTTTGCGTCCGACATGCTGAGCGACGCCTCGAGCCGCGCAGTCAAGCGCATCGAAGACGTGCGCGCGCTGCGTGCCACGCAGTTTCCGGAGGACGCCGGACCGATGGCGCACCCGGTGCGCCCCGACACGTACCAGGAGATCAGCAACTTCTACACGGCCACGGTCTACGAGAAGGGCTCGGAGGTCGTGCGCATGCTGCACACCCTGGTCGGTGGCGACGGGTTCAGGCGTGGCATGGACCTGTACTTCAAGCGCCACGATGGACAGGCGGTCACCTGCGACGACTTCGTGGCTGCGATCGCGGATGCCAATGGACGCGACCTGGGACAGTTCAAGCGCTGGTACTCGCAGGCGGGGACTCCCCATGTCAGGGCGACCGGCGTGTACGACCCGTTCAAGCAGACGTACGACCTGACGCTCGAGCAGACGACGCCGGCCACTCCGGGCCAGCCGGCCAAGGAGCCATTCCACATACCGTTCGCCGTCGGGCTCGTCGGCGCCGACGGTCGCGACATGCCGCTGCAGCTCGAAGGCGAGCAACGCCCCGGTCCGTTCACGCGTCTGCTGGAACTCACGCAGAGCGTGCAGCGCTTCCGCTTTGTCCGCGTGCCCGAACGTCCCGTCCCGTCGCTGCTGCGCGGGTTCTCCGCGCCCATCATCGTCGAATACCCCTATGCGGACCGTGAGCTGAGGGCATTGACGGGATCGGACTCGGATCCCTTCAACCGCTGGGAGTCGGGGCAACGACTGGCAATGTCGCGCCTGATGCGAATGACCGATGCGGTCGAGGAAGGGCGCACACCGCCGATCGATGAAGACTTTGTCGCGGTGGCGCGGGGCATCCTGCTCGACGATGCGCTCTCCCCGGCGTTCAGGGCGCAGGCGCTGACTCTGCCGGACGAAGGTTTCATTAGCGAACAGCGGCCGGTGGTTGATCCGGAGGCCGTGCGCGCGGCGCGGCGCCTGCTAATGGGTGAACTGGGGCGACGACTGGCCGCCGACTGGCAGCGCATCCATACGGAACACGTGACGCCCGGTCCGTACTCGCCGGCACCGGCGCCCGCCGGCCGGCGGGCGCTGCGCAACCTGGCGCTCGCCTATCTCGTCGAAGGGCGCGTGCCCGGCGCGGTCGAACTTGCCGAGCAGCAGCTGGCGGATGCAAACAACATGACCGATCGCGCAGCGGCGCTCGCAGCCATCCTCGCCAGCGCCTCGCCACGCAAGGCGGACCTCCTGGTTCAACTCGCCCGCGAATGGCAGGACGAGCCGCTGCTGATGAACAAGTGGTACCAGTTGCAAGCCACCTCGATGGCCGGACCGGGCGAGCCTCCCGTCGTCGAGCGCGTTCGTCGCCTGCTCCATCACCCGGGTTTTTCCCTCGCGAATCCCAACAACGCATTCGCGCTCGTTCGCTCCTTCTGCATGGCCAACGAGGCCGAGTTCCACCGGCGCGGAGCGGACGGCTATGACTTCTGGGCCGAGCAGGTGCTCGCCCTCGACCATATCAACCCCACAGTTGCCGCACGGGTTGCGCGTGCGCTCGACCGCTGGCGCAAGTACACGCCCGATCGCCAGGCGGCCATGCGCCGTGCTCTCGAACGCGTCGCGGCGGGCCGCCTGTCACGCGACGTGCGCGAAATCGTTTCCAAGGCCCTGGAGTCCTGATGGCCAACCTCTCGTTGACACACTATCTCATTCGCTGCGAACGCGAGCACGGACTGGACCCGGAGCTGCGCCTGCTCCTCGAGACCGTCGCCCGGGCGTGCAAGACGATCAGCCACGCGGTCGGCCTGGGCGCGCTGGGTGGCGTGCTTGGCGGCGCCGGAACGACGAATATCCAGGGCGAGGCGCAGAAGAAGCTCGATGTGCTCTCGAACGAAATCCTGGTCGAGGCCAACAGCTGGGGCGGCTACCTGGCCGGAATGGCCTCCGAAGAGATGGACAACCCGCTGGGCATTCCGGTCGCATACCCGCGCGGGAAATACCTGCTGCTGTTCGACCCGCTGGACGGTTCGAGCAACATCGATGTCAACGTCTCGATCGGTACGATCTTCTCTGTGCTCAGCGCACCCGCGAGCGTCAACGAACCCGACGAGCAGGCCTTCCTGCAGCCCGGCTCGCGCCAGGTCTGCGCCGGCTACACGGTGTACGGCCCGCAGACGCTGCTGGTGCTCTCGGTCGGCCATGGTGTGCAGATCTTCACGCTGGCGCGCGACACCGGTTCGTTCCTGCTGACGCAGGAGAACGTGCGCATTCCGGAGGACACCAAGGAGTTCGCGATCAACATGTCAAACATGCGCCACTGGGAGCCGCCGGTGAAGCGCTACGTCGACGAGATGCTCGCGGGCAAGACCGGCCCGCGCGGCAAGGACTTCAACATGCGATGGGTCGCCTCGATGGTGGCCGACGTGCATCGCATCATGTCGCGCGGCGGTGTCTTCATGTACCCGCGCGATGCGCGCGAGCCCGACAAGCCCGGCAAACTGCGGCTGATGTACGAAGGCAACCCGATGGCATTCCTCGTCGAGGAAGCCGGCGGCGCCGCCACCAACGGGCATCAGCGCATCCTCGACATCCAGCCTGCGAAGCTGCACGAACGGGTAGCGGTGTTTCTCGGCTCGAAGAACGAAGTCGATCGAGTAACGGCATATCACCGTACTGCGGTTTGAGACGCTCCACCGACGCAGCGCCCGGCAGGCACGGCAAGGTCACCACCCTTCTGCAGCCACCACCGGCGCAGCCGGCGGGAGGAGCGATCGATTCAGAGATCCGGTGGGTTGCCGCGCCCGGGTTGTAGATGATGCCGTGCTAGATCAGGACCACCGACGCCAGGTACGGGGCCGCCGCGCGGTACCTGCACTGGAACGCAGACCACAACCGCGTCAGCTCATCGACATTCAACGGGGCCGGCATGACGCGGACCGGCTCCATCTGGTCCGCCAGCTCGGCATTGAAGAGCGCCCCGCGCGCGGTTCTCCCTTGCCCTGACGCGGCCGCCGTGTTTGACGCCAAAGAGCGCCGTAACGCGTCGCGCGTCAGGACCGGCGTCTCATGCAGCAGCTTCATGCCGTGACCCAGCAGTAACTCGCCGTGCAGCTCCTCCCTGCCGTAAGCGATCAGCAGATAGTGCAGGTCCAGCGCCAGCGGGGGGTTGGTAACCCGGCGGCCGGGGGTACCGCGCCCTGGCGGCACGTTGCGTGTCGCCGTGTTGGGTTCAACGCGATATAGAAAAAGGTTGAGCTGATTGACCTCGCCGCCGCCTTGACTGTCGACTCTGTCAGGCGGCAGGGCCGTCACCGCGACGTTGCCAAGCCCAGCCACGATCTTCGGCTCGGCGAGACCCGTGCCGAGCACGTCCTGAAGTGCGGCCGTGACCGCCGCGATTGCTTGTGCCGTGCTCATCGCCCCGCTCCCTCGTCCTGCCGCGCCAACCTTGTGCCCCGCCTGCACGGCGCGCCCTTCGCCGAGGCAGCCGCAGCCAGACGGCCAGGCGCAAGCCCGGTCGGACTGGGCACGCCTCGGTCGTCCGCCGGTGCGGCGGAAACCATGACGCCCGCGTCAGGAACGCTTCGACGTACGCGGGAGAATGGATCCGTTCTGCGGGTTGCCTTGCTGAGCATCGGGAACCTTCGTGGATCTGAACCCGGGTCGAAAGTTAAGGTGTCTCTTGCTGCGCTACAAGTGGGCTCTGCGGGGCACTTCAATGACACAGCAAGTGCAGGTCCGGACTGATCCGTCTGTCATTAGGCCGGGACCTACCCTTGCGCCTCGCAGGCTCGTAGAGCGCCGTCATGCCTCGGCGCTACCGCGGACGACGGTGTCATCGCGGTCCGGATTGAGCACGCCGAAGGTCGCGGGAATCTCGGCATAGAACAGTCGAATCTTCTCGGCCGCGATCAGCTCGATCAGTCTCCGCTTCTCGTCGGCCGTGACGATGAACTCGACTTCGACAATCAGACTGCCACCGAGCTCGAGGAAGCGATCCTCGTGCATGCGGCGATGGTGGCCGAATCCGGCCATGGCATGGAACGCCGAGCCTCCGCGGATATTCATCTCCTTGGCGGCATGAAGCAGCCAGTCCCAAAGCGGCGCGCCGTGCAGGCGCTGGGCCTGCGGCACGTAGAAGCGCAGATAGGAGCCTTGCATCGTGTTCTCCTCAGTATTTCTGCCTTGCGGGAATGACGCCGCGGACGCCGCCCCGGGGGTCGTCGACATCGCCTGAATAACGCGGAATCAGGTGCACATGAAGATGCGCGATGGTCTGACCGGCTGCCGCACCCACGTTGATGCCGATGTTGTAGCCGGCGGGCCGGAAGCGCTCGTCGAGCAGCGTCTTGGCTGCATCGACGAGTTCGAACAGGGCCGTACGCTCGGCCTGCGTAGCCTCGAAATACTTGGCGACGTGACGCCTGGTGTGGACCAGCAGGTGACCGGGGTTGACCGGGTACCTGTCGAAGCGGGCAAGCGCGAGCGCGTTGGACAGCACGGCCTCGTTGGCCTCGCAGAACGGACAGCCCGGCTCGGGCCCGCAATCCTTCACTCGTTCAGCCTCCATACGCCTTGGATGCAGATTCGAAGAGGACTGCCGGTGTCGGCAGCGGCTGCGACAGCGGGCGACCGTTTCGGTCCAGCGGAAGTCGCGTCTAGCCCG
>DAOMFI010000013.1:14462-17925 GCA_035429725.1 Burkholderiaceae bacterium | reverse complement strand
AGCGGCTGCGACAGCGGGCGACCGTTTCGGTCCAGCGGAAGTCGCGTCTAGCCCGGCAGCAGCACCGTCGAACCTACGGTCTTGCGTGCCTCCAGGTCGCGATGCGCACGCGCCGCTTCGGCAAGCGGGTAGCGCTGTTCGATGTCGACCTTGATCTTGCCCGCGATCATCAGGTCGAAGAGTTCCTCGGCCGATGCCTCGAGTCGCGCGCGCGGCACAATGTGGGTCGCCAAGGTCGGCCGCGTCAGGAAGAGCGACCCCTTCTGCGCGAGGATACCGATCGCCACGCCGGTCACGGCGCCGGAGGCGTTGCCGAAGCTCACCATCAGGCCGCGCGGCTCGATACAGTCGAGCGATCCCTCCCAGGTGGACTTGCCGACGCCGTCGTACACGACAGGCAACTTCCTGCCGCCGGTCAGCGCCAGTACGCGCTCGACGAAGTTCTCCTTGCTGTAGTCGATCGTTTGCCAGGCGCCGGCCTTCTTCGCCAGCGCGGCCTTCTCCGGCGAGCTGACGGTGCCGATCAATTTCACGCCGAGCGCGCGGGCCCACTGGCACGCGATCAGCCCGACGCCGCCCGCCGCGGCGTGGAACAGGATCGTCTCGTGGCCCTGCAGCCGATAGGTCTGGCGGAACAGATATTGGACCGTCAGCCCCTTCAGCATCACGGCCGCGCCCTGCTCGAACGAGATCGCCTTCGGCAGCTTGACGACGGTCGCAGCCGGCATCGTGCGCAGTTCCGAGTAGGCGCCGAGCGGCCCCTGCGGATAGGCAACGCGGTCGCCGGCCTTGAGGAACTTCACATTGCCGCCGACCGCTTCGACCACGCCGGCGCCCTCGAAGCCCAGCCCGTGCGGCAGTGGGCTCGCGTACAGCCCGGTGCGGTAATAAACGTCGATGTAGTTGAGTCCGATCGCATGCTGCCGGATCCGAACGTCGTCCGGGCCTGGATCCGGAACATCCATCTCGCCGTATTCGAGGACTTCGGGGCCGCCGTGCGCGCGCACGACGATGGCTTTGGCTTTCATCAGTTCTCCTTGCCGGCGGTCCGCCCCATCGCGGCCGCCGCGGGTTGCCGCGACAGGACGTAGACACCGGCGAGCACGAATGCCGTGCCGGCAACCTGCCAGCTGCTGATCGTCTCACCGAGAAACACGAACGCGAGTGCAATGGTAGCCACTGGGCCGATCATCGCCGCCATCGAGGCACGACCGGCGCCGATGCGCTCTACCGCGAGCATCGTGGCGAACACCGGCAGCACCGTGCACAGCAGGCCATTGACCAGCGACAGCCAGTACACCGGTGCCGGCTGCTGCAGCGAAGCGAACGGGTTCACCACAAGGAACTGCAGGAAGACCGCCACGGTCGACACGCACATCGCGTAAGACGTCAGGCGGATTGCGCCGATGCGCCGGACCAGCTCGCCGGACATCACCAGGTACGCCGCGTAGCAGACGGCGCTGGCGAATACCAGGGCGGCTCCCAGAGGCACACCCTGGCCTTCGAGTCGGACATCGTGCAGGAACACCAGCAGGATGCCGCCGTAGGCGAGACCGAGCGCAGCGAGATCGCGACGGTTGAAGCGCTTGCCGAGGAACAGTGCCGACATCAGCAGCACGATCGTAGGGTTGAGGTACAGGATCAGGCGCTCGAGCGCCGCCGTGATGAACTGCAGGCCGAGGAAGTCCAGGTAGCTCGCGGCATAGTAACCGAGCAGGCCGATGGCGATCAGGCGACTGTGATCCGCGCGCGTCAACGGCGGCGCGTCCCGGCTGCTCCAGATTAGCGCCGCGATGAAAAATGGCACCGAGAACGCCATGCGCAACGCGATCAGCGTGGAAGCGTCGACGCCATGGCGGTAAGCGAGCTTGACAACGATCGCCTTGGCAGAAAACAGCACGCTGCCGGTTACGGCGAGAGCAAGCCCGGTCAGGAAGTGGCGGCGCGCGACAGACGACACTCGGTCCCTTGATGGACGCTGCTCAGTGCCGCACCGAGTCGCGGGCTGCCGCCCAGGCGAGACAGGCCCAGCCCAGGATGAAGGCCGCGCCACCCAATGGCGTGACAATGCCGATGCCGCGCGTGCCGGTGAGCGCGAGTAGGTACAGGCTTCCGCTGAACAGCACGATGCCAACAACGAAGAACCAGCCGGCAGCGCGCGTGATGCGACCCGGCCAGCGGTGGGTTGCCCAGGCCGTGGCCAGCAGTGCCAGGGAATGCACCAGCTGGTAGCGCACGCCCGTCTCGAAGACTGCAAGCATGTCGACCGCGAGCCGAGGCTTGAGCGCGTGCGCACCAAAGGCTCCGGCGGCGACACCGACCAAGGCCAGCAGCGCACCCAGCACGAAGAAGTGCCGATCCATGCCGTTGAGTTCCTCCGGGCGCCCGGCGCCTTGCCGCCGCGCCGCATCGTTCAGAGCACGCATTCGTGCGGGAGGCAGGATCATGCCTCGGATTTCAGAACGCGCCCGCCTCAAGCTCCGGCGGTGACACCGACGAGGGCTTTCACAGAGAAAATCGCCTCCACGCGGGCCTGTACGCCTTCAGGTTCCAGGACCTTGCGGCGCCGACATCATTCAGTGAGTCCACAGCCGGTCACCTGCTGCAATTGACTCATACTGGAGCATGTTGCGGCGCCGGAGGCTGAACTTCTGTCCGGCCAGCGTCTCCAATGTTGACGTGATCCCTATGCGGCCCACCTATCGCGCCGCATGGTCTGGCCGACCGAGCGCCGCGTCGCAGGCAGGAGGCAAGCGATGAACAAGCTGACGATCGTCATCACCGCGGGAGTCCTGTTGGCAGCCGCGGCCGCGCTTTACGTCCTGAAGCTCCGCAACGAGGCGCCCGCTCTACCTCCACCGCCGGTGACCACGGTCACCGAAGTGCCGGTGCCGGCCACTCCAGCCGTCAAGTATCCCGTCGAGCCGCTGCAGACCGAGTCCGCCGAGAAGTCCGCCCTGCCCCCGTTGTCCGATTCCGATGCGCAGGTGCGGACCGCGCTGCTGGAGTGGCTCGGCAAGGACTCGGTGGCCAAGTTCCTGCAACTCGACAACTTCGTCCGTCACGTCGTTGCCACCGCCGACAATCTCGGCCGATCGCATGCCGCTCCCCGATTGTGGCCGGTCAGTCCGATGCCAGGGCGTTTCACAGTCCAGCAGGCCGGTGACGGCACAGAGGCGACTGCGGGCAATGCGGAACGCTACGCGGCGTTCCTTGCGTTCGTCGAGGCGATCGACACGAAGCGCGCGCTCGCGCTGTACGTACGCTGGTACCCCTGGTTCCAGCAGGCCTACGAGGAGCTGGGCTATCCGGGGCGCTACTTCAACGACAGGCTGATCGAAGTCATCGACCTGATGATCGCGACACCGATTCCCTCCGCGCCCATCCAGTTGCGGCTGACAGAGGTGAAGGGCCCGATTGCCTCCACGCATCCCTGGCTGCGGTATGAGTTCGCGGATCCCGC
>DAOMFI010000013.1:0-14362 GCA_035429725.1 Burkholderiaceae bacterium | reverse complement strand
AGGGCCCGATTGCCTCCACGCATCCCTGGCTGCGGTATGAGTTCGCGGATCCCGCACTGGAAGCGTTGCCAGCGGGGCAAAAGATCATGCTGCGCGTCGGCCCGGCGAATCAGCGCCGGCTCAAGGCCAAACTGTCGGAAGTGCGCACCCTGCTCACCGAAGCGGCACCGCGCAACTGACGCGCATCGCGGACGAAGGCGCGCGGCGCCGCCGGCCCGTACCGGTCCTGGCTTTCCGGCCGGAGGCCGCGGCGCCTGGGGCCTGACGTCTGGCGCTTGGCCAGAGGGTGCGGCGGCGCGTGCCGCCACTTCGGTGACTTGAGTCCGCAGACGACCTGCGCGCCCTTGCGGCGGCATGAGCAGGGACGGCAAGCCAACCGGGCGCAGGCGAGGCGCAGTCCCTGTGACCGGCCCGAGCGTGCCCGCGGCCTCTGCCGGCCATTGATATGCTGCGCGCCGCTCTCGCTGCTGCCATGCGCCTCCTCTTCTCAACGCTCCTGCTCGTCGGCGCCGTCGCGCTCGGCGCCGGCTGCCGTCCGCAGGCATCGGCCCGAAGCGAAGGCCTCGAACCCTGTCGCCTCCAGGGCATCGAACGCGAAATCCTCTGCGGCCGCATCGCAATGCCGGAAGATCCCGACCAGCCCACGGGCCGCGCCGTGGATGTGCACTTTGCCGTGGTCCCGGCAGTCGCACGCAACGCCCGCCCGGACCCGGTCTTCGTGCTGGCGGGCGGACCGGGACAGTCTGCAACGCGAGTCGCGGGCGCCGTCATGCCGATCTTCGCCGAACTCAACGCGCGCCGTGACATCGTATTCATCGACCAGCGTGGCACCGGGCGGTCGAATCCGCTGGATTGCCCGGAAGCGTCAACGTCGCTGGCGGCCACGCTCGACCCCTCGCAGCAACTCGAGCAGGTGCAGGGTTGCCTGCGTGGACTCAAGGCCGATACGCGGCAGTTCGCGACCTGGATCGCGGTGCGCGATTTCGACGCGGTCCGGCGCAAGCTCGGCGCCGAGCGGATCAACCTGTGGGGCGCTTCGTACGGCACGCGCGCCGCACTCGAGTACCTGCGCCAGTTCCCGCAACACGTGCGCACCGCTGTGCTCGACGGCGTAGCGCCGCCCGACATGGTTCTTCCGGCCGCGTTTGCCGTCGATGCCGACGCCGCCCTCGCGCAACTCGTCAAGGTCTGCCAGGCCGACGACGACTGTCGTGCGCGCTACCCCGACTTCGCCGCACGCATCGAGCGGCTGCTGCAACGGGCCGACGCCGGATTCGACGTCACGGTCCCGCATCCGCTCAGCGGCGGGACACAGGTGCTGCGCGTCGACCGGCGCCTGCTGGGCTCGCTGCTGCGCGTGCCACTTTACGTACCCTCACTGGCGGCCGTGCTGCCGTTTGCGCTGGCCGAAGCAGGCGGTGGTGACTTCGCGGCGCTGGTCGCGCTCTCGACGGCCGTCGGTACGCGCATGACCGAGAACTTCGCCGTCGGCATGCACTTCGCCGTCATCTGCGCGGAAGACATGCCGCGCGTGACCGCGGCACGCCGCGCGGAAGCCGCGGCAACACGCTTCGGCACCAGTTTCGTGGACCTGTACGCGAGCGCCTGTCCCGCCGTGCCCACGCGGCCCGTTCCTGACGCCTTCTACGACATCGGACGGGTGGATGTGCCTGTCCTTGTGCTCTCCGGCGGACTCGATCCGGCCACGCCACCGCGCCATGGCGCCACGGTTGCGGAACGACTGGGCCGCGCGCGCCATGTCGTCGCGCCGAACCTCGGTCACGGCATCACCGGCCAGTCCTGCGCGCCGCGCCTCATCACGCGCTTCATTCGCGATGGTGACTTTGGCGACCTGGACTTCGCCTGCCTCGAGCAGGTGCCGGCCGCGCGCTTTTTCGCGCCGATCGAAATCGATCCCGCCCGGGGTGCGCGGTGATCGAAGTCCGCAATCTGGCGAAGTCGTTCACCGCGCGCGTGGAAGGGCGGCGCACGCAGATCACTGCCGTCAGCGACGTCAGCTTCGATGCGCCCGACGGCACGATCACGGCCCTGCTCGGCCCGAATGGGGCCGGCAAGACCACGACCTTGCGGATCGTCGGCACGCTGGTCGCCGCCGATGCAGGCGTGGCCAGGGTCGGTGGCATCGACGCGCGCGTCGAGCCGCGCGCCGTTCGGGCGCAGCTCGGCATGCTGTCGGACGCGCGCGGACTGTACGCCCGCCTCACCGCGCGGGAGAACATCGCGTACTACGCGGACCTGCGCGGCGTTCCGAAGCCGGCATTTGAGCAGCGGCTGAAGGCACTGGCCGACCTGCTCGACATGGGCGCGCTGCTGGACCGCCGTACCGAGGGCTTCAGTACCGGCGAGCGCATGAAGGTCGCGCTGGCCCGTGCGCTGATCCACGACCCCCAGCACCTGATGCTCGATGAGCCGACCAACGGGCTCGACGTGCTGTCGACGCGCGCGCTGCGCCGGCTCCTGGGCCACCTGCGCACGCAGGGGAAGTGCATCGTGCTCTCGTCCCACATCATGCAGGAGGTCGAACAGCTCGCGGACCGTCTGGTGATCGTGGCCCATGGCCGCAGCGTCGCACACGGAACCGCCGCCGAGATCCGGCAGCGTGCGGGTGCATCGTCCCTGGAGGACGCATTCGTCGCGCTCGCGTATGACGCGGCCGAGGTGGCGGCACGATGAACGCCGCCTGGATCGTCTTCCGCAAGGAACTGGTCGACGCCCTGCGCGACCGCCGCACCTGGTTCGTCGTGCTGCTGAGTTCGCTGCTGGCGGGCCCGGTGTCGCTGCTGCTGATCGCGAGCTTCGTGTCGAGCGCTGAAGAGAGCGCGGCCCGTCGCGAAGTCGTCGTGGCCAATGCCGCGGCAGCGCCGGCCCTGGTGAACTTCCTGCAGCGCCAGGGCGCGACGATCACCGACGCACCTCCCGACTACCGCGAGCAGTTGCGCTCCGGCCGGCTGCAGAACGCGGTCGTTGTCATCCCGCCGGATTTCGAACAGCGCCAGGCGAAGGGCGAGACCGTACGCATCGAAGTCGTCCTCGACGAAACGGCCAGCCGCGCCCAGGCGGCGGTCCGCACGACGACGGCATTGCTGCGCGGGTACAGCCGGGAACTCGGCAGCCAGCGGCTGCTGGCGCGCGGAGTCAGCCCGCAGGTGCTGCAGCCAATCGAGATCGAAGAAGTCAATCTCGCGGGCAGCCGCGCCCGCGGCGCTCAACTGCTGTTCCTCGTACCGTGGCTGGCGCTGGTCGGCGCGGTCGTCGGCGCGATCAGCGTGGCGATCGACGTCACCGCCGGCGAGCGTGAGCGCGGCTCGCTGGAGCCGTTGTTGATGAACCCGGTGACTACTGGCTCGATCGTGCTCGGCAAGTGGGCGGTGGCGGCGGCCTGTTCGGCCGCTGTGGTCGTGCTGACTCTGGCCGGATTTACAGCGGCGATGCAGTTCGTGCGCAGCGAGAATCTTTCCGCGCTGATGCAGTTCGGCGTTCCCGAAGTGGTGCTCTTCCTCGCCCTGCTCTTGCCATTTTCGGCCATGGTGGGCGCGCTCAACATGCTGGCCGCGACATATGGGCGCAGCCACAAGGAGGCGCAGACGTACGCGAGCTACATCACGATGATCGTCAACTTCGTGCCGATCCTGCCGCTTTTCCTGACGATCCGCGATGCCCCCTGGCAGCTCGCCGTGCCGGCACTGGCGCAGCAAACCGTGCTGATGCGGGCGCTGCGCGGCGAAGTGGTCGGACCGGTCGATATCCTGGTCCCCGGCGTCATCGCTCTGGCCCTGACCGCCGCTGCCCTGCTGCTGCAGGCCCGCCTGCTGCGCAACGAGCGCATCATTTTCTCGCGCTGACCGGGCTTCGTGCCGGCGGGCACCCGCGGCTTGCCGCACCGCTACAGCGGGCCCCGGGTCGTCATGGCCAGGTCAGCGTCAATTCCGGCGATCGGACGGGTGTGCGGGTGCGATAATCCGTCCCCGATGTCAGAGCCGATGACCGCCACCGAGCCCCAGCTCGCCACGGGCGATGCGCCCGTGCCGATGCCGAAGACGATCGGGCGCTTCACGATCCTGAACGAGATCGGACGGGGCTCCTATGGCGTCGTCTGGGCGGCGCAGGATCCGGTCCTGGCGCGCGAAGTCGCGATCAAGGTCATTCCGCTCGCGCGCGAGGCGCAGTTCCGTACCCAGATCGAGGCCAACTTCCTGCGCGAGGCGAAGTCGGCCGGTGGCATGAGCCATCCGAGCATTGTCACGATCTACGACGCCGGCAAGACCGATGCCTTCGCGTACATCGCGATGGAACGCCTGCACGGCCAGGACCTGCACGAGTACCTGGCCGGCGGCAACCGCATGAGCCCGCGCCAGGCCGCCTCGATGATGATGCGGCTCGCCGATGCGATCCACTATGCCAACAAGCGCGGGCTGGTCCACCGTGACATCAAGCCTTCGAACATCTTCCTCTCGCGCGACCTCAAGCCCAAGCTTCTGGACTTCGGAACGGCGCTGGCACCGGTGCCGCGCGAGGCCCGCGATTCCGGCACGCGCCAGCTCGTCGGGACGCCGAACTACATGTCGCCCGAGCAGGCCAAGGGCGAACCGCTCGACGCACGCAGCGATATCTTCTCGCTCGGCACGATCCTTTACGAACTGCTCGCCGGCCGCCGCGCGTTTGACGGCCGCACGATCGACGAAACGCTCGACCAGGTCATTGCGGCGCGTCCGCGTGCGGTGGACAAGGTCCGGCCTGAGACCCCGGCGCCGCTGGTCGCAATCGTGCGCAAGGCGATGGAGCGCGACCCCGCGCAGCGATATCAGCGCGCCTCTGACTTCCGCAATGCCCTGGCCGATTTCGTCGAGGGGTCACGCGCGACCCTTGCCGAAGTCTCGGTGGCGGCCCGTCCGACCGAGGTGCCGGCGCCGAGTGCATGGTCACGCACTTCGACCAAGGCGCTGGTCGGAGGCGTGGTCGTCGTGGCCGCCGCGCTGATCGTCTTTGTTGCCCTTAGGCCGCCTCCTGCGCCGCCTCCGGTCGCCATCGAGCCCGTGCCGGTCACTCCGGCGCCAGCGCCTCCGCCGGTAGAGGAGCCGAAGGCCGAGGTGCCGGCCGTCGAAGAACCGAAGCCCGCCGAGACCAAGGCGCCCCGGCGGCGGACTGAAGCTGCCTCGACCGCGGTGCCGGTCCGCGATGGTGTGGTGCATCTGGCCGTGGCGCCCTGGGGCGAGGTCTACGTCGATGGCGCCGCACGCGGCGTCTCACCACCGCTCACGCAACTCACCCTGCCGCCGGGTCCACACACGATCGAAGTGCGCAACGGTTCGGCACCGCCGTTCGTGGTTCGCATCGAGCTCCGTTCCGGCGAAACGATTTCGCTGCAGCACCGGTTCTAGGCAACCGTTTTCGGCCGCCGCGGGTTGCGGTCATACGCGTGTCCTTCGGCCCCCTTTTCAGGCTTTCCGCGGCTTGAGCCGCGCCGACGCATCGGCTAGCCTCATCGGGCCATAATTCGCGCTGCGGACTCGCGCCGGCCAGTGGCTGTCGCCGCTGGCCCGCACGAGATCCGCACAACCGATGTCACACGCCGTCGCACCGAAGGCACCGACCCCGTCACCCAACGTCAAGCTGGTCGGTCGTTATTCGGTGCTGCGCGAACTGCGACGCGACCGCTACACGACCGTCTACCTGGCGTTCGACCCGGTGCTGAACCGCGAGTTGATCGTCAAGTCGGTGCAGCTGCATCCCACCCAGGCGCAGGACCGCGCGGCCCACGAGCGCATCGAGCAGGCTTTCATGCGCCAGGCCCAGGCGGCGGGCCGACTGCATCATCCCCATATCGTGACCGTGTTCGATGCCGGTCACGTCAATCGCATTGGCTACATCGCGCTCGAGAAGGTCGACGGCAAGCTGCTCGACGAACTCCTTGCCGAGGGCTACCGGCCGGGCTTTCTGCAGGCGGCAGACATTGTCGCCCGGGTGGCCGACGCCGTGGAGTTCGCGCACGCGAAGGGCATACCGCACGGGCACCTGTCGCCGTCCCGGATCTACCTGCAGGGCCCCGAGCGGCTGCCGAAAGTCATGGGATTCGGCGGCTGGATCGACAGCGGCAGCACCGGCGACTTCGAACTGCACGGCACCGACCGACTGCTGCCGTATTTCGGCAACGAACTGTCCGGCGAGGCACGCCGCAAGGACGTGCGGGCACTCGGCGCGCTGCTTTTTCTGCTGCTGACGGGCACACGGCCCGACGTCAAGGTCCTGCGCGCGCCGAACAAAGGCGCGGAGAGCCCCGTGCTGCAACTGAAGCCCAACGCCCCGCTGGCACTTGCGGAGATCGCGGAACAGGCGCTGGAACTCGGTGGAACGCGCGTGTTCGCCACGGCCGGGCAGGTTCGCAACGCCCTCACGACGTTCCTGTGGGGCAATCGCGGCGACATGCCGCTGCCCAACTCGGCCACGATCACCGGCATGCCCGCCCGACTGGCCGTGATGCCGAAGAAGCCGACGACCCTCACGGTGGCCACGCTGGCCGCGGTGCCCGCTCGCGCGGAACCGGTGCGCGCCCGCAGCTCGCGGCGTACGAACATCATTGCCGGCCTGGTCGGGCTGACGGCGATTGTCGTCATCGGCGGTATCGCACTGCGTGGTCCGCTCGAACCGAAGCAAGCGCCCCCGCCGCCGGCGCCGCCGAGCGGGAGCAGCGCGTCGGTTTCGGGCGTCCGCTTTGCGCCGCTGTCGCCAACCGAGGCGTCCGGCCGTGGCGCCAGCGCGCCTGCCCTTCCGGCTGAGGCAGCCACCCCAGTTGCCAGCGAATCCGGCGAGCGCGCGGCGGAAGCTCCCCGCGCGCCGGCAGCGCGCCGCAGCGCCGTAGCACCAGTCACCGCGCAAGGTGTCGTGGCGCTGGCGGTCGCTCCGTGGGGCACCGTGTTCGTCAACGGCGAGTCACGTGGCACGACGCCACCGCTGACGGAACTCACCTTGCCCGCTGGCCGCTACCTGATCGAGATCCGTAACGGCGAACAGACACCCTACGTGGCCCAGGTCGACGTCACCCCCGACCAGCCGCAACGCATCCGGCACCGCTTCCAATGACGATGCGGCGACGCTCCGCGTGGATACGAAGCGCGCCTGGGTTTGCGGCGTTCGCGCTGAGCGGCTGCGCGATCTTCGCGCCGACGCCGCCGCCACCGGCGCCTCCGCCCGCGACGATCAGCATCGCCAGGCTCTACGACCAACCCGCCGAACGTGCCTTCATCAACGGACTGCGCTATTACGAAGAAGGCCAGTACGAGCGCGCCGAGTTGCTGCTCAAGCGGGCGCTGGCGGATGGGCTGAAGGACCGCAATGACGTCGCGGTGGCGCAGAAGCATCTCGCCTTCATCGCGTGCGCCTACAGCCGGCCGTCCGACTGCGAACAGGCTTTCCGGGCGGCGTTTATCGCGGACCCGACCTTCAGGCTCACCGATGCGGAAGTGGGCCATCCCCTTTGGGGACCGGTCTACAAGCAGGTCGCTGCCGAGCACAGTTCGAAGGCCGCGCCGGCGACGAAGTAGCGGTCGGCAGGAGTCCCGCTCCTGTCTGCGCGCCGCTCAGGCGTGCGTCGCCGTCCCGGGCTTGATGTTCAGCAACACGTTCAGTGCGAACAGTCCCAGGCCAACCAGCACTCCCGAGGCGCCGCCTGCCGTCAACGGGAACGCCGCTTCGGTGCCGCTCAGCATCAGCGCGAGTCCACCCATGAACAGCGGCAGTCCGAGGTTGTGCAGCCAGAAGTGCCAGCGCGCCAGGCGCGTGGTCGATGCTGCCGGATAGGCGTGGTACACGAGCCCGGCCAGCGCCAGCGAAGCCCAACCCAGCAGCACCAGATGCGCATGCACCGGCGCCAGCGTGAACTTGCCCGAGATGCCCATCACGAAGCCAAGCAAGGCTCCGAAGAACAGATACACCACCGCAATCCTGATAAAGCGCAGGCCCATGGTGCCCTCCCGAAATTGCAAGGCCGCAAGGCAATTTGCCGCAGGCGCCGCCGTCCAGCGGCACCGCAGAATGCTCAGAAACCGATGCGCGCCTTCTTGGCGACGCGGTCCTCGACGATGTCGTCGGGCAGCACTTCGTTGCGCCCGTCCAGCTTGGCATTGCCGAAGGCCGCCAGCATGACGCGCCGCATCTCGCGCGGCTTCAGACGCGCCAGACGATCGAGACTGTCCGCCCCCAGACAGGGCGGGAATGCACGGCCCCAGGCGTGTTCGGCGCGCAGTTCTTCGTAAATGCTGTGCGCGATGCGGCGCGAACCCTCGAGGTCCGGCGCCTCGATCGCATAGACATTCATGCGGTTGAGGATCGGCTCAGGGATACCGCGGGCGTCGTTCGCGGTGGCGATCCAGACGACCTCGGAAGCATCGATCGGCACCTCGGCGAACTCGTCGACAAAGTCGCAAGCGGTGTCATGCTCTAGCAGCGTGTACAGGCTACCCAGTGGGTCGTACTGGCTGTCGCCGCTTGCCTTGTCGATTTCGTCGACAACGATGACCGGGTTCGCATAGTCGCCGTTGACGAGCGCGTCGAACACCTTGCCCGGCTTGGCGTTCTTCCACTGCGCCGAAGCGCCGGAAAGAATCCACCCTGCCGTCAGCGAGCTCATGCCGATGAAGTTGTAGCCGGTGCCCAGCAGTTTCGACAGCCGCCGCGCAAAGTGCGTCTTGCCGATGCCCGGGTCGCCGAGCAGCAGCATCGGCTCCAGTTCGAGCGGATCGTCCGACGACAGGCAGAGCGCCAGTTGCTTGCGGATGTCTTCGAGCGGCTCTTCGAAGTTAGGCAGTTCCTCGATGAGGCTGTCGATGTCGGGCAGCGCGGAGGGCTTGATGACAAAGCGCTGGCCACCGGTTCGGATCATCTTGACGTAGGTTGCGCGCAACGCCTCGTTGGCGCCGTTGCCGAGGTCCTGCAGGTCCGACAGCGCTTCCTCGACGCGCGGGATCTGATAGACATCCTTGAAACCGGCTATCGAGATAGGTGACGGGATCGTGGCAGGTACGCTCATGCAGCCCTCCGGTCTTGGGTCACGTTTCAGCCCAGGTGATGTAACGCTATCGCGCGGGTGTTCGATCAATCAATAAGCAAGTCCCTTGCCAGAAATGTTGCAAATCGGACGGAAAATTGCAAAGCACTCGGCCGGTTCGAGTGCTAAGCGCCGCTTGTCGGTACGGACCCGCCGGTGATGACGGGCCCCGCGGCTCGCAGCGCACCTGCGGCGCTACGGCAGAGTCCGAAGTCCCTGCTGCGACGCCCACACCGCGGCTTCGACCCGCGAGCGGAATCCGAGCTTCTTCAGCAGGTGCTTGACGTGCACCTTGACGGTGCCTTCGGTGATCGAAAGGTTGCGCGCGATGACCTTGTTGCTCTGGCCGCCGGCCACGCAGCGCAGCACAGCCAGTTCGCGGTCAGTAAGGTCGCGCACATCGCGCCGCTCTCCGCGCACGTCATCGCGCAATGCTCCGGCAAGCGCGGCCGTCAGCGCGTCACTGATGACCGTACGTCCTTCGAGTGCACCACGAACGCGCTCGAGCAGTTCTTCCGGCTCTGTGTCCTTCAACAGATAGCCGTCGGCGCCAGCGCGGATCGCCGCCATCAGATCCTCGGGCGCGTCGGACACCGTCAGCATGACCACGCGCCGTGACGGGTCTTCTTCCTTCAACGCCGACAGGATCTCGAGGCCGCCGCTGCCCTTGAGGTTGAGATCGAGCAGCGTGAGATCGGGCTCCTTCTCCGACGCCAGCTTCACGGCGGACGCGTAGTCTCCGGCCTCGCCGACGACGTCCAGCGTCGGGTCCAGCGCGAGCAGCTGCACGACCCCCTTACGGAACAGCGGGTGATCGTCGACCACCAGTATCGTGTGCCGCGCTTCACTCATACGTTCGTCACTTCCTTCGTTTCGATTGGCAGCGTCGACGCCGCGGCAAACGTGGTCTGTGGCCTGAAGCGCAGCCGCACCCGGGTGCCCACGGGTTCGCGCGCTTCGATGTCGAGCTGACCCGCGACGAGCGCCGCGCGGTCGCGCATGATCGCCAGGCCGAAGTGGCCATGGGGCGAGCGCAGCTCACCGATGCCCACGCCGTCGTCCTCGATCGAGACCTCGATCGTCCCGTCGCCACCGCGCCGCAGGGCCACCCAGGCATTGCGCGCATGCGCATGGTGCTCGATGTTCGTCAGCGCCTCCCGCACGACCTGCAGCACGTGCACCTGCTCGTTGGCCGAAAGCTCGACCCGCAGCAGTTCGTTGACCAATGCGGCATGGACGCCCGAACGCCGCTCGAACTCGGCCACCGTGTCGCGCAGGGCACCCGCAATGCCTTCCTCGCCGAGCCCGAGCCGGAACGTCGTCAGCAACTCGCGCAGCTGGCGGTAGGCGCCGGCCACGCCTTCACGCAGTTCGGCCAGCACACCGCTCGCCAATCGGCCTCCGCCCTCGCGTTCGAGCGTGGCTGCCAGCCGTGCGATCTGGATCTTCGTATAGGAAAGCGACTGCGCCAGCGAGTCATGCAGTTCACGCGCGATCGCTGCGCGTTCCTCAAGGACCCCGAGCCGCCGGTGCTCCTCGCGCCGCTCGACCGCGGCGAGCGCGGCTCCGATGTGTCGGCCCAGAGTCTCGGCGAGCTCCATCTGCCAGACCTCCAGCCCCTTGTTCGGCGGCAACACCAGCGGCATGACGCCATAGCGCACGCCTCCTTCGACCAACGGGATGCCGATCACGCGCCGATCGCCGGTCGGGCCTGGCTCCGCTCGCCAGGTGACACCGCCCTCGCCCGCACACACGTCGCAGTTACGTCCCATGCACGCCTTGATCACGCCTTCGTCCTGCGCCAGAGGCAGTCCGCGTTCGGCGCCGGCATGGATCGAGCATATGACGCCGCTCTCCACGCCGAGCACCTTGCGGATGAGTTCGAGCACGCGCGTGAGCGAAGCCGAATCCAGCGGCTTTTCGGCGAGCGTCCGCGTGGCCTCGTACAGCAGCCCCAGGGATTCGTTGCGCCGCTCCAGGTCAAGCGTCTTTTCGGCCACCTGCTTCTCAAGAGAGCCGTAGAGGCGCGCCAGGTCGTCCACCATGAAATTGAAAGCCTGGCCCAGCTGGCCGATCTCGTCCGCCCCGGTGCTCTCGGCACGCACCGTGAAATTGCCGGTACGAACCTGCTTCGCTACCTCCGCCAGCCTCGCAATGGGCTGGAACACCTCGACGTTGAGCAGGAAGAGTGCCGACACGACCAGCATCATCATCACGAAAAAGCCAACGCCGAGCACCAGCCGCAGCAGCTGAATGCGGCTTTCGAGATCGGTCTCGATCTGGCGCACCAGGATGTCCACCTTCGCCACGAACGGGTGGACCTCGGCAAGGAACTCGGCGCGATCCGCCTCGTTCTCGATGGCCATGCGCGCAAGCGGTTTGATCCGCGTCTCCCAGTCGTGGACGATGCTCGAATAGATGCGGTGCACCGGATTGGACCCGTCCTGCGGGATTCCGGTCATCAGCGACGGGCTCTTCAGGCGGCGCTCGAATTCGACAATCGCCGCCTCGGCCGCCTCGTGCCGGTCCGCGGCGGTTCCGCGCGTGTCGGCCACGCGCGTCGACAGGGCGTAGGACTGCATGCGCAGCGACCCGGCGATGTTGATGGCGCTCGCCTTGCCAGTGGACTGCTCCGCAAAGATCGTCGCGGCGACGATGACGGACAGCGACAGCAGAGCAACGACCGACAGCACGACGCCGACTCGCACGAGTGTCGAGCCGGACCACAGCCGTCGCAACCAGGAAAACCCGTTCATCTGCGCCATTGTCGGCGCACAGTAGCCGGCCGCTGCTGCCGAACACTGACCCGCGTCAATCCGCCCTCTGCCCCTGCCGGCGACAGGGTCGCGCCGTGCCGGGGTAGTGGTCTTACCCCGGTCGAGGTAGCGCGCCGTTCCTCTGAGGGAGCGACCGGCGGTCCGCCTTGACGTGCATCACGGAAAGACCATACCGCGCGCCTAGTTTGCTGGCTGCCGGCGCAGGACGCGTCGTGGAAGGACCAGAGACGGCAGTGGCAAGGAACGCGGTGAGATTGGAGGCCAGCTTGAAGACCCAGCAGTGGTCGGCCACGAATCTGGATGTATCGCGCTGAAGCCAACACGCGCGATGTAGCGCGCAACGCACCGAAACCCGCCGCCTGACCCGCATACGCAGAGAACGAGCAAGGGAGCTCACCATGGCAGCCGTCCAACCCGCCGGAGCCGCACCGCGGACCACCAGTTCGGTCGATATCGTCGACTGGCGACCCGAGGACAACGAATTCTGGGAGTCCACCGGCAAGAAGATCGCCAACCGGAACCTGTGGATCAGCGTGCCGAGCCTGTTGTGCGGCTTCGCGGTCTGGCTGATGTGGGGAATCATCACGGTGCAGATGGCGAACCTCGGGTTCCCGTTCACCCAGCAGCAGCTTTTCACGCTGGCGGCGATCTCGGGACTCTCAGGTGCGACCCTTCGCATCCCCGCCTCGTTCTTCATCCGCCTCTCCGGCGGCCGCAACACGATCTGGCTGACCACGGCGTTGCTGATGATCCCGGCGCTGGGCACCGGGATCGCGCTCACCGACAAGGCGACGCCGCTGTGGGTGTTCCAGTTCATGGCGCTGCTGAGCGGGATCGGCGGCGGCAACTTCGCCTGCTCGATGTCGAACATCAATACGTTCTTCCCCAAACGGCTGCAGGGCACGGCGCTCGGCATCAATGCGGGGCTCGGCAATTTCGGCGTCACGACGATGCAGATCCTGATTCCGCTCGTGATGACCACCGCAGTGTTCATGACCCTCGGCGGCGACCCGATGACTCTGGTGAAGCCCTCGGGCACGCTGATCGGCAAGATCCCGGCCGGCACACCGACCTATATCCAGAATGCCGGCTACATCTGGCTGGTGCTGCTGGTGCCGCTCGCCTTCGTCGGCTGGTTCGGCATGAACAACCTGCTGACGATCTCTCCCAACATCGGCTCGACCGCGGCCGCGCTGGGCAAGATCCTGCTGCTCTACGGCGTCGCACTGGTCACCGCCGCGATCGGCCTGTACCTGTATCTGCCTTCAACTGGCCTCGGCCTGCTGAACATGTGGGTGGCGATGCCGCTGATCATCATCGCCACGCTGCTGGCGATGAAGCTGGTGGCCTTCGGCGACATGAAGCCGAACCTGAAGAAACAGTTCGAGATCTTCAAGGACAAGCACACCTGGTCGATGACGTTGCTGTACATCGTCACATTCGGCTCCTTCATCGGCTTTTCCAACGCGCTGCCGCTGTCGATCAACGTGATCTTCGGCCAGAGCCACGTGCTCGGCCCCGACGGCGTGCTCAAGCACCTGCCGAATCCGAATGCACCATCCGCCCTGACGTACGCGTGGATCGGTCCCTTCGTCGGCGCGCTGATCCGGCCCGTGGGTGGCTGGATCTCCGACAAGGTCGGCGGCTCGATCGTCACGCAGATCATCTCGGTCGTCATGGTCGTGGCGTCCGCTGCGGTGGGCTACGTGATGATGCTGGCGTATGCCTCGGCCACGCCCGAGCAGTACTTCCTCCCGTTCATCGGCCTCTTCATCGTTCTCTTCGCCGCCAGTGGCATCGGCAATGGCTCGACCTTCCGCACGGTCGGCGTGATCTTCGACCGCGTGCAGGCGGGGCCGGTGCTGGGATGGACGTCGGCGATTGCGGCCTACGGCTCGTTCATCGCACCGATCGTCATCGGTGAACAGATCCGGGCCGGCACGCCGCAGTACGCGATGTACGGCTTTGCAATCTTCTATGCGCTGTGCCTGATCCTGAACTGGTGGTTCTACCTGCGTCGCAATGCGTATGTGAAGAACCCCTGATTCCACTGCTGCGGAGATACACATGAGTCACTTTCTCGATCGCCTGACGCACTTCACGCTGCCGAAGGAGGAATTCGCCAACGGCCACGGCGTTGCGACCGGCGAAGACCGCACCTGGGAAGACGCCTACCGCAACCGCTGGTCGCACGACAAGATCGTGCGCTCCACCCACGGCGTCAACTGCACGGGCTCGTGCTCGTGGAAGATCTACGTCAAGGGCGGCATCGTCACCTGGGAGACGCAGCAGACCGACTATCCGCGCACGCGCGCTGATCTGCCGAACCACGAGCCGCGCGGCTGCGCCCGCGGCGCCTCGTATTCCTGGTACCTGTACAGCGCCAATCGGCTGAAGTACCCGATGGTGCGCGGGCGGCTGCTCGAGCGCTGGCGCGCCGCGGTGAAAGTCGCGAAGTCGCCCGTCGACGCCTGGGCCTCGATCGTCGAGGACCCGGCCGCGCGCCGCGATTACCAGAAGGTGC
>DAOMFI010000012.1:34519-40534 GCA_035429725.1 Burkholderiaceae bacterium | reverse complement strand
GGCCGAGGCAGCGCTGGCCCGAGGCATGGAGGAGAAGGCGGTCGAGTTCGTGCGCGGCGGCGGGGATGTCTACCGCCGCGCGTGATGAGGCCTATGAGCCGACCCATGAACTGGCGCCTGTCAGGGTTCCGGTTCGCGCTTGATTCGGCGCTGGGGCGGCAGGCGCGAGGCCGGCGGAAGCGGTTGCGCGTGGTCAAGAGTGCGGTGCTCGATGCCTCCTAGACTCGGCCCGTTGCGCACAGCGGCGAACGGGTCGTGTAGGGAGGCGTAATGCTCAGTCGTTGGCAGTTCAACGTGGTGGTCCTGCTTGCCGCGGTCTCACTGGCGCTCGTGATCGCCAACATGACGCTGTTTTCGCGCAATCGTGTGCAGCAGCAGGAAATCAACGACCGTCAGCTCTATGTCCAGCAGACTGCGCAGCTCGAGGGCCTCTATCAGCAACTGATCCGCGGCATTGCCGAGCTGTCGGCCCGCAACAACGACGCGGCGCTCGGGGCCGTGCTCGCGCGGCAGGGGATCACGTTCTCCGTGACCCCGACCGCCCAGCAGAACCCGAGCCCGACTGATCCGGGCGCAAGTGCCCGCACCGCCCGCAAGTGAGGCCGACCATGGACGAAATGGAACCGCGCACTTCTTCGGCCCACAGCGCCTTCTGGCCGTTGCTCATCATCGGCGTCGCGATCGCGTCGTGGAGCGGATTTCAGTCCTATCAGCTGGCGCGGGAGCACGAGGCGTTGAAGAAGCTCCACGCCAACCAGGAAACCCTGGTGCAAAACGCCGTCAAACTGCGCGCGCAACTCGATGGCATCGCCGCAGATACGCAGCGCCTAGCGGATGCCGGCAACGCCAATGCCCAGGCGATCGTCGCCGAGCTGCGCCGTCGTGGAATCACGATCAATCCTGACAGCCAGCCGGCCAGCAGCGGCGCCGAAGCCAAGAAGTAGCGATGCCACGTCCAGCACTGCTCAGTCGAGAGAAAGTGTCTGGCGTCGTAATCGGGATCGTCGTCGGCTTTCCTTACATGTAAATCAATCTCGGCGGCCGGGCGCGGGCTGCTCGACGGTCGAAATTTCTCCCTCCGGCGGCCAGCGCCGACGCTAAAGCTGCGCGCAAACTGAAGTTCTTTCGTCGCGGGCAGTGCTGCGCCGCTCGCGAACCAGTGGTTTCAGTCCCAGACCGAAGCGCAGTCCTGCACCGTGCAGTCAGTGCAGCGAAACCTGCCGGCAGGTGTCGCTTTGCTTTACACCGCTATCTGTTCCTCTCGCGAGTTCGCGAGTGCGCGCTATGCGGCCTTTGATTGAAGTCAACGGTGGTGTTTACGGCGCGCCGCCCCGCGGTATCGCGGTCACGTCCGCAATTCCAGCTGCAGCGGCGCGATCAGCAGTAAGTGATCACGGCTAAGTACTTGTCGCACTTGCAGTGCATTCCGTCGTGTTTGTTCCGAAGTGAGATTGAATCTCGTTTCGTCGGCTGCTTGCGGCGTTTTGGCCTGTGTGGAGCTGCGCTATCAGAGGCAAAGCGCGCGATTTCTGGCATGGGTGATGCAGCGCTTTGACTGAAGCTCTGCCGGCGGAGAGGGACCTCCATGAAATCGAATCTGCTACGTGCATGCAACGCACGAAGCGCGAGCGTGGCCGCGATTCTGGCGCTCGTCGTCATTCCTGGCGCGACGTTTGGTGCCGCGATCAACTGGCTCCCAGACGAGGACGGCTTCTGGGACATCCCTGCGAACTGGAGCAGCAACCCTTCGCTGCCCGGCGCGGGTGACGACGTCACGATCAACGTCGGCGGAGCCGTGGTGCGGATCATCACGCATCGCATTGGCACGTCGACAATCCGCACGATCAACAACGCGGAGACGGTCGACGTCACCAACGCTTCGACACTGAACATCTCGTCAGGTGGTCTCGGCTCGATCAACACCGGCACGCTGCAGGCCAATAACGGCACCCTCAATCTGCTCAACAGCGCGCTGAACAACACCGGCGGCACGTTGTCCGCCATCAACGGCGGGCGGATCAATCTCAGCAACGGCACCGTGATCAATGGCGGCACGCTGAGCACGGCCAGCAGCGGGGCGATCCTGACGGCGGTTGGCACGAGTGCAACGCTCAACGGCGTCACGCTGTCGACCGGCGCCCAGTACATCGGCAGCAACGCCAGCTCGACGACGTTGATCGGCACGATCGCGAACGGCGGAACGATCACGCTGAGCTCCGGCGGCAATACCACGGATCTCGTCATGAGCGGCAACGTCACGCTGACCGGCAGCGGCTCAGTGTTGATGGGCAACAACATCAACAACCGCATCGTTGGCGGCGCGGGCAGCCGGTTGATCAACACTGTCGGCCACACAATCCAGGGCGGCGGCCAGATCGGCGGGCAGCAGATCGCGATCACCAACTCCGGACTGATCATTGCCGACCAGCCCGCGGGCATGACGATCGATCCCAATGCCACCGGCATGATCAACACCGGCACGGTGCGGGCGGCCAACGGTGCAACGCTAGATCTCACCGGCAACGGCGGCGGCACCTTCACGAACACCGGTGGCACGATCGAGGCGCAGGCGGGCTCGACTGTGCGCCTGATCAATGGCGCCGTCGTCACCGGCGGGACGCTCTTGACCTCAGGGACCGGCGTCATCACGACGCCGAGCGGCGGCGCCTCACAGCAGGTCGCGACGCTCGACGGCGTGACGATCGCGAGCGGCAGTCAGTTCATCGGCGCCTTCAACAGCCAGACGACGCTATTGGGGACGATCACCAACAACGGCACGATGTCGTTGACGTCGAATAACCTGGCAGCGGACTTCTTCATCAGCGGCGACGTGACGTTGACCGGCAGTGGTGTGGTGACGATGGGTGACAACGCCGGCAATCGCATCCGCGGCGGTGCGGGCGGTCGGCTGATCAACGACTCGGGGCATACGATCCAGGGCGCCGGGCAAGTCGGCGACAGCACAATCGCCATCACCAACTTGGGGCTGATCGCGGCCAACCTGCCGACGGCGATGGTCGTCGACCCCAACGCCAGCGGCATGATCAACAGCGGCACGCTGCGCGCAACCAATGGCGGGACGCTCTCCCTGACCGGCAACGGCGGCGGCAGCTTCGATAACACGCTGGGCACGATCGAGGCGCAGAACGGCTCGACGGTGCGGCTGATCAACGGCGCGGTGATCACGGGCGGCACGCTGACGACCTCGGGCACCGGCATCATCACGACGCCGGTGGGCGGCGCGGTGCAGGAAACCGCGACGCTCGATGGCGTGACGGTGTCGGCCGGCAGCCGGTTCGTCGGCGTCGACAACAGCGCGACGACGCTGAGGGGCGCGCTCACCAACAACGGCACGATATCGCTGGCCTCGACAGGCCAGGCCGCCGACTTCGTGATCAGTGGCGACGTCACGCTCACCGGCGGCGGCGTCATGCAATTCAGCGACAGTCTCGGCAATCGCATCCGCGGCGGCGCGAGCAGCCGGCTGATCAACAGCGCAGGGCACACGATCCAGGGTTCGGGTCAGATCGGCATCGACCAGATTGCCATCACCAACGCCGGGCTGATCGAATCGAACCTGACCGCCGGAATGGGGATCGCGCCCAACGCGAACGGCATGATCAACAGCGGAACACTGCGGGCCAGCAATGGAGCCGCAATGACGCTCAGCGGGTCCAATGGGGGGACCTTCAACAACGCCGGCGGCACGATCGAAGCCTTGGACGGGTCGTTCGTACGCCTGGTCGAAGGCGCCACGATCATAGGCGGCACATTGACGACGTCGGGTACCGGGATGGTCGTGACTCCCGCCGGCGGCGCGACGCAGCAGACAGCCACGCTCAACGGAGTGACGCTTTCAAGCGGCAGCCGTTTCTTTGGGGTCGATAACAGCGCCACGACGCTGGTCGGCACGATCAGCAACGCCGGCGTCCTGGGGCTCACCTCGACGGGACAGGCGGCAGACTTCGTCATCAGCGGCGATGTAACGCTGACCGGCAGCGGTCTCATGTCGTTCAGCGACAACCTGGGCAACCGCGTCCGCGGCGGGGCAAGCAGCCGCCTGATCAACAGCGCAGGGCACACGATCCGCGGCAGCGGACAGATCGGCCTCGACCAGATCGCGCTCACCAACGCCGGCCTGATCGTGGCCAACCAGGCCGCGGGCATGGTGATCGACCCGAACGCCAACGGCATGATCAACACCGGCACGGTGCGCGCAACGAACGGTGCAACGCTGATCCTGACGGGCAACGGCGGCGGTGCCTACAACAACACCGGCGGCACGTTCGAGGCCCAGAACAACTCGACGGTGCAGCTGACCAACGGCGCGACGATCAACGGAGGCACGCTGACGACCTCGGGGACGGGTGTCATCACGACGCCGGCCGGCGGCGCGACGCAGGACAGCTCGACGCTCAACGGCGTGACGGTCTCGACCGGCAGCCAGTTCGTCGGTGCCCTGAATAGCCAGACGACGCTGATCGGAACGATCACCAACAACGGCACGATGTCGCTCGCATCGAACGGCCTGGCCGCGGACTTCGTGGTCAGCGGCGACGTGACCCTGGCGGGCAGCGGCGCGGTGTCGATGGGCGACAATCTCGGCAACCGTATTCGCGGCGGCGCCGGCAGCACGCTGACGAATGCGGCTGGCCACACGATCCAGGGCGCGGGGCAGATCGGCCTCGGCGCGATCGGCCTGACCAACCAGGGTCTGATCGTCGCCAACCAGCCGAGCGGAATCGCGATCCAGACGAGCAGCGCGATCGTCAATTCGGGCACGCTGCAGGCGAATTCAGGCAGCGCGCTGACGCTGGCGAGCGCAGTGAACAACAGCGGCTCGATTCTCGCCAACGGCGGCACGGTCAATGCGAATGCCGGCTTCACCGGCACCGGCACCGCACGCATCGAAGGGGCGGGCAGCATCGTCATGGGCGCGGCGGGCACGGTCAACAACCTCGTGCTCAATGGCACCGGCACGCTGGCGCTGGGGGCGAACAACATCACGGTAAATGGCGCCTACAGCAACGCCAACTTCGGCATTGGCAACAGCTACAACCCGCGCGCCAACGTCAGCGGCCCGGGGCAGATCCGCGCGGGTGGCAATGTCGCGCAGGCGATCAACGGTGCCAACGTCACGAATGGAACGACTGGCAATGCAACGCTGACGATCGGCAACGTGCGTGTCGGCGAAAACACATTCAACTACACGATCGCCAACAGCGGCACGACCGGTCCCGCACTGAGCGGGGCTCTGCAAACCACGGTCAACGGCGGCAATATCACCGACGCACGGCTCTCGGGCTCCGGCGTGACGGCTTCCAACTGGGGACCCGTTGGCACCGGCAGCACCACCGGCAACCGCAGCGTGACATTCACGACCGCCACGGCCGGCGCGCTGGCGCCGCTGACAGGCCAGGTTGTGCATATTGCGAACAACTTCGACAACGTCGCCGACCAGAACCTCAATATCGTTCTCGCCGGCGGCGCGGCGGCCTACAACCTGGCGGCGGGCAGCGCCACGCCGACACCGGTCGTGCTGGCCAACCAGCGCGTCGGCGGGTCGGTAACGCAGGCACTGACGGTGACGAACACGGCGCCGGCAGGTCTCTTCACCGAAGGTCTCAATGCGAGTTTCGTTTCGGCGGGCGGCGATGCGCAGCACAACGGCGGATCGATCAACCTGCTTGCCGGCGGCGCGAGCAACAACTCGGCGATGAGCGTCGGCGTGAACTCCTCGGTGGCTGGCGCACGGAGCGGAACGGTGACGCTGTTCTATGTCTCCGACGGCGCGGGCACGAGCGGTCTCGGCCAGATCGGCGTGGGCTCGCAGGTCATCAATGTCTCCGGAAACGTGTATCAGATCGCGCAACCCGCGCTCTCGACGGTCGTTAACCTCGGCAACGTCCATGTCGGCAGCAACGCGAGTCAGTCGATTGCGATCGGGAACACACTCATCGCGCCCGCTGGCTTCCAGGAGGGACTGGACGTCACGGTCGGTGGCACGACGGGCGG
>DAOMFI010000012.1:0-34419 GCA_035429725.1 Burkholderiaceae bacterium | reverse complement strand
CGCCCGCTGGCTTCCAGGAGGGACTGGACGTCACGGTCGGTGGCACGACGGGCGGGGGCGCAGGCACGGGCTCGATCAGTAATCTCGCGGCGGGCAGTACCAGCAATGCGGTGAGCGTCGGGCTGAATGGCATTGGTGCGGGCAACCAGAATGGCACGGTGACGCTGAACCTGGCGAGTAACGGCACCGGCACCAGCGGGCTGGGCAATCTGGCGCTGGCGCCGGCGATCGTGCAGGTCAACGCGACCGGCTACAACCTGGCGGCGGGCAACGCGACGCCGGCGCCGGTCGTGCTGGGCAACCAGCGCATCGGTGGAACGGCGACGCAGGCGCTGACGGTGACGAACACGGCGCCCGTTGGCGCCTTTACCGAGGGACTGAACGCGACCTTCGGTGCGAACACAGGCAATGCGACGAACAACAGCGCGTCGATCGGCCTGCTTGCCGGCGGCGCGAGCAATGCCTCGATGGCGGTGGGAGTCGATACGTCGGCCGCGGGGGCGCGCAGCGGAACGGTAACGCTGAACTACGTGTCCGACGGCGCCGGGACCAGTGGCCTCGGCGTAACGAGTGTCGGTTCCCAGACGATCAATGTATCCGGCAATGTCTACCAGGTTGCACAGCCGGTGTTTGCATCGACCACAGTGAATCTCGGCAACGTGCGTGTGGGCGGAACGGCACAGCAGGCGCTGGGCTTGACCAACACGAACATCGCTCCGTCCGGCTTCCAGGAAGGGCTCAGTGCCTCCATTGGTGGGGCCACAGGAGGAATTTCCGCAAACGGCAGCTTCACCAACCTCGCGGCCGGCAGCACGAACAACAGCGCGCTGGTGGTGGGCCTGAATACGGCGACGGCCGGCGCGCGCACTGGCAGCGCTTCGGTGAACCTCGTTTCCACCGGGGACGGCACCAGCGGCCTGACTGACTTGACTCTGGGCACGCAGACGATCAACGTCAGCGGCAACGTGTATCAGGTGGCCGCGGGTCAGTTGAATACCGCGAGCCTCAACTTCGGCACGGTGCAGGTGGGCCAGTCTGTTTCGCAGCTGCTGAGCATCAGCAACGTTGCAACGGGTGCGGCAGGCTACGTCGAAGACCTCAACGCCCGCTTCGGCGCGAGCAGCGGCACGGGGGCGAACCTGATCAGCGGCACGGGTCAGATTGCCAATCTGCTGGCCGGCAGTACGAATTCGTCCGGCATGACGGTCAACGTCAACACCGGTTCGGCAGCCACGATCGACGGCGCCATCGCAATCAACTTCTACAGCGCGGGCGCGGTCAACGGTGTCAGCAACGGGCTCGGCGAGCTCGGCGTTGGTTCGGCCAACTTCCTCGTGCTCGGTACGATCCAGGGGCAGGTCATCAACCAGGCCGTACCGGTGATCAATACGCCGACCATTGCGCTGGGCAACGTGCGGGTCGGCGACGCTGCGCCCACCCAGTTCGTCAGCGTCACGAACCAGGCGACGACGGCACCCCAGGCCGCTTTGAACGCCAGCATCAGTACAGCCTCGCCGCTGACGGCGAGCGGCAGCTTCAATCTGCTCGCACCGGGCGCGACCAACAATTCTTCGCTGCAGGTCGGCATGACGACGGCGACCGCAGGGTCGCGCAACGGCACGGCCACGCTTTCCTTCGTTTCCGACGCCAGCAACGTGGGCGGCTGCGAACCGAATTGCCAGCTCGCGTTGCCATCTCAAAACGTCAGCATCACCGGCGGCGTCTACCAGATTGCGCAAGCCAATCTGCCTGCCAGCGTCAACCTCGGCAACTTCCGCCTGGGCAGCGCACCGAGCCAGGCAATCGCGATCAGCAACACCAACGTCGCGCCGGCGGGTTACCAGGAAGGGCTCGACGCCAGCGTCGGCGCCGTCACGGGCAGCGCGGCGGCGTCGGGCGGTCCGATCAGCAATCTCGCGCAGGGCGCGACGTCCAATGCAGTCAGCGTCGGCATCAACAACGGCACGGCCGTCGCCGGGGTCAACAACGGCACCGTCACGATGAACCTGGCGAGCAACGGAACCGGGACGTCCGGCCTCGCAAAGCTGAATCTGGCGTCGCAACTCATTAGTGTCACCGGCACTGGCTACAACGCGGCGGCCGGCAGCGCTTTGCCGAGCCCGGTCGTGCTTGGCAACCAGCGTGTCGGCGGCAGCGGCAGCCAGGTGCTGACGATTGCCAACACCGCCGCGGCCGGCGCGTTCAGCGAAGACCTGAACGCGAGCTTCGGCGCCAGCGCGGGCAATGCCATCGGAAGCGGGGCCCTCAGCGGGCGGCTCGCCGGCAGCAGCAATACCGGCACCGGCAGCATGTCGGTCGCGGTCGACACCAGTGTTGCGGGTGCCCGCAGTGGCACCGTGACGATCAATTACCAGACCGCCGGCGCTGTCAACGGCGTCAGCAACGGGCTGGGCGTGGCCGACGTTGGCAACCAGGTGATCAGCGTCAGCGGCAATGTCTACCAGGTCGCTGCCGGCCAGATCGTCACCGCGCCGCTGAACTTCGGCACGGTGCAGGTCGGCCAATTGGTCTCGCAGAACCTTGTCATACGTAACACCGCTACCGGCGCGAGCGGCTTCGTCGAGGATCTGAACGCCAGCTTCGGCGCCGCGGGCGATGTGCGCATCAGCGGCGTCGGCGGGCTGAACGGCATCCTGGCCGGAACGAACAGCAGCGCAGCCAACGGCACGATGACCGTTAACGTCAACACGTCGGCGGCCGGTTCGATCAACAGCAGTATCGCCGTCAATTTCGCGAGCGGCGGCACCGTCAATGGCGTCAGCAACGGGCTCGGCGTGCTGGGCGTCGGCTTCGCGGACTACGGGGTCATCGGCACCATCCAGGCGAATGTGGTCGACCAGGCGAGGCCGGTGATCAACGGCGTTCCGAACCCGGGTTCGGTCACGGTCGACCTCGGCAACGTCCGCATGAACACGGCGGCCAGCCAGAACCTCTCGGTGCTCAATCAGGCCACCGGCAATCCGCAGGCGGCGCTTAATGGCAGCATCGCCAGCAACGGTGCACCGGTACTCGCCAGTGGAAGCTTCAACCTGCTCGCGCCGGGCGCGACAAACGGCGGCCTGTCGGTCGGTATCGATACGTCAGCCGCCGGCGTGCGCGGGGGCAGCGCCACGGTCAGCCTCGTTTCCGACGCCAGCAACATTGGCAACTGTGCGCCGAACTGTCAGCTGATTCTGCCGAGCCAGACCGTGAATGTGAGTGGCGCGGTATATCGGTTGGCCAACCCGGCGCTGAATACCGGGACGGTGACGGTGGCGGCGCGCGTGGGTGACGCGGTAGGGGCCAACCAGGCGGTGTCGATCAGCAATGTTTCGCCCGACATTTACACGGAAGGGCTGCGGGTCAGCATCGTCGGCGCGAGTGGCAATGCGCAGCACAACGGTGGGTCGATCGCCAATCTCGCCGCGCAGGGCACCGACAGTTCGTCGCTGCGCGTCGGGCTCGGATCCACGGCGGTCGCCGGCGTGACGATCGGCACGGTCAGTCTCGGCTATGTCTCCACGGGCGCCGGCACCACTGGCGCGCCCGACCTTTCCCTCGGCACCGGACTCGTCACCGTCGAGGGCAAGATCTACACACCGGCGGCGGCGCAGATCAGCGCCACCGCGTTCGACTTCGGCATCGTGCATGTCGGCGATGCCGTGGCAGCGAGGGCAATCAGCGTCACCAACGCGGCGCCCGTCACTGCCCTGAACGATGTTCTGCGCGGCAGCGTGGGCGGTGCCACGGGCCCGTTCAATGCGTCCGGGACACTCGGCGCCGGGCTCGTTGCCGGCCAGACCGATGCGAGCAGCCTCACCGTCGGCCTGAACACCGCGGCCGCAGGCGTGTTCACCGGCAGCGCGGTGGCGAGCTTCGTCAGCCACGATGAGCTGCTGGCCGACCTCGCGCTCGGCGACGCGGGTATCACGCTCAGCGCGCAGGTCAACAACTACGCCAATCCGGTCTTCGTGAAGACCGCTGGTGCAGGCAGCCTGAGCGGCAGCGGCGACACGTTCACCCTCGACCTGGGCGACCTCACCCTCGGCAGTGGCCTGACGACCACGAGCCTTGGCGTACTCAACGACGTGTTCGGTCCGGCCGATCTCGTCAGCGGCACATTCGACCTGAGCGGAGTCAACGACTTCGCGCTCAGCGGCTTCGGGCCGTTCAGCGACCTGGCCGCCGGCGACCTTTTCGCGGGCCTCCTGGCCAGCTTCTCCGCATCGTCGCTCGGCAGCTTCGATGACACGATCGTGCTGAGCGCGCTGGCGTACAACGCGAGCGGCTATCAACAGGAGCTGAGTGTCACGCTGCTGCTGCACGCCAACGTGCTGCAGCAGGCGGTTCCGGAGCCTCCCGTCATCGTGCTGCTGCTGGCGGCCCTCGCCATGCTGGGCTATGCCTCGCGCAGACAGACGGGCGCACGCCGTCACTGAAGACGGAATGTCGATCGTCTCCTAGCAGACCGCCGCCACGGACTGGCGGCGGCTTGCGGCGGTCGCCTGCGGCAGGCAGCGCTGCACAGCACGCGTGCAGAGCGCGCTGCGTCTACCCGACAGTGTCCGCGAGAGACGAACGCGAGTCGACCGCTGCCGACGGGTCTTACTGCGCCTCGGCAACGTGAGGTCTGAAACGTGCATGAGCCTGGGTGCGTTTCACGCGCAATGCGCGCGCAGGCGGCGTTCGACGGTCTCAACTCACGCTGGTAAGGTTCCGCCGCAATGGTCTTGATGGCGCGTCACCTCCGCATCGCGCGGCCCGTTTCCGATCTGCTGCGATCGGTCGACATGTACTGCCGCGGTCTCGGAGCCCAGGTACTGGGATCGTTCGAAGACCATGCCGGGTTCGATGGCGTCATGATCGGTGTCGCCGGTGGCGGCGTGCACTTCGAGTTCACGCGATGTCGCGAGCACCCGGTCACGCCGGCCCCAACGGCGGAGGATCTGCTGGTCTTCTATGTTCCGGACCCTGGCGAGTGGCGGGCGGCCTGCGAACGCATGACGGCCGCCGGATTCAGGACCGTGCCGTCCTTCAACCCGTACTGGGATGCGCGTGGCCGGACCTTCGAGGACCCGGACGGATACCGGATCGTTCTCCAGCATGCTGACTGGAGCAACGAAGCCGCCACCATTGCCTGACGGCAACGCATTCCGGGCAAGTACAGACGCGAGTCATGGCCCCCGTTAACATGCGGCCAGCGGCTCGCATCTATCGATACCGTGCGGTGTATCGATGGTGCCGGGTCGCGATCAGGGAGAGCACATGAATCTCGAGAAGGTGATCTTCGGCGCGTTCGTGATCCTGTCGTGCACGCTGAACTTCGGGTTCTTCATCGGCGACATCACCGACCCGGCGCAGCATCACTCCTTCGAGCTTGGCGCCACGATCGTCGTCAACCTGATCGCGATGACGCTGAAGTTCGGCGATCGCACGCACATCGGCGCTGTGCACCTCGCAACCAGCATCGTTGCCGTGCTGCAGCTCGTCGCCGCCGCAGTGGTGTGGATATGGGCGACCCGCGTTGCCGGGCTGCCATCCCAGGGCGAAGTGATGGCCACTGTCGTGTCCCTCGCGGGCGGCGCCCTGGTCGCCAATTTCATCTCCGTCACGCTGCTGATCGGCGAAACGCTGCGGCGCGTGCGCTGAAGCGGCGCGCCGCGCGAGGGAGGTCGGGGCGATGAGCGACATCCAGTTGATGATCCTGCGGCGGATGCGCGTGCCGCTGGTCGTCGTGATCGCGGCCTACACGATCGCCGTGTTCGGGCTGACGCTGATGCCCGGCACCGATCCCGAGGGGCGTCCATGGCGCCTGAGCCTGTTCGACGCCTTCTATGTCATGAGCTACACGGCCACCACCATCGGCTTCGGCGAGGTGCCGTATCCGTATTCGTATGCGCAACGCCTGTGGATGACACTCAGCATCTACATCACGGTGATCGCCTGGGCGTACGCCCTCGGCGCGATCTTCGCGCTGACGCGGCAGCCCGCGTTCCGCGCGGCGCTGGAACGCAGCCGCTTCGAGGCAGGAGTGCGCCGACTCGTCGACCGCTTTTTCATCATCTGCGGACATGGGCAGAGCGGGCAGCGGCTGGCCGCGGCGCTTGACCGGCTGGGCTACGCGACGGTGGTGATCGACCCGAACGCCGAACGATTGCGTCCGCTGCTGGTGCGCGACCATGCGCAGCCCGCGATCGGCATGGTGGGCGATGCCCGCCTGCCGGACCTGCTCGAGACCGCCGGCATCCGACGCGACAACTGCCAGGGCCTCGTCGTGCTGACGGCCGATGACGAGTCCACCCAGAGTATCGCCATCGAAGCGCGCGTGCTCGCTCCCGATCTTCCGGTGCTGGCGCGGGTGAAATCACCGACCGCGCAGCAGACACTGGCGGACTTCGGCGGCGTGAGCATCGTCAATCCGTTCGAGACCTTCGCGTTCAACTTCGGGCTGGCACTCGACCAGCCCGACTCGCTGCGCCTCGAGGAGTGGCTGACCGGCGTGCCCGGCTCCGAGCCACCGCCGCGCATCGAGGTGCCGCGCGGGCACTGGGTGCTTGCCGGCTACGGCCGTTTTGGTACGGCCTTACGCGACCGCCTGCAACAGGCGGGGCTCACCTGGAAGGCCATCGATCTCGATCCAGTGCGCTGTGGCAGCGACGGTGTGGTCGGGACCGGCATGGCGGCCGAAGCACTGCAACGCGCCGGCATCGAGAGCGCCTGCGGGCTGGTCGCCGGGACCGACAGCGACGTGAACAACCTGGCGATCGTGATGGCGGCGCGGCGGCTCAGGCCGAAGCTCTTTGTCGTCATCCGCCAGAACCAGGTCACGAATCGAAGACTGATCGACGCCGCGCGCTCGCAGATGCGCTTCGTGCAGTCGGAAGTGATGACGCACGAGTGCCTGCAGCTGCTCACGACACCGAGCCTGAACCGCTTCCTGCTGCGGGCGCGCGAGGAGTCGAACGCCTGGGCCGTCGGCGTCTGCGGGAGAATCCGGGACGTGGCGGGCAACATCGTTCCGTACATCTGGCGTGTCGACTGTGATTCCGGCCGCCTGGGACTGCGGCACGCGCTGGTCGAGCGACGGGAACCCGAACTCACGATCGCCCACCTGCTCAGCGACCCTGACGACCGTCGCGCGCGCATTCCTGCCACAGCCCTGCTGCTGCTGCGGAATGGAAGCGACAGGCTGCTTCCCGACGAAGGAACAGAACTGCAACCGGGTGACCGTCTGCTGTTTGCCGGGGCCGCTGGGGCCGAGGCACTGCAGTCGCGGCTGCTCGATGACGACGTCGCGATCGATTACGTTCGCACGGGTGTCGAGCGACCGCGGACCTGGCTCGGGCACTGGTTGCAGCGCAGGACTCCGCTGACGTCGCCCGTTGCAGCGGCGGCGCAGGCCGAAGTCCGCGGATGACGCTGCCGCTGAGATCTGCCAACACATCCGAATCGCAACCCGGGAGAACACCAATGAATGTTTCTGCATGGCTCGCCGCCGCCCTGATCGCAGCTTCCGCGCAGACAGCTGTCGCGGCGGACAGGTTTGTACTGAAGAGCGCCGACATCGCACCCGGCGCCAGAATCACCGACAAGCACGTCTACAAGGGATTTGGCTGTGAAGGCGGCAATGTGTCGCCGGCCCTCGAATGGAGCGGCGCGCCGGCCGGCACCAAGAGCTTCGCCGTCACGATGTACGACCCGGATGCGCCGACCGGCAGCGGCTGGTGGCACTGGGTCGTGTTCAACATCCCTTCCTCGACCACCAAGCTGGAACAGGGTGTGGGAGACGCCGGCGGCGCGCGCTTGCCCTCGGGCGCCGTGCAGAGCCGCACCGACTTCGGCGGGCCCGGCTACGGTGGCCCGTGCCCACCCCAGGGGCCGAGCCTCAAGAAGCCGCACCGCTACATCTTCACCGTGTTCGCGCTGAAGGTCGACAAGCTCGACCTGGGCGCCGATTCCTCCGGCGCGCTCGTCGGTTACATGCTGAATGCCAATGCGCTGGGCAAGGCGAGCTTCACGGGCCGCTACGGGCGTTGATGCATTGCGCCGGAGGGAAAGCGGAATGACGTGCTGGAGGCCTGTCACGAGCGAGTGGTGTCGGCTCGATCGAACACGTGATCGGTGTAGAGCGGCGAGTGTCGCTTGATCGGCGGATGGCGGCGCCCTCACTGGCGCGGACGGCGCGAGCGACGCTGAGCGACAATCTGCGCCCTTATCGGTGCAGACCTGCTAACCCATGATTCCCGTACTTTCACCGCTCGAAACCCGGGTCCTCGGCGTGCTCGTCGAAAAGGAACATACCGTTCCCGACATCTACCCGCTGTCGCTCAACGCGCTGACGGCGGGCTGCAACCAGAAGAACAATCGCGATCCGGTGATGAATGCGACGGAAGGCGAGGTGCAGGCGGCGATCGACCGGCTGAGGCCGCTGTCGCTGGTCATCGAGTCGAGCGGCTCACGCGTGATGCGGTACTCGCAGAACGTGCAACGCGTACTGAAGGTCCCGTCCGAGGCCGTCGCGCTGCTGGCCGCGCTATGGCTGCGCGGGCCCCAGACCGCCGCGGAGCTGCGCGCCGCCAGCGAACGGCTGCACCGCTTCGCCGACGTCAGTTCGGTCGAGGGTTATCTCGAGCAGCTGGCGGGTCGCGCCGCAGAGGCCGGTGGGCCGCTGGTCGTGTTGCTGCCGCGCAGCCCGGGCATGCGCGAGCAGCGCTGGGCGCATCTACTTGCTGGGCCGGTTGAAGTCGCAAGTTCGCCTGCCCCCGCGACGGGCGAGGGCGGTGCCGGTGCCAGCGAGCTCGGCGCGCTGCGGGCGGAAGTCGCGCGCCTGGCCGCCGAGGTCGCCGCGCTGCGGGCGCAGGTCGAAGCGCTCGAGCGCGAGCGGTCGTCCGACTCGCGCTGACCAGCAACCGCAGGCTGGGTTCATGAACCGGGCCGCTGTTACGTCTGCTTACCTTAGCCGAGTGAATTTTTTCGGATCGCCGCAATCTTAGGCAACTGCATCGGGAACTCGGTGGCGCGCGCCTCCGGGCTCCGGTGAACACGGCAGCAAACATCCCGCAACACGGAGCCGTTCCAATCGATCCGTAGAATGCTGCGCTTCAAAGCGCATCCCGGCCCACCCTCGTGCGCCGGCGCCAGGCGCAATCCCCACAACCTCCCTTGTTCACCTGAATGAAGCTCAACCTCCTAGGTCGACCCCGCCTTTGGCTCTGGCTCCTGCCGCTGCTTGCAGTGCTGGGCGTGGCCGCCTGGTACTTCAGCCGCCAGGGCGACAGCGCGCCGACCTACCGCTTCGCCAAGGTCGAGAAAGGGCCGATCACGGCGACGGTGTCGTCCACGGGGACGCTGAACCCGGTCACGTCGGTGCAGGTCGGCACGCAGGTGTCGGGCCAGATCAAGGAGCTGTTCGTCGACTTCAACTCGCAGGTCAAGAAGGGCGACCTGATCGCCCGCATCGATCCCGAGACCTTCACCTACCGCGTGCGGCAGGCCGAGGCGGATCTTGAGGCCGGCCGCTCTGCACTGAACCGGGCCCAGGTGTCGCTGGCAAACACGCAGCGCGACCTGGCACGCACCAAGGAGCTGGTGGCGCGCAATTTCGTGTCGCCGGCGGAGCTCGACCGGGCGCAGTCGACGTTCGACCTGGCCGCGGCGGAGGTTCGTACGGCGCAGGCGGTCGTGCAGCAGCGCACGGCGCAGCTGCAGACTGCTCAGGTCGACCTTGGGCGCACGGAGATCCGTGCACCCGTTGATGGCGTCGTCATCAAGCGAACGGTCGATGTCGGGCAGACCGTCGCGGCGACGCTGCAGGCGCCCGAACTCTTCGTCATCGCCAAGGACCTGCGCGACATGCAGGTCGAGACCTCGATCGACGAAGCCGATGTCGGGCGCATCCGCCCGGGTCAGCGCGTGACGTTCACGGTGGATGCCTTTCCCGGCCGTACGTTCAACGGCGAGGTGCGCAGCGTGCGCAAGGCCGCGCAGAACATCCAGAATGTGGTGACCTACATCGCGATCGTGTCGGCCAACAACGAGCGCGGCGAACTGCTGCCGGGCATGACGGCCAACGTCCGCATCGTGACCGACACGCGTGATTCGGTGCTGAAGGTGCCCAACGGCGCCTTGCGGTTCCGGCCTGCCGGAGCGGCCGCGGACGCTTCCAAGGCCGTGGAGTCCGCCGACAAGTCGCCCGGCAAGTCCGTGGCCGCGGGCGGCAGCCCGCTGACTCAGTTCCGCGAGCGGCTGGTGGCCGAACTCAAGCTCGATGCGGAGCAGCAGCAGCGCCTCGAACCGGTCTTCACGGAGGCGCGCAACAAGTTCATGGGCCTGCGCGACATGCCGGAGGAGGCGCGCGCCAAGGCCGGCGCGGCGATCCGGGCAGATCTGCGGGCCAAGGTCGAAGACGTGCTGAAGCCAGAGCAGAAGGCGCGCTATGCGGAGGTCGCGGCCGAGTTTGCCGGCCGCGCCGGCGGCGGATCCGCGCGCGGGCGCCTCTGGGTGATGGACGGCGGCAAGCCGCGGGGCATCGACGTCCGGGCTGGGCTTTCCGACGGCGCTATGACGGAGGTCAGCGGCGACGGCGTTACCGAAGGGCTCGAGGTGATTGTCGGTCAGCAGGGCGGGAACGCCACGGCGCCGGCGCAAAAGGGCGCGCCGCCGCGAATGTTCTTCTGACGGTGCGATCGAAGACATGGCAGAACCGCTGATTCGCGTCGAACAGCTGACCAAGGACTACGCCCTGGGCGACACCGTCGTGCACGCGCTGGCGGGCGTCACGCTGGCGATCGCGGCCGGCGAGTTCGTCGCGGTGATGGGTCCCTCCGGCTCGGGCAAGTCGACGTTCATGAACATGATCGGTTGCCTCGACCGCCCGACCACCGGCAACTACTGGCTTGCCGGCGAGGATGTCGCGCGGATGGACTCCGATGCCCTGGCGGCGGTGCGCAACAAGCGCATCGGCTTCGTGTTCCAGCAGTTCAACCTGCTGGCGCGCACCAGCGCTCTGGAAAATGTGGAATTGCCGTTGATGTACGCCAACGTTCCGATTGCCGACCGCCACGCGCGCGCGAAGGAGAAGCTGGCGCAGGTCGGGCTCGGCGAAAGGACGGACCACCAGCCGTCGCAACTGTCCGGCGGCCAGCAGCAGCGCGTCGCGATCGCGCGCGCGCTGGTGAACAATCCCGCCCTGATCCTGGCCGATGAGCCGACCGGCGCGCTCGATTCGCGGACCAGTGTCGAGATCATGGTGTTGCTGCAGCAACTGAATGCCGGCGGCATGACGATCATCGTCGTGACGCACGAGAACGACATCGCGGCCTTCGCCTCGCGCGTGGTGACGTTCCGCGACGGCAAGGTCCTCAGCGACACGCGCCAGGCACCGCGTTCGGCCGTGGCCGAACTTGAGCGCATGGATCACTCCGTCGGGGCGACGGCATGAACGCGATGATGGTGCTGCGCGTGGCGCTGAAGGCGTTGCGCGTGAACAAGCTGCGCTCGTCGCTGACGATGCTCGGCATGATCATCGGCGTGGCGGCGGTCATTGCGATGCTGGCCATCGGCGGCGGCGCGCAGGAGCGCGTGCGCGAGCAGCTGAAGAACCTCGGCTCGAACCTGATGCTGATCATCCCAGGCTCGACGACCGCGAGCGGCGTGCGGCTCGGAACCGGGGCGGCGCAGACGCTGACGGAGGAAGACGCCCAGGCGATCGCGCTCGAAGTCGAAGGGGTCGTCGTGGCGGCGCCGGCGCTGCGCGGCTCGGGGCAGGTGGTGGCCGGCAATGCGAACTGGTCGACGCAGTTCTTCGGCACCACCAACGATTACCTGATCGCGCGCGACTGGCCGCTCGCGTCCGGCCGGCTGTTCGAGCCGAACGAGATCAGCAGCTCCGGCAAGGTGGCGCTGATCGGCCTGACCACCGCGCAGCAGCTGTTTGGAGATGCCGATCCGGTCGACCAGGTGATCCGTGTGCGCAAGGTTCCGCTGACGATCATCGGCGTGCTGGCGCGCAAGGGCCAGAACGCTCTCGGCCAGGACCAGGACGATATCGTGCTGATGCCGATCTCCACCGCTCGCAACCGCGTGCTGGGCCAGACGCAGGGCAAGCAGCGGCGCGTAGGCACCATCTCGGTGAAGACCGCCGACGGCGCCGACATGAAGGCGATCGAGGAGAAGATCAAGGATCTGCTCCGGCAGCGCATGAAGGTGCAGCCCGGGGCCGACGACCCCTTCACGATCCGCAACCTGACCGAGATCCTGCAGGCCCAGGAAGCGGCCAGCCGCGTGCTGACGTTGCTGCTTGGCGCCGTGGCTTCGGTGTCGCTGCTCGTGGGCGGCATCGGCATCATGAACATCATGCTGGTCAGCGTGACCGAGCGCACCCGCGAGATCGGGCTGAGGATGGCGGTTGGCGCCCGCGGCAAGGACATCCTCAAGCAGTTCCTGGTCGAGGCCGTGACGCTGTCGATGATCGGCGGCGCGCTTGGCATCCTGCTCGGAGTCGCCGCTTCGTTTGCGGTCGGCGAGTTCGCCAACTGGCGTACCGACATCACGCCTCAGGCGATCGCATTAGCCGTCGGGTTTTCAGCCGGAGTCGGGGTGTTCTTCGGCTTCTATCCGGCGCGCAAGGCCTCGCGGCTGCTGCCGATCGAGGCCCTGCGCTACGAATAGCCGCCCAAGGCGCGCCCTTATCCGGCCGCTGACAGGCGGCCACTGCGGCAGCATGGCGTTCGATCCCGGGCTTCTTCCGGGTCGATCAGGCCCACAACTCGCCGCCATGCTCCGCCGTACCCGTATCCGTCGCTATCTGCCACCCGCCGTGGCGGCGTTGCTTGCCTTGACGTTCGGATTCGCCTGGCCGGAGACGGCGCACGCCTTCGCGCGCTGGCTCGGTGTGCAGCCGGACTCGCGGGAACGGCTCTGGCTGGCCGCCTTCAGCGGCTTCTCGCTGGGCCTGGCCCTCGGCCTGATGATCTACGAACTGCGCGCCCGCGGCGTCTCGATCGCGCTGCGCCGCCTGACCGACCTCGCGGCCAGCCTCGACGGTCGCATCGCCGAGGAGACGCGGCGCGGCAACATCAGGCAGGAGCTGGGACGCCTGTCGGACGAAGTGCTGTACACGGCGCGCCGCATGACCAAGGAACGCAAGGAGTTCGACTCCCAGGCGACCGGCTGGCAGGCGATGTTCGCGGCGACGCTGGATTCCATGTTCGTGCTCGACGGCGACGGCATCGTCCAGGACCTGAACCCCGCCGCCGAGCGGCAGTTCAAGATCACTTCAGCCGATGCGGTGGGTCGCCACCTGGCCGACCTGCTGTTCCCGCTGCCGCACCGCTCGCTCGACAACGCGGCGTTCATGCAGGACATCGCCGCGGGCAAGTCGGTCGGTCGCCGGCAGGAACTGATCGTCCACTGCGGCTCGCGTCAGTTCCCCGTGGAAATGGCGATGGCCGAGTTTCACGTCGGCGAAGAGCGCGGCTTGATCGCCACGGCGCGCGACATTTCCGTGCAGAGGCAGAACCGCGCGGATCTGAAGCGCGTGCGCGAGCAGGCCGACCGGCTGCAGGCGCGCCTGCGGGCCGAACTGGCATCGCGCCGCATCGTCCGGCCCGTGGCGGAGCAGATGCCGGTGACCGACGTTCCGGCCGCGGCGACGACGACCGGCGGAACGCCGTTCACGCTGGAAGATGCCTGCGGCGACGTCATCCGCCGCCTCGTCGTCAAGGCCGAGCGCAAGGGCCTGGGGTTCCGGTTCGAAGACACCGAAGTGCAGGGCATGGGCCTTATCGGTGACGCCAACCGCCTGCGTGCGGTGGTCACCGAACTGATCGACGGCGTTGTGCGGCACGCGACCACCGGCGAGATCATCGTCCACCTGTCGGCCCTGTCGACCGACGAGCGCAGCATCGAGCTGCTGGTCACCGTCGCCGCGACCGGCATGACCGACGACGAGAGCACGAGCGTCGGCCGCCCGCTCAATCGCGCGCAGGCTTCGAACTCGAAGTCCGGGGCGAAGTCACACCCGGGAACACGCCATCGCACCGTTGACGTTGCGGGAGTCGAGACTCAGGTGGAGACCTCGCTGGATCGCGGCGCGGTATTCAAGGCCCGCATGCACTACGCGGTGGATCTATCGCGCGTCTCGATCGATCTCGGCGCGCTTGCCGGCGTTGCGGCGCCCGCGGCGGAAGATGCCGGCGACATCGATCCCCGGCTCGTCGCCGAGTTCGCGCGTGCGGCGGCGCGTCTGCGCCACAACGCGGAGCAGGGCAACCTCGGCGCGCTCTGGGCCCAGGCCCATCGGCTGAAGGAAATCTGGCTGCCGCGGGCACCGCTGTCAGAAGCCGGAGTAGTCAGCGCGCTGGCGCACACGGCGCGCGGCGGCGACGCCGCCAATGCGCGCATGCTCGCGCGCCGGCTGGCCGACGCGCTCGATTCGACCGTACGCGAGCAGATGAGTGCGCCAGGGGTCGCGCTCGAAGCGTCGGTGGCCTGAGTTTTCCTGCACCGAGGGCCGAGCGCCCTGACATCGCTAAGATTGCGCGCCGCGCCGGGAACCAGCGGCCGGCTGAAGCGCAACGCCAGTGGAGGAAGAATGAAGCGGTTGGCCATCATGATCGCGGCGGTTGCGCTGGCGGGCTGCGCGGCGCTCGAGCCGTCGATCACGCTGAGTCGCAGTGAGATCGGGCAACGCGCATTCATCGACCGCCGCGAGATTGAACTCAAGAAGGTGTTCAAAGGCATGGAAGGTCTCAGCATCACGGGTCCGGACGTCGGCTTTCAGACCACGGCGCAGCGACTCGAACTGGCGTGGACGGCACGACCGAAGGAGTCGCCGCTGGGCATCCCGCTGTCGCTGCGCATCTCGCTGTCCGGAGCGCCGGTGCTCAATGCGCAGAAGAACGGGATCGACCTGGCGGACGTGCGTATCGAGGAAGTCCGGTTGCCGTCGATTCCGTTCGTCAATCTCGAAACGAAGCAGGCGACGCAGTCCGGCGAGTCGCTCGGCACACTGCCTTTGCTGCAGTTCCTCCCGGAGGAGCTCAACCGCGACGGTGTTGTCTACCAGGCGACCGGAATCTCGCTCGGTACGTTCGGTCTGCGCGTCGACCTGGCGCCGAAGTAAGCACGGAGCCGCCACGTGGACCTCATCCTTCTGCTCAAGGCCGCCATCCTCGGCATCGTCGAGGGACTGACCGAATTCCTGCCGATCTCCTCGACCGGACACCTGATCATCGCCAGTTCACTGCTGGGATTCCGCGGCGAGACGGTAGCCACTTTCGAGATCGCGATCCAGACGGGCGCGATGCTGGCAGTCATCTGGGAGTATCGCCAGCGGCTGACGGCGACGGTGGTCGGCATCGCCACGGACCAGAAGGCGCAGCGCTTTGCGCTGAACGTCGTCGTCGCCTTCGCGCCGGCCGTGGTCTTCGGACTGCTGCTGGGCAAGGTGATCAAGCAGCACCTGTTTCACCCGGTGCCGGTGGCCATCGCCTTTGTGGTCGGCGGGCTCATCATCCTGTGGGCCGAGGCGCGCCACAAGCGCCTCTATGGCGAGCGCGACCTGCTCGGCCAGCGCCATGCGCGGGTGGAGACGGTCGACGACATGACACCGCTCGATGCTCTGAAGGTCGGGCTGGTCCAGTGCCTGGCGCTGATTCCCGGCACCAGCCGTTCCGGCGCAACGATCATCGGCGGCATGATTCTCGGCCTGTCGCGCAAGGCGGCGACCGAGTTCAGCTTCTATCTGGCGATCCCGACGCTGATCGGTGCTGGCGTCTATTCCGTGTGGAAGCAGCGCGAGGCCTTCGTCGCGGCGGACGGTCCGATGTTCGCGGTCGGAACCGTCTTCTCGTTCATCTCCGCCTGGCTCTGCATCCGCTGGCTGATCCGCTACATCTCCACGCATGACTTCACCATTTTTGGCTGGTACCGGATCGCCTTCGGCGCCGTCGTCCTGCTGACGGCCTGGGGCGGGTGGGTCGACTGGACACACTGACCGGCATGGCCTCCGAGACAGCACCCACGCCCAGAGCATCGCCTCGCATTGATGCGGCGCTCGCCGTCATCAGCGCCGCGATCATCGCCTACGGCGTGCTGGTGCTGCGCTGGCCGGTGTTCATCGTGATGGCGCTCTTCTGGTTCGAAAATGTCGTCATCGGCGGCTTCAACGTGCTGCGCATGCTCGTGAGCGGGATGCGCATGGGCCCGGCCGCGCTCGTTGGCGCCTGCGCGATGTCTGCGTTCTTCACGCTGCACTACGGCCTGTTCACGGCCGTGCACGGGACTTTCGTGGTCATGCTGTTCGGCGTGCCCGAACTCGGCCGGGAAGCAATGAACGGTGGACTCCTGCCCCCGTTGCAACGCATGCTCGAACACATGATCGCCGATCGTGATGGATGGCTGGCGATGCTGGCCATCATCGTGGTACAGGCTGTGGCCTTCGTGCGCTGGTCGGTCGAGACGCGGGAGCAGCCGACGCCGTTGAAGGAGCTGATGGGCGCTCCGTACGGCCGCGTGATGATCCTGCACGTCACGCTGATCGCCTGCGGCTTCCTCGTGATGTCACTGAAGGCGCCGGTGCTTGGCGCACTGCTGCTGGTCGCGCTGAAACTCGTCTATGACCTGGTGACGCTGAAAAATGGCTCGCGACCGCGGGGAGAACGGGCCGAGCAGGTGCCGGTTCGCCGGCTGCTCGTGGCCGGCAGGAGGAAGCCAGGATGAGCCGATCCGATGAAAGCCAGGAACTGTGCGCGCTGCTGCGCTCGCGCTTTCCGATCATCCTGATCCAGTCGCACGAGGAGCCGCGCATCCTCGAGCTGCTGCAGAAGGCCGCGAACCTGGAGAACCAGGTCATGATGACCTGGAGCATCACCAACGGGATCCGGCGCTACGGCCGCGAGGAGGCGATCTACCAGACCAACGACCTGCTCGACGCTCTGAAGCACATCGACAAGACGCCGCAAAATGGTCTGTACGTGCTGTGCGACGCGCACCCGGGGTTCAAGGACCCGGTCGTCATGCGCCTGATCCGCGAGATCGCGCTGTCGCACTACCGCAGCGCGCGCACGCTGGTCTTTGTCAGTCCGCGCCTTGAAGAAATGCCATCGGAACTGCTGCGGCTGTCGGCACACTTTCATCCGCGCCTGCCCAACCGTGACGACATCCGCGCCATTGTCACCGAGGAGGCGCGGCGTTACGAATCGCAATCCGGCGAGAAGCCGCGTGGCGACCGACAGGCGCTCGAGATGCTGATCATGCATCTGCTGGGCATGGAGCAGGATGACGTGCGCCGCCTGGTGCGGCAGGCGCTGCGCGACGACGGCGCCATCAGCAGCGACGACGTGCGCCGCGTTCTGGCGACCAAGTACGAGGCGCTGGGCGGCGCCGGCACGCTGGCTTACGAGGAAAGCAAGATCCGCTTCGACGACGTCGGCGGCCTTGCGCGGCTCAAGCACTGGATCGGGCTGCGCCGCGCTCCCTTCCTGGCCGGCGGCAACGATGTCGACCGGCCCAAGGGCATCGTGCTGCTTGGCGTGCAGGGCGGCGGCAAGAGCCTGGCGGCGCGCGCTGTGGCGGGCGAGTGGGGCGTGCCCCTGATGCGGATGGACTTTGGAGCGCTCTACAACAAGTATTACGGCGAAACCGAACGCAACCTGCGCAATGCCTTCGCGGCGGCGGAGAGCATGTCGCCGTGCGTGCTGTGGATCGACGAAATCGAAAAGGGCATCTCGACCGACAACGGCGAAGGCGACGGCGGCGTGTCGCGACGCGTGCTGGGAGCGCTGCTCACGTGGATGGCCGAGCGCAAGGAACCGGTGTTCATGGTCGCCACCGCCAACGACATCTCGCAGCTGCCGCCCGAACTGGTACGCAAGGGCCGCTTCGACGAGATTTTCTTCGTCGACTTTCCGGGCCAGCAGGCGCGCGAGCAGATCGCGCGAATTCATCTCAGGAAGCGGAATCACGATCCTGCGCAGTTCGACGTCACAGGCTTCGCACGGCTGTCGGACGGATTCTCCGGCGCCGAGATCGAACAGGCGATCGTTTCCGCCTCGTTCGAGGCGCGGGCGCGCGGCGATGCGCTGACCTCGACCGACATCCTGGCCGAGCTTGAGAGAACCCGGCCGTTGTCGGTCATCATGGCGGAGCGCATCGACGCGCTGCGCCGCTGGGCCTCCGAACGCGCTGTCTACGCGGATGAGCCCGCGCCATCCCCCGAAGGGATGTGACGCCCGCGCAACAGAGGGGTGGACTGCGCGCAGGCTTTACGGGAGAGTGTCGTCAGGTCGGGCTTGCCCGGCCGCTGACGATGTTCGCATCATCAGGCTGAAAGCGGGAGGCGAGCGCAGACGTAGGCCGAACGCCTGCGCTCGCCCACCCCGTGAAACGGCCTTCCCTGGCGGCCGCCCCGGCCTACGCTCGCGCTACTTCGCCGGCGTCGAGAGCGCTTCGCGCGCCTTCCTGAGATCTTCCTGCGATTCGAGCAGCAGCGTGTACGAGACGTAGTACTTGTATATGTTGCGCACGTAGGTCGTGGTCTCGATGCCGACCTTCTCGGCGGTGACGATCTCTACATTGTTGAACCACAGGTTCGGATCGAACCCGCGCTTCTCGGCTTCCTTGCGCATCTGCGCAATGCGCCCCGGGCCAGCGTTGTAGCTGGCGAATGCGAACAGCGACCGGTTGGTCGGGCTGAAGTTGGCGTCCTTGAAATACAGCGTCATCAGTTGGTCCATGTACTTCGCGCCACCGTGCACGTTGGCTTCGGCGACGGTGATGTCGCCGACCTTCAGGTCCTTCCCGGTCGCCGGCATGATCTGCATGATGCCGATCGCGCCGACGTGGCTGCGCGCGTCCTGCCGCAGCTGCGACTCCTGGTAGCCCTGCGCCGCCAGCATCACCGGGTCGAAGCCGTACTTCGGCCCGTATTTCTGGAACAGCGCCAGCGTGTCGTTGAAGCGCTTGCGCTCGGCATCAGCGGTGTTGTTGCCGATTTGCTTGACCCGCTTCTGCAGCTGCGTCACGCGGTAAGCGTGCGTGCCCTGCTTCTTGACGTAGTTCGTATAGAACTCCTCGAGCTCGGCGCGCAGCTTCGGGCTCCCCTTGCGGATCGCCCAGCCCGGGCGTGTCCCGCCGGCGAGCACGATGTCCTCGCGCACCTTCACGTTCGGCAGGATCTGGGCCCAGATTTTCGCCTTCCAGTCGTCGACGACGGCAAACTGCAGCAGGCCCGCGTTCAGCATCTCCATGATGTCCTCGTCCTCGAGGGCATCCGGCAGCTTGATGATCGTGACCGGCGGCTTGCCTTCCTTGCGGAAGCGGTCGTTGAGCTTCGTCACCGACTCGTAGTAGCTCGACGACGGCCGCAGGTGGATCGTCTTGCCGGCGAGGTCGTCAATCGTGGCCACCGCCGGCGACTTCGGACCGGTCAGCAGCACTTCGCTCATCGGCTTCAGGTCTTCGGGCGCGACCATGTCGACCTTCTGCAGCCGCGCCTCGGTCACCGACAGGTTGCCTGCGCCGATGTCGGCCAGGCCATTGGCGACGTCCTCAATAAGCTCAGTACGCGTCGAAGGAATCAGAACGACCGTAAGAGGCCGCTTGCCGAGCTGCTTCGCGTACTTGCGGTTGACGTACTGCTCGAAGTCGCGCGCCAGTTCTGCGGTCAGGCCGCGCTCACGGCCCTTGTCGCTGTAGAAGAGTGTCCGGCTGTAGGGCGCCGCGAAACGGATCTGGCGCCGTTCGAGCAACTGGTCGAAGTCGCCGCTGAACGTCGTGTTGGTGATCGCCTCGATGTTGAGGCCCCTTGGCTTGCCGGGCGCAGTGCCGGTCTGTGGCGCCGCCGGCCCGGCGGCGCAAAGCGCAACGCATGTCATCAGGACGCGGACGCTCACGTGCATTCGAGTTCCTTTCAGCGGCGGTGCCGGGTCCCCAGGCGCAAGGTTCTTTGCCCCGGCGCGGCGCGCGCGATTTTATCCGGCCGTAACTCAGCCGTCTCCGGCCCGTAGAATTCCTCCGATGAGCCACGAAGTCGTGCGGGTCACGTATCGGTTGAGGGTCGCGCCCGAGGCCGCGGCGCAGCGCGCGCAAGCGCTCGCGCTCGAGCAGAGCATCGAGATGCCCGCCGAAGCCGTCACCGACGCGCGCGTGCTGCGCGAGGTCGTCGCGCGGGTCGATGGCGTCGGGGCCGGGCCGGAGGGATCGGTGCTGGCACGGATTGCGCTGAGCGCCGAGAGCGTCGGGGACGACGCCGGCCAGCTGATGAACATGCTGTTCGGCAACAGCTCGCTGCACGGCGACGTGGCGGTCGTGGCGGTCGAACTGCCGCCGGCCATGGCCGGGACCTTCGGCGGCCCGTCACTCGGCGTCGAAGGCCTGCGCGAGCTCTCCGGCGTGCGCGGCCGGGCAATGACCTGCACGGCACTGAAACCGATCGGCTCGACGGTGGCCGACCTCGCGCGCATGACCGGTGTCTTTGCCGAGGCCGGGATCGATGTCATCAAGGATGACCACGGGTGGGCGGCGCGCGGCCAGGCAAGCTTCGAGCAACGCGTCGTCGCCTGCCAGCGCGAAGTCGAGCGCGCCAACCGCGGCCGACCCGGACAAACGTTGTACGCGCCGGCGCTCTCGGGTGCCTTCGAAACGCTGCGCCAGCAGGTGAGCTTCGCACGGGACCATGGCGTGCGTGCCGTACTCGTCACGCCGATGATTGCGGGCGTGTCGAACTTCCAGGCGCTGCGGCGCGAGTTTGCCGACATGGCGTTGCTCGCTCACCCGGCGCTGGCGGGCAACCAGATCGCGCCGGAAGCGCTGCTCGGCACGTTGTTTCGTGCCTTCGGCGCGGATGCGGTGATCTTTCCGAACCACGGCGGGCGCTTCAGCTATTCGCGCGCGACCTGCCAGGCGGTCGCAACGCGCCTGCGCGAACCGCAGCCCGGACAGCGACCGGCGCTGCCGGTGCCCGCCGGCGGCATGGCGGTCGAGCGCGTGCCTGAGATCGTCGCCGAGTACGGCGTCGATTCGATGCTGCTGATCGGGGGCTCGCTGCTGATGGCGCGCGATCGGCTGGCAGCGCGCAGCCGCGCGTTTGTCGAGGCTGTGGCAGCGGCGAGCAGCGAGGTGGTGAAATGAGCTCGGTTCGACGTTTCGGCGAGACGGCGGACGGCGCTTACGGGTGGGAGTCCGTCGAGCGGCTGAAGTACAAGGACGAAGGCAGTGCACCGTTCAAGGACATCACGCGCCAGGTGCTGTTCGAGCAGCCCGACCAGGCGGCGCAGTTGCGTTACTTCGAGATCGCTCCCGGCGGCTATTCGACACTGGAGCGTCACCAGCACACGCACGCGGTGCTGATCCTGCGCGGCCGCGGCACGGTGCGCATAGGCTCCGAAGTGCAGCCGATCGGTGAGCGCGACCTCGTGACGGTCGATCCGCTGGTCTGGCATCAGTTCCACGCCGCTCCGGACAGTCCCTTGGGATTTCTGTGTCTGGTTGCGAGCGAACGCGACCGGCCGCAGCTGCCGAGTGAGGATGACCGGACCGCGCTCGGCGGCTAGCTTGCGCCGGCCGCTCAGCGGCGCAGGAACACGAGGTCCCAGGTCCCATGGCCGAGGCGTTCGCCGCGGGCATGAAATTTCGTCGTCGGCCGCTCGGCAATCGGGTTGCGGCTGTCGGGCGCGAAACCCGCATGCGCGTTGACGAGCTGCGGCTCGTCCGCCAGCACCGCCAGCATCTGCTGTGCGTAGTCTTCCCAGTCGGTCGCGCAGTGCAGATAGCCGCCCGGCGCGATGCGGCTTGCGAGCAGCCCGACGAAGGGCTGCGCAATCAGCCGCCGCTTGTGGTGGCGCTTCTTCTGCCAGGGGTCCGGAAAGTAGATGTGAACCCCGGTGAGCGACTGCGGCTCGAGCATGTCCCGCACGACCTCGACGGCATCGTGATGCACGATGCGGACGTTGGCGAGTTGCTGTTCCTCGATGCGCTTCAGCAGCGCTCCAACCCCGGCGAGGAAGACCTCGACGCCCAGGAAGTTGACATCCGGCCGTGCCGCCGCGATCGACGCAGTGGTCTCTCCCATGCCGAAGCCGATCTCGAGCACGGTCGGCGCGCTGCGGCCGAAGTGCGCGGCGAGATCGACCGTCGCAGGCGAGTAGGGCACGCCGTAGCGCGGCAGCAGTTCGTCGAACGCACGCCGCTGCCCCTGCGTGACATGGCCACGGCGCAGCGCGAAGCTGCGGATGTGCCGGTACGGGGGGCCGACGGTTTCGTCGTCTTTGGCCGCGGATGGCTCGCCGGCCGGCGCCGGAACCTCGCTGCTCACGCGCCGGGCTTGGCAGGCGCGATCACGCCGGCCGTCGGTGACGACGGCGTTCCGCTGTAGAGCCGCTTCGGCATGCGCCCGGCCCGGTAGGCCTCGCGCCCGGCCTCGACGGCCTTCTTCATCGCGCTGGCCATCAGCACCGGGTCTTTCGCCTGCGCGACCGCCGTATTCATCAGCACGCCGGCGCAACCCAGTTCCATCGCGATCGCGGCATCGCTCGCCGTGCCGACGCCGGCATCGACGATGACCGGCACCTGCGCACGCTCGAGTATGAGCTGGATGTTCCACGGATTGAGGATGCCCATGCCCGAGCCGATCAGCGATGCGAGCGGCATGACAGCCACGCAGCCGATCGACTCCAGCACCTTGGCCTGGATCGGATCGTCGCTGCAGTAGACCATGACCTCGAAACCTTCCTTCACCAGTGTCTCGGCAGCCTTGATCGTCTCTGGCATGTTCGGATACAGCGACTGCGGATCGCCCAGGACCTCAAGCTTGGTCAGCGCGTGGCCGTCCAGCAGTTCTCGCGCCAGCCGCAGCGTCCGCACGGCGTCCTCGGCCGTGTAGCAGCCGGCGCTGTTCGGCAACAGCGTGTACTTCGATGGCGGAATGACATCGAGCAGGCTGGGCTCGCCCGCCGTCTGGCCGATGTTGGTGCGGCGGATCGCGACCGTCACGATCTCCGCGCCGCTCGCCTCGACCGCGACGCGCGTCTGCTCGAAGTCGCGGTATTTTCCCGTCCCGATCAGCAGCCGGGAATCGAATTCGCGCGCACCGATTTTCAGCCGGTCCGTCATGCCGTCACCGTCGGCTGAACCTTGACCTCGAAATTCACCGAGTTCGACATGAAGCAGTGGGCATGCGCCTTGGCATGCAGCTCGCGCGCCTGGTCCAGCTGTGCCGCGTTCGCGATCCGCACCTGCGGCCAGAGAACGATCTCGACCATGCGCATCTTGCCGTCCTTGATGGCCAGTGTCCCGGTGGCGCTGTCGTTGTATTCGAGCAGCGCGATGTTGGCGCGCTCGCAGACTGCGAGATAGGTCAAATGGTGGCAGGACATCAGCGAGGCGACCATCAGTGTCTCGGGGTTGTGGCGCGACTCGTCGCCGTTGAACACCGCGGGCGACGAGCCTTCGATCGAGGGCTTGCCCTTGAAGCGGACCGCAAACGCCCGCGACAGCTTCAGCTTGCCGTGCTCGTCCTGTTCACTGCCGCCGCTCCAGTGCAGCGTTCCCTCGAATACGTGCTGTTGCGCCATTTCATCCTCCGCCGACAGCGATGACGACCTCGATCCGGTCCCCGGCCGCAAGTTGGGTCCCCGCGTGCTGGCTGCGCGGAACGATCTCGCCGTTGCGCTCGACCGCCACCCGCTTGCCCGCTGCGCCCAGCTCGGCCAGCAGGTCAGCCACCGCGCTGCCGTCCCGCACACGTCGGATTTCCCCGTTTACGCGGATTTCCATGGTCGACGCCTGATTCATTGCCAGAACCTATTTCGGAATCCCCGGTGGTCGCGGCCCCGCCCCGGAGGGGTGCCACGCTGCGCGCGCGCTGCGCGTGCGCCGTGGAAACGGCTTTCCGGGAACGCAGCGGCAAGCCGCTGCATTGCCGGGCGTCTGCGGCGTTGGCCGGCTCGGCCGTAGGATTCACTACTGTCCTTCGCCAGCCGCCTTGCATCCGCCCGTTCTCGTGGCAACGCGATCCATCGGGAATTCCGAAATAGGTTCTAGAATTCTACGCACTGCGGGTGTAGTTCAATGGCAGAACGGCAGCTTCCCAAGCTGCATACGAGGGTTCGATTCCCTTCACCCGCTCCATTTCCCTCGCCGCTTGAAGACGGCAGGGACGGGAGGTCACCCGACAGCCGGCGCAAGCTTCACGTAAGCAAGCAGGCGCATGTTGCGCCACGCCTCGGGCGACCCCCTTCATTCCATGCAGCCGACTTCGCACAAGTCCCTTTCGCCGGCCCTCGTTGTTGCAGCGCTCGGCGTCGTCTACGGCGACATAGGCACCAGCCCGCTCTACGCCTTCAAGGAGAGCATCGCCGGCGAGCACGGGGCGGGGCTGTCGCCCGCCAATGTGCTGGGCGTCCTGTCGATGATCTTCTGGGCCGTCACGCTCGTTGTGTCGGTCAAGTATGTCCTGATCGTGCTGCGTGCGAGCAACGGCGGCGAAGGCGGAATCCTTGCCCTGCTCGCACTGGTGCTGCGGCAGTTTCCGGCGAAGTCCCGGCTCGCGGGGGTCGCGGTGGGCTGCGGGCTGTTCGGGGCCGCGATGTTCTACGGCGACAGCATCATCACGCCGGCGATCTCGGTGCTGTCGGCTATCGAAGGACTGGAAGTCGTCTCGCCGCGCTTCACGCAGTTCGTGATTCCGCTGACGCTGCTGGTCCTGGTCGTTCTCTTTGCCGTGCAAAGTGGCGGCACGGAACGGGTGGGCAAGGTCTTCGGGCCGATCATGGTCGTGTGGTTCGTGACCTTGGGAATCCTCGGTGCGCTGCAGATCGGGCGCAATCCCGGCGTGTTGGCGGCGATTGATCCATTGCATGCCGTGGGATTCGTGGCGGCGCATCCGGGGCTGGCGCTGACCGTTACGGCGGCCGTGTTCCTGGCCGTCACCGGCGGCGAGGCGCTGTATGCGGACATGGGGCACTTCGGACGCAGGCCGATCCAGGTCGCCTGGCTTTGGTTCGTCATGCCCTGCCTGCTGCTGAACTACTTCGGGCAGGGAAGTCTGGTTCTCGCAGACGCGGAGGCGGTCCGCAACCCGTTCTACCTTCTGGCGCCTGACTGGCTTCAGCTGCCGCTGGTGGGCCTCGCCACAGCCGCGACGGTCATAGCGTCACAAGCCGTGATCTCGGGAGCGTTCTCGATCACCAGTCAGGCCGTCAAGCTGGGTTACATGCCGCGTGTGGAGGTGCATTTCACATCGGCGACCGCCGCCGGGCAGATCTACGTCCCCCTCGTGAACTGGGGGCTGTTGGTCCTGGTGATCCTGCTGGTCGTCGGCTTCGGAAGTTCGTCCAGTCTCGCCGCCGCGTACGGCATCGCGGTGGTCAGCACGATGGTGATCACGACGCTGGGCGTGATCGTGGTGGCGCGGCACCGCTGGGACTGGTCGCCGTGGAAGATCGGGCTGGTGCTGCTGCCCCTGCTGCTGCTCGACGTCGTGTTCCTGGTCGCGAACTCGGCCAAGATCACGCATGGCGGCTGGCTGCCGCTTGCGTTCGGCGGTCTGCTCTTCTTCCTGTTCAGCACCTGGAAGCGCGGGCGTGAGCTGGTGCGCGAGGAGCGCGCGCGCGGCGGTGTCGCGCTGGAGGGCTTCCTCAAGAACCTGGCGACCTACCCGCCGCAGCGCGTCGAAGGCACGGCGGTGTTCATGAGCGGCGGCATGGACGAAGTGCCGCACGCACTGCTGCACAACCTTAAGCACAACCAGGTACTGCACGAGCGTGTGATCTTCCTGACCGCGGTGCCCGAGGATGTGCCGCATGTGCCGCCCGAAGATTCGGTCGAGATCCGCGACCACGGCCACGGATGCCACAACGTCAAGGTGCACCTCGGCTTCAAGGATTCCTACGACATCGCAGACATCGCGCGCACGCTGGCGCAGCACTATGACTTTACGCTGGACCCCGGCGCGACCTCCTTCTTCCTTTCGCGCGAGACGGTGCTCTCCGGCCGCGCCGGAGGCATGGCGAACTGGCGCGAGCGCCTGTTCGGCTGGATGATGCGCAATGCGCAGCCGGCATCGGACTTCTTCCGCATACCGCCCAACCGCGTCATAGAGATCGGCACGCAGCTCGTCATCTGAACGGACCGGAAACTCCGTGCCGTGCTGCCGGCGTGGCGTCCGTGGGTCATCAAGCCCTCCCAGGCGTCGTTATGATGCGGCGAGCCGAGCGGAGGAGCAGCAGGAGCCATGGACAAGAAAACGCTGAAGGGTCTCGCGGGCCTCGTCGATCCCTACCGCGTGACCAACGGTTCCCGCTTCCGCTTGAAGGACATCGATCCTGGTGCCACCGGGGGCCTCAAGGACGAACTCAAACCCGAAGCGCAGCGGCGACTCGCCGAGAGCGTCGCCTGGCTCGCCGACGAGCAGGACAAGCTCTACGCGCAGGACCGCCGGTCGCTCTTGCTCGTCTTCCAGGCCATGGACGCCGCCGGCAAGGACGGCACGATCAAGCACGTGATGAGCGGCGTGAATCCACAGGGCTGCCAGGTCACGTCGTTCAAGCAGCCGTCGGCGGAGGAGCTGGACCACGACTGGATGTGGCGCAGCTGGAAAGCGCTGCCGGAGCGCGGGCGGATCGGCATCTTCAATCGTTCCTACTACGAGGAGGTGCTGGTTGTCCGCGTGCACGAGTCCATCCTTGCCACACAGAAACTGCCGAAGCAGGCGTTGACCAAGGGCATCTTCCGCGAGCGGCTGCGCGACATCGCGCATTTCGAGGACTACCTGACGCGCAACGGCACGACGGTGCTGAAGTTCTTCCTGCATGTGTCGCGCAAGGAGCAGAAGAAGCGCTTCATCGAGCGCCTCGACGAGCCCGACAAGAACTGGAAGTTCGCCATTGGCGACGTCAAGGAGCGTGCGTACTGGAACGACTACATGGCTGCCTACGAGGACGCGATTCGAGCGACCGCGACCCGTGCCGCACCCTGGTTCGTCGTGCCGGCGGACAACAAGTGGTTCACGCGACTGGTCGTCGTCAGCGCCATTGTTGAAGCCATGGAGAACATGAAGCTTGCCTACCCGAAGGTGACGGACGCGCAGAAGGCCGACCTCGCCCGCGCGCGCGAACTGCTGCTGACGGAGAAGAAGTAGCGCGGCGTTCAGCGATGCTCACTGCAGACATACTCGCGCGCGCGTGATCCTGCTGCTGCTTGCCCATCCGCATCCACGGCGCTCGATCGCGGGTCGCGCACTGCTAGCTTCGGTCCAGGAGCTGCCCGGGGTCCGCGTCCATTCGCTGTACGACACGTATCCTGATTTCTCGATTGACGCGGCGGCAGAGCGCAATCTCCTGGCGTCGGCGCGGCTCGTCATCTGGCAGCACCCGCTGTACTGGTATGGGGTCCCCGCGCTGCTCAAGCTCTGGTTCGAGGATGTGCTGGTGCGCGGCTGGGCCTACGGCGAAGGAGGTCGGGCGCTGCGCGGCAAGGACTGTCTGTGGGTGACGACCACCGGTGCCCTGCCCGAGGCCTATTCGCACAGCGGCGTTCACGGCCACCCCTTCGAAGCGTTCGTGCCGGCGGTGCGCCAGACCGCGCTGTTCTGCGGCCTGAACTGGCTGGACCCGATCATCGTGCACGGCGCCCATCGACTCGACGCCGCTGCGCTCGACCAGCACGCGCAGCACTACCGCGAGCGGCTCTTGCAGTACATCGCCCTGCATGGCTGAGCCTTCGATCCTGCGCGACGCGCTGGTGTACCTCGGCGCCGCCGTCGTTTGCGTGCCGATTGCCAAGCGCCTGGGCCTGGGCTCGGTGCTGGGTTACCTGATCGCGGGCTGCGCGATCGGACCATGGGGACTCGGCTTCGTGACGGACGTGCAGTCGATCCTGCACTTCGCGGAGTTTGGCGTCGTGCTGATGTTGTTCCTGATCGGACTTGAACTCGACTTCAAACGCCTGATGGAGCTGCGCGGGCCGGTGTTCGGCGGCGGTTCGCTTCAGATGGCGGCCTGCGGCACCGCGCTGGGCGTTGCATTGTGGGCGGTCGGCCTGAGCTGGCAGGGAGCGCTCGTGGCCGGGCTTGCGCTGGCGATGTCTTCGACGGCGATCGCCGTGCAGACCATGGCCGAGCGCAACCTGCTCACCGCTCCGGTTGGCCGCAGCGCGTTCTCGGTGCTGCTGTTCCAGGACATTGCGGCGATCCCGCTGATCGCGCTGGTGCCCCTGCTGGGCGTGGACCAGCCGGGCGGCGAACCGGGCTGGCAACTGGCTCTCAAGGGCGCGGCGGCCGTCGTGATCGTCGTCGTGATCGGCCGCTTCCTGACGCGCCCGGTGATCCGCCTGATCGCGCTGTCCGGCGTGCGCGAGATTTTCACCGCCTTTGCGCTGCTGCTGGTGTTTGGCATCGCGGAGCTGATGGCGCTTGCGGGGCTTTCGATGGCGCTCGGCGCATTCCTGGCCGGCGTGCTGCTCGCGAGTTCCGAGTACCGGCATGCACTCGAGACCGATATCGCGCCGTTCAAGGGACTGCTGCTCGGCCTGTTCTTCATCGCGGTCGGCATGTCGATCGACTTCGGGCTGGTGGGGGCACAGCCGCTGAAACTGGCCTTGCTGGTGCTGGGTCTCCTCTTGATCAAGGGGCTCGCGCTCGCCGCGATCGCGCCGACGCTGGGCGTCGCCGCGCGCGAACGGTGGCTGTTTGCGGCGCTGCTGGCGCAGGCGGGCGAATTTGCGTTCGTCGTGTTCGGGGTCGCCCGCAGCGCGCGCGTGCTGCCCGGCGACTGGGACGCGCTTCTGACCGCCGCCGTGGCGCTCTCGATGGCGGCCACGCCGCTGCTGCTGCTGGCGCACGATGCCCTGTCGAAGCGCCAGTCGCGCGCAGAACGCGCGGCCGATGCGATCGACGACGACACGGCTCCGGTGATCGTCGCGGGCGCCGGCCGTTACGGACAGATCGTTGCGCGCCTGCTTTCGGCGCATGGCATCAAGGTGACCGTGCTGGATCACGATCCGGACCAGATCGACCTGTTGCGCAAGTTCGGATACAAGGTGTTCTACGGCGATGCCACGCGTCTCGACCTGCTGCACGCGGCCGGGGCAGAGAAGGCGCGGCTGCTCGTGGTGGCGATCGACGATGTCGAAGACAGTCTGCACCTCGTCGATGCCGTGCGCAGCGAGTTCCCTGCGCTGAAGATCGTCGCGCGTGCGCGCAACGTGCGGCATTGGCTGGAGCTGGCCGACCGCGGTGTGGAACTGGCCGAGCGCGAGACCTTCGAGTCCGCCTTGCGCTCGGGGCGTCAGGCCCTCGAGGTGATCGGCCTGTCGCCCTTCGAGGCGCGCGAGGTCGCGGAACAGTTTCGGCGCGCCAATGTCGCCACGCTCTCCGCGATGCGGCCGCACTTTCGGGACGAAGCGAAGACGGTGGCGATCGCCCGCAGCGGACGCGAGGAGCTCGAGGAAAACCTGCGGCGCGACCGCGAGGCGCAGGACAAGGCCCAGCACGACCCCGGCCAATGGCAGTAAATGGTCAGGCCGTAAACCCGTTGCGCTTGTGCGTGCCGTCGCAGAACGGTTTGTTGGCCGAGCCACCGCAGCGGCACAGCCAGACTTTCTCGGTGGTGAAGTTGGACCCGTCGGCGGCGCGGAACTCGATCTTGCCTTCGACCATCAGTGGTCCGTTGGGGACCGGATGGACCGTGACTTCGCCGGCCGCCGGCCCGGCCACCGAGGGCGGCGGATGGGGGCAGGCGCCTTCGTCGGTGAAGCCCACACGGTCATGGCTGCCGTCGCAGTACGGCTTGTTGGCGGAAGCTCCGCAGCGGCACAGCGCTACGCGCGTGTACTCGACGAGCGTGGCGTGCTCGGCGCTGGGGACCGTGACGCGGGCCCGGACGTAGATCGGGCCGCGCGCCCGGATCGTTGCGGTATTGAAATTCGGCGGCGCTTCCAGCGACGAACCGTCGGGTGCGTGCAGTGTCAGCGCACCGGTCGGGCAGCGCGCGACGACACTGACGAGGTGTTCGACGGAGGCGTTGTCCGGCTGGATCCACGGCCTCGCCTGCGGGTCGAACACACCCGGTGCACCGTGCACGCATTCCTCGGCATGGATGCAGCGCCGGGCGTCATAGCGGATGGTGACATTTTTGCCGGCATAGTCGCGCGCGGTCATGCTGCCCCCTTGCCCTGCGGCATGGCGCTGTGCACCGTGTCCGTTTGTGGCTGGATACGCAAGCGGCGCCGGCCGGTCGGCAGGCCGCAGGGCATGCCGCCACACCGGCCTCCGTCCCACCGCGGGAGAGGCGAGCACTTTCGGAGCGGCCGTGCAGTGCTCATCCGATGCCTCCAATGCACACGTACTTCACGACGAGGTACTCATCGATGCCGTATTTCGATCCTTCGCGCCCGAGCCCGGACTGCTTGACGCCGCCAAACGGCGCCACTTCGTTCGAGATGAGCCCGGTGTTGACGCCGACCATGCCGCTTTCGAGCTGTTCGGCCACGCGGAACACGCGCGCCACATCGCGCGAGTAGAAGTAGGCGGCAAGTCCGAACTCGGTCGAGTTGGCCGCCGCGATCGCTTCCTCTTCGGTGCTGAAGCGGAACACCGGGGCTACCGGCCCGAAGGTCTCCTCGCGCGCGACCAGCATGTCCTGAGTCACGTTGGCCAGCACGGTGGGCTGGAAGTAGGTGCCGCCGAGTTCGTGCGGCTTGCCGCCCGTCACGATGCGCGCGCCCTTGGCGCGGGCATCGTCGACATGGGCCTGCACCTTGGCCAGCGCGTTGCGATCGATCAGCGGTCCCTGCTGCACTCCGCTGTCAAAGCCGGAGCCGACCTTGAGGCCCTGCGCTTTCTGCGCCAGCCGCTCGACGAAGGCGTCGTAGATGCCCGCCTGGACATAGAAGCGGTTGGTGCAGACGCAAGTCTGGCCCGCGTTGCGGTACTTCGACGCCAGCGCACCGTCCACTGCGGCGTCGAGATCCGCATCGTCGAAGACCAGAAAAGGCGCGTTGCCGCCAAGCTCGAGCGAAAGCTTCTTCAGAGTCGGCGCGCTCTGCTGCATCAGGATGCGTCCGACCGCGGTCGAGCCGGTGAACGAAAGTTTGCGCACCGTCGGCGAATCGCACAGCACCTTGCCGATCGCAATCGAATTGGCTTCGTCCCCGGGCACGACGTTGAACACGCCGGCCGGAAAGCCCGCGCGCTGAGCCAGTTCCGCCAGCGCAAGCGCCGACAGCGGCGTCTGCTCGGCCGGCTTGACCACCACCGTGCAACCAGCGGCGAGCGCCGGCGCCACCTTGCGCGTGATCATCGCGTTCGGGAAGTTCCACGGCGTGATCGCGGCAGCCACGCCGATCGGCTCCTTCATCACCAGCAGGCGCCGGTCCCTGGCGACCGTTGGCAGGATGTCGCCGTCGACGCGCTTGGCTTCCTCGGCAAACCACTCGATGAACGACGCCCCGTAGACGACCTCGCCGCGGCTTTCGGTCATCGGCTTGCCTTGCTCGGCTGTCATCAGCTTCGCCAGATCCTCCTGGTTCGCCAGGATCAGCTGGAACCAGGCGCGCAAGAGGGCGGCACGTTCCTTGGCCGTCATCGCGCGCCATGCCGGCCAGGCGCGTGCGGCCGCCTCGATCGCGGCCGCGGCTTCGCTACGTTCGCAGTTCGCGACTTCGGCGATCCGGCAGCCGTCGGCGGGGTTGTTCACGGCAAAGCGCGCGCCCGATGCGGCGGCACGCCATGCTCCGTCGATGTATGCGTCGGTCTTCAGCAGACCCCCGTCGGCGAGCGACGGCAATCCTACTTTCTGCAGCATGTCCAGTCTCCGGATGACCCGAAATGAAGAATACGCCGACCGCATAGGCGCGGCTGGCCGCTAAACTCGGCGCGTCAGCACTCTCCAAAGCAGTCGTGAAGTTCGAAAGCCTCGCCCCTGACCTGCAGTCGTGGTTCCGCGATACGGTCAAACGCGGTTCGACGCCCGAAGCCGCAATCAAGGCACTGATCGCTTCGGGGTACCAGGAGCGCTATGCGCGCGACGCGGTCGATGCCGCGTACAAGGCACTGCCGAAGCCGGCTCCCCCGCGTCCGGTCGAGCCACCCGCTGTCGTGGTCGACCAACCCGCGGCGTCGGCCGAAACGCAGTCGCTGAGCGAGCAGCTGGTGCAGATGCCGAACACGATTACTACGGCGGACCGCGAGATCCACATGCTGTTCGCGCTGACGGCGCCGCGCATCGTGCTTTTCGGCAACCTGCTGTCACACGAGGAGTGCGACCAGATCATCGAGCTGTCACGCGGCAAGCTGGAACGATCGAGCGTCGTCAACGCCGAGACCGGCGCCTACGACATCCACCCGCACCGCACCAGCCGCGGCACGTACTTCAACCGCGGCGAAAATGAGCTGATCCGGCGCATCGAATCCCGCATCGCCGAGCTGGTGCAGTTCCCTATGGAAAATGGCGAGCCGATCCAGATCCTGCACTACGCGCCGGGCGGTGAGTACAAGCCGCACTTCGACTATTTCGACCCCAAGCAGCCGGGCAACGAGCAGGTACTCAGGCAGGGCGGGCAGCGCATCGCCACACTGGTGATGTACCTGAACGATGTCGAGGCCGGGGGTTCGACGGTGTTCCCTGAAGTGGGCATCGACGTGCTGCCCCGCAAGGGCAGCGCGGTGTACTTCGCCTACTGCTCGGAAACCGGCGTCCTCGACCCGCGCTCGCTGCACGGCGGCAGCCCGGTCGGCGCGGGCGAGAAGTGGATCGCGACGAAGTGGATCCGCCAGGGAGCCTATGTTGGGAGCGGAGCGTGAAGGGTTTGAGCGGCCGGGCCGGCGGCGCACGCACGGATTGGGGAGCCTCGTGAACGTAAGGGATGCGGCGGAGGAGGGCATGTCCAGCAAGAGGAAGGTCACGGAGACTGTCATCAGTCGCCGCAGGTGCTGTGTGGCGGTCGGCGCGGTCGCACTGTGCGCGGCCGTGGCCGGCTGCAGTGACCGCAAGCCCGCCGCCAAGGGCCCGCCGCCGACGCCAAAGGTCGAGGTCGTGACGCTGACTGCGCAGACTGTGCCGGTGGTGCGCGAGTACGTCGGGACAGTGACAGCCTATAGGTCGGTCGAAGTGCGCGCCCGCGTCGAGGGCATCCTCGAGAAGCGCTACTTCACCGAAGGCAAACCGGTGAAGAAGGGTGAGCTGCTCTATCGCATCGATCCGGCGCCCTACGAGGCGACGCTGCGCGATGCGCAGGCGGAACTCGCCAAGGCCGAAGCCAATGTCGCCAACGCGAAGGCCAAGGAAGCGAGGCTGGCGCCGCTGGTCAAGGAAGACGCGATCAGCCAGCAGGAGTACGACGACGCGGCGTCGTCGCTGAAGCAGGGCCAGGCGGCCGTACTGTCAGCCAAGGCGCAACTGGATCGCGCGAAACTCAACCTCGACTACACCAACGTCCATGCCACCGAGTCCGGTGTCATCGGCATGACGCAGGTGCCCGAGGGGCGGCTGGTCGGCAAGGGCGAGCCGACGCTGCTGGCGACAATCGAGCGCATCCAGCCGATCTATGTGACGTTCACTCTTCCTGACCGCGATGCGCTGGCGCTCCGCAAGGCGCTGGCGCGCGGCGAGATCAAGGCACAGTCGGGCGAGCAGGCGAGGTTCATCCTGCCGGACGGCACGGCGTACTCGCAGGCCGGGCGGATCGACTTTACTGATCCGCAGATCAACCGCGAAACCGGCACGGTCACGTTGCGCGCAGTGCTGCCGAACACCGCCGATCCCCAGCTTTCTCCGGGCCTGTACGTGAAGGTCGAACTGACGGCCGGCCAGCGTCCCAACGCGGTTCTGGTGCCGCAGCGCGCAGTCGTGAAGATGCCCAACGGACAGATCGCCTGGGTCGTGACGGCGGATAACAAGGTGGAGCGCCGCGACCTCGTGCTCGGCGATTGGTACAACGATCAGTGGGTGGTCGAGAAGGGGCTGTCGGCCGGCGACCGCGTCATCGTGGAAGGCGTGCAGCGCGTGCAGCCGGGCATGACGGTGCAACCGGTGGAATTCGTCCCGCCTGCGGCCCGGCCCGCGGTGCCCTCCGCGCCAGCCCCCGCGACGCCGGCGAAGAAGTAAACACCGATGGGCTTCTTCGTCACCCGTCCCGTCTTCGCGACGGTCATCGCGCTGATCATCGCGCTGGTGGGCATGCTCGCAGTCGGCCAGTTGTCGGTCGAGCAGTACCCGAACGTCGCCCCGCCGCAGGTGAAGGTCACTGCGGTGTACCCGGGCGCGAGCCCAGAAACACTGGAGAGCACGGTTGCGGCGCCGCTCGAGCGCGAGATGAACGGCGTGAAGGGCCTGCTCTACATGTACTCGACGAGCTCGGCGTCGGGCCTGATGGAGCTGTACGTCGTGTTCGAGCCCGGCACCGACCTCGACATCGCCAACG
>DAOMFI010000011.1:39727-42495 GCA_035429725.1 Burkholderiaceae bacterium | reverse complement strand
CGCAAGACCATCACGTTCACCGAGGTGTGCGGCAAGGGCGCGAACCAGCTGCGGTTTGACGAGGTCGCGCTCGATCGCGCGACCGAGTACGCGGCCGAGGACGCCGAGGTCACGCTCGCTCTGCATCACGCGCTTTGGCCGCATATCGAGCCGAACGAGAAGCTGCGCTCGATCTACCAGGACATCGAGCTGCCGGTCGCGCAGGTGCTGTTCGAGATGGAGCGAACCGGCGTGCTGATCGACCGCGCGAAGCTCGAAGCGCAGAGTGCCGAACTCGCCCGGCGCATTGCCGAGCTCGAACGGCAGGCCGCTGAACTGGCGGGGCAGCCGTTCAACCTCGGCAGCCCGAAGCAGATCGGCGAGATCCTGTTCGGGCAACTGAAGTTGCCGGTCGTCAAGAAGACGGCGAGTGGCGCGCCGTCGACCGACGAGGAGGTGCTGGAGAAGCTGGCCGAGGACTACCCGTTGCCCAAGGTGCTGCTGGAGCACCGGGGGCTGGCGAAGTTGAAGTCGACGTACTGCGACAAGCTGCCGGCGAGTGCCGATGCCAACGGGCGCGTGCACACCACCTACGGCCAGGCGATCGCCGTCACCGGGCGCCTGTCGTCGTCGGACCCCAACCTGCAGAACATACCGATCCGCACCGCGGAGGGCCGCCGCATCCGCGAGGCGTTCATCGCGCCGCCGGGCCACCGGGTCGTGTCGGCCGATTACTCGCAGATCGAGCTGCGGATCATGGCGCACATCTCGGAAGATGCCGGACTGCTCGAAGCGTTCTCGAAGGGTGAGGACATCCACCGTGCCACGGCGTCGGAGGTCTTCGGTGTGCCGGTGGCGGAGGTCACGAGCGAGCAGCGGCGCTATGCCAAGGTCATCAACTTCGGCCTGATCTACGGCATGAGCGCCTTCGGCCTGGCCGGCAACCTCGGTATCGAGCGCGACGCGGCTCGGAGCTACATCGACCGCTACTTCATGCGCTACCCCGGGGTCGCGAAGTACATGGAGCACACACGTGCGCTGGCCAAGCGGCAGGGATTTGTGGAGACGGTGTTCGGCCGGCGCCTGTGGCTGCCGGAGATCAACTCGCCCAACGGTCCGCGGCGCGGAGCGGCCGAAAGGGCGGCGATCAATGCGCCGATGCAGGGCACGGCGGCGGACCTGATCAAGCTCGCGATGATCGCGGTGTCGCGCTGGATCGCCGCCGAGGCGCTGGGCACGCGGCTCGTTATGCAGGTACACGATGAACTCGTTCTGGAAGTGCCGGATGCGGAAGTCGCCCTGGTGACGGAGCGCGTGCCGGCGCTGATGGCGGGCGTCGCGCAGCTGCGTGTGCCGCTGGTCGCCGACGTCGGTGTCGGCAATAACTGGGACGAAGCGCACTGATTCGATGTTCGGCGCGGGAGCGGCGCCGCGTGGTACCCGTCTGCGGAGGGCAACCTGATGCGAGGTGAAGCATTGCGATTCGCGAAGGTACTGGCCTGCCTCTGTGCCGTCGGCGTTGCCGTGCTGGCCGGCAACGCGCTTGCGCAGGACAGGCCGCCGATCGTCGCGGCGGCAAGCTCGATGCAGGTCGCGGTCACGGAGATCGCCGCACGATTCGAGGCCGAAACCGGTCGTAGGGTGACTCTGAACTTCGGCTCGTCCGGCAACTTCGCACGCCAGATCCAGCAGGGTGCGCCGTTCGAACTGTTCATGTCGGCCGACGAGGACTTCGTCTTCAAGCTGGCAGACGCCGGCCTGACGCGTGATCGCGGCACGCTGTACGCGGCGGGACGCATCGTGCTGTACGCGCCGAAGGGTTCAAAACTCAAGCTCGACGCCGAGCTGGAGGGCCTGCGGGCGGGGTGGAGCGAGGTGCGCAAGTTCGCGATTGCCAACCCGGAGCTCGCGCCCTACGGACGTGCCGCCGAGCAGGCGCTGCGCAAGCTCGGGCTATGGGAGCTCGTGCAGCCAAAGCTCGTGCTGGGTGAAAACATCGCGCAGACGGCGCAGTTCGTTACGACCCGAAGCGCCGAGGCGGGCATCATCGCCCTGTCGCTGGCACTGGCCCCGGAACTGGCACGCCAGGGCGATCACGTGCTGCTGCCCCAGTCGCTGCACGCGCCACTCCTGCAGCGCATGGTGCTGACAACGCGGGCTGGCGAAACGGCGGCCATGTTCTACCGGTACATGCAGGAGCCGACCGCCCGTGCGATTCTTGCGCGGCACGGCTTCGTGCCGCCAGGGGAATAAGTGGACTGGAGTGCGACACGAGTTTCCCTGTGGCTGGCCGCGGCCACGTGCGTGCTGCTGCTGCCGTTTGCGCTCTGGCTCGGGCGCCGACTCGCCATCGGCGAAGGTCGCCTCAAACCATTTGTCGAAGCGGCGGTGATGCTGCCGCTGCTGTTGCCGCCCACCGTCATCGGTTTCTACCTGCTGGTCGCCTTCGGCGGTGCTTCGCCCCTGGGGCGCTGGCTTGACCAGTGGGCGGGGCTGCGGCTCGTTTTCACCTTCGAGGGCCTGCTCGCCGCGAGCCTGCTGGTGAATCTGCCCTTCATGGTGCAGCCCGTGCAGCGTGCCTTCGCAGCCATCCCCAACAGCCTGCGCGAAGCGGCGTGGGTATCCGGGCTCAGCCAGTGGCAGACGCTGTGGCGCATCGAGTTGCCGCTCGCGTGGCCCGGCATCCTGGGCGGTCTTGCGCTGACCTTCGCACACACGCTGGGCGAGTTCGGCGTCGTACTGATGGTCGGCGGCAGCATCGCCGGCGAAACGCGCACCCTGTCGATCGC
>DAOMFI010000011.1:8863-39627 GCA_035429725.1 Burkholderiaceae bacterium | reverse complement strand
GGCCCCTCCGGCAGTGGCAAGTCGACCATTTTGCGCATGATCGCCGGACTGGCGCGCTGCGCGTCCGGACGCATCGCCGTTGGTGAAGACGTCTGGTTCGATGCCGACGCCCGGCTCGATCGTCCGCCGCAGCAGCGGCGCGTCGGGCTCGTGTTCCAGCACTACGCGCTCTTTCCTCACCTCAGTGCCGCGCGCAATGTCGCGCTGGCGAGCGGTCGCGCGGATGCCGATGCCCACGCCGCGCAACTGCTCCATAGCGTGCGCCTCGATGACTACGCGCACAGGCGGCCGGCCCAGTTGTCCGGCGGCCAGCAGCAGCGGGTCGCCCTCGCGCGTGCGCTCGCGCGCGAGCCGATGGTTCTGCTGCTCGACGAGCCCTTTTCCGCGGTGGATCAGGTCACACGTCAGGATCTCTATGTCGAACTGGCAGCACTGCGTCGCACCCTATCGGTGCCGATCCTGCTGGTGACGCACGATCTGCCCGAAGCCCAACGGCTGGCGGACCGTATCGTGATACTCGACGCCGGCAAAACGTTGCAGTCGGGCACTCCCGCGCACGTGCTGGCCCATCCGCGCAACGCGCGGGTCGCGAACCTGCTGGGCCTGCATAACCATTTTGACGGCATCTTTCACTGCGCGCCGCCGGGAGGGCAGCGGGGACGGTTGACCTGGGGGCGCGACGTCGGTGGGCCACAGTTGCCGGTGCTCGACAAACGCCGGATCGACGACGGTGTGCCGGTCACGTGGATCGTGCCCGGCGAGTGTGTCTCGCTGTCGTGGGACCGAGGCAGCGAGGGCACCCGATTCGAGGCGGCCCTGGTCGAGTCGGTTGCCCTCGGTGACGTCACCCAGTGCGTGGCCGAACTCGCCGCTCCGCCGCGCGCCCGCGTAGTTGTCACCTTGCCAACCCAGGCCCTGCGCAACCGACCCGTGGAACCGGGAACGCGCGTGTTCCTCACGCTGGACACCGAAGGAATCCACATCATGCCGGTCCGGCTTGGGCAGCGGGCCTGAGCGGCCAGCTTGCACGCCAGGCAGTGGGCCGAGTCAGCGGGAAGGATTCACGAACTCAATCGCGCAGGAGCAGACGCGTCGGACGGCTGGGTGAGATGAGGCGCCCGCGCGTGGGCGGTCGCTCAAAGATCCGGAGATCAACGACCAAGGGGCGCGCTGCGTCAGCGCAGCATGTAACCCAGAGGGCGCCACGCACCGCCTTGATAGGTCATCGTCACCAGTTCTTCGGCGGCGGGGTTCTTCTCGAAGTCGCTCATGAAGCGCACCGTGACGTAGTCACCGTCCGGTGCGCCGGGCATCGTCTTGCGGTAGACCGCGCCGAACAGCTTGCGCGTATTGAACTTGCCGAATTCAGCGCGGTTCTTCGGAATGCCGTCGACCCACTGCTGACGCGTGACTTTCTCGCGGAACAGCGGCGAACACTCGTCCCATGCCTTGCCATAGTCGGCGCTATCGATCAGCTTGAGCCACTCCGCTGCCACCCTGGAGGCGGCTTCCTTCTTGGCGTCGGCCACGGGGTCGGACGGCGGGGGCAAGGGTGCGGTCGGTGCCGCGGGCACGGTCGGCGCGGCCGGCGCCGCCTTGGGCTCGGCGGGAGGTTTCAACTGTCCCTGGGCAGCGCCAGCCGCGAGAAGCGAAAGCAGTACGACGAGAGTGCTTGGTTTCATGAGTTTCCCCGGAACCGCTGTCAGCCCGGCGCAGGTCAGCTGGGCGTATAGGCGAGTCGGACGTAGATCGGAGCGAACGGCGTTGCCTGCGTTATTTCGATCAGCGACTCGCGCGCGAGTTCCAGCAGGGCAAGGAAGTGGACGATTGCCACCTGCGGTCCGCGCGCAGCGTCGAACAGGTCGGCAAACTCGACGAAGCGGGTGTTCTGCAGGCGACGCAGGATGAAGCTCATGTGCTCGCGCACCGAAAGCTCCTCGCGCGCGATGCGGTGGTGCGCATGCAGCCGGGCGCGCGTGATCACATCCGCCCAGGCCTGGCGCAGTTCGATGACATTGACGTCGGGAAAGCGCTTCTCGAGTGACTGCTCGATGGTGACGACTGCGCGGACGAAATCACGGCCGACGCGCGGCAGCGCATCGAGCTGCTGCGCGGCGAGCTTGATGCGCTCGTACTCCAGCAGCCGGCGCACGAGCTCGGCACGCGGGTCCTCCACCTCTTCGCCGGTGTCGGCCTTGCGCAGCGGCAGCAGCATGCGCGATTTGATCTCGATCAGCAGCGCCGCCATCAGCAGGTACTCGGCCGCAAGCTCGAGGTTCTTCTCGCGGATCTGATCGATGTACGCCAGGTACTGCACCGTCAGCGGCGCCATCGGAATATCGAGCACGTTGAAATGCTGCTTGCGGATCAGGTAGAGCAGCAGGTCGAGCGGCCCCTCGAAGGCCTCGAGGAACACTTCGAGAGCGTCCGGCGGGATGTAGAGATCTTCCGGGAGCTTGAAAAGCGGCTCGCCATAGAGCTTGGCGAAGGCCACGCCGTCGACGACGTCGGGAGTCGAGTCGGTCGTGGCCGCGGCAAGCGCGACCTCACCGTCGGGCTGCGGCGCCTGGCCCGTCGCGTGCTGGGCAGTGGGGTTCAACTACTTGACCTTCGGCTGATAAACATACGCAGGCTGCGGGACACGGGACTCGCGAAACCGCCGGTACAGATCGGGATCGAGATTCTTGTCCCACCAGATCGCCCGTCCTTCATGCTGCCCCGGTTCGATCGTGGGGTCCTGCTGCTTGAGATCCCGCAGGAAGCGGGTGATCTCCGATTCGTAGTTGCCTGCCATGCGAGGAGCGATGTTCAGTGTGTATTCTTCAACCAGCGAAGTTTACGCGAGCGGGAGAACCCGAATGGGATGGATGGCGCGTGCGCTGGCTGCTGCCGGGGCGCTGCTCAGCTTGTCGGCCTGCGATCCGAGCGGACAGGCCTACGAGGATCTGCGCCTGGCGCGGCTGAAACCGGGCGAATCCACCGAGCAGGACGTACGAAAGCTCTTCGGAACGCCCGAATCCGTGCGCACGGTCGGCGGCGGAAAAGGGCTTGTCTATCCGCTTGGTCCCGAGGGTGCGCATACGCTCCTGATCAGGATCGGCGCCGACGGCAAGTACCAGGGCCGCGAAGACCTGCTGACCCGACAGAACTTCGGCCGCATCCAGCCCGGGCAGGGCCAGGCCGATGTCCTGGCGATCCTGGGCCGGCCGGGCCGTGAGCAGGAGTACAAACTCAAGCAGGAAACCGCCTGGGAGTGGCGCTTCAACGACGGCGCCGAAACGCGCATGTTCGTCGTGATGTTCAACGCCACAGGGCAGGTCGTATCGACGGCGATCGAGGAAGACCCGCGTCGCACCGGTGGCCGCTGACGCGCGTGCGAGCCGCCCGGTCCGCTCAGGTCTTCATTCGCTGCACGGCGGTCACGATGCCGCGCAGGATCTCCAGTGGCCGCGGCGGACACCCGGGTACGGCGACATCGACCGGGATGACGTTCGCAACCTTGCCGCAACTGGCATAGCTCTCGCCGAACAGCCCGCCGCTGCAGCCGCAGTCACCGATCGCCACCACGAGCTTCGGCTCGGGCACGGCCTCGTAGGTGCGCTCCAGCGCGACCCGCATGTTGCGTGCGACGGGACCGGTCACCAACAGCATGTCGGCATGACGCGGGCTCGCTACGAAGTGCAGTCCGCGGCCTTCGAGGTTGTAGTAGGGGTTGTTGAGGGCATGGATCTCGAGTTCACAGCCGTTGCACGAGCCGGCATCGACCTGCCGGATCGCCAGCGCGCGGCCCAGCAACGCAAGTAGATCGGCCTGGATCCGCTCGCCGGCCACGCGCCAGTCGTCGTTCGGCTCGGGCGACGGCTCGGTGCAGATGCCCGTTCTGAGTATCTGTCGCGCCAGCAGCAGCATCAGCGGTCCACTCCGGAGTAGCTCAGGTTGAACGACTTGTTGATCAGCGGGAAGTCGGGAACGATGTTGCCGATCACCGCGTGCTCGAGCACCGGCCAGTTCTGCCAGGACGGATCGTGGCAATGGCAGCGCCGCAGGCGACCGTCCGTGTTCACCTCCACTGCGGCCAGCACGTCGCCGCGCCAGCCTTCGACCCAACCGAGGCCAAACGCGCCGTCGCCGGCAACGGGCGGCATCGCGCAGCGCACATCGCCCGCCGGGAGTCGTTGCACGATGGTTTCGATCAGTCGCAGCGACTCGAATATTTCATCGAAACGGACCGCCACGCGGGCCGCGACGTCGCCGCGCCGGTCCGCCGCGGCCTTGACTTCGAGCGCGTCGTAAGGCGCCGGCCGCGCGTCGACGCGTACATCGCGTCCCTGTCCGCTGGCGCGCCCGGCGAGTCCGCGCAGGCCGAGCTGCGACGCCAGTTCCGGGGTAACAACTCCGGTGTTCTGGAAGCGGTCCTGCAGCCCGGCATGCTCGTCGTAGATCGTACGCAGCGTCGCGACTTCGCGCGCAATCTCGCCACACTGACGCCTCAGATCATCGAGCCGGCTGCGATCCGGATCGACCTGCGTGCCACCCGGGACGATGCAGTCCATCATCAACCGATGGCCGAAGGCGTGGTCGTTGGCCCGCAGCCACTGCTCGCGCAGCCGCGAGAATTGCGCGAGCCCCGCCGCCAGCGCCGCGTCGTTGCCGAGCGCGCCGAGGTCTCCGAGGTGGTTTCCGACGCGCTCCCTTTCCAGCATCAGGGCACGCAACCATGTCGCGCGCGCTGGAACGGCGGCGCCGGCCGCCGACTCCGTCGCCATTGAATACGCCCAGGCATAGGCGACGGTCGAATCGCCCGATACCCGCCCCGCGAGTCGGACCGCATCGTCCAGCGGCATGCCTTCGAAGCGCTTGTCGATGCCCTTGTGCACGAAGCCCAGGCGTTCTTCGAGGCGCAGCACCTTTTCGCCCACCACGGAGAAGCGGAAGTGGCCGGGCTCGATGACGCCGGCATGAACCGGGCCGACCGCGATCTCGTGCACGCCGTCGCCAGTCACCGGAACGAACGCGTAGTGTTCCTGCTCGGGCGCGAAGGAACGGGCGCCTTCGGCATCGCGCCTCAGGGGAAAGTAGTCTGCGGGCCAGGCGCCATGGCGCAGCCACGGACGCTCGTCGTCGTCGCCCAGCGCGCGGGCGCCGAGCAGGTCGTATAGCGCGCGCTGCATGCGGTTGGCGGCCGGGAAATCGGCGCTGATCGAAGGGAACTCGTAGGGGCTCGCATGGAGCAGGAGGCGCACGCACAGCAACCGGTCGCCGCGCGAATACGCCGCCGTGATGGCCAGGCCATCGCCGAGGTCACGGCGGTCCGATCCCCACAGCGATACGAGCGTGGCACCTTCGCGCGCCAGCGCCTGCGCCGCCGCGCGCCACTGCGCGGTGTCTACGGTTGTCCAGAGCGCGGGCACCGCCCCACCCACGCGCTCGAACGTGAGTTCACCGGATGCGGTCCGCAGCGTCGTCATCGCTCAGCCTCCGGCCACCAGGCGCGCCGCCTGCTGATACCAGCCTTCGAGATACGGCGGGATGTACAGACCCAGTAGCAATGCAAGGCCGAGGTGCACAAAGACGGGCACCAGCGCCGGCGGGTGCGCCAGCGGCCGCACGGTTGTTTCACCAAACACCATCGGCTGCACCTTTGATAGCACCGCGGCAAAGGCGACGCCGAGCGCCAGGAGCAAGAACGGTGTGGTCCACGGAAACTCGCGCATGGCCGTGGTGAGGATCAGGAACTCGCTGGCGAACACGCCGAAGGGGGGCATGCCGAGGATCGCGAGCGTGCCCACCATCAGGCCCCAGCCAACGGTCGGATTAACCCGGATGAGCCCGCGGATCTGATCCATGATCTGCGTGCCGGCTTTCTGCGCGGCGTGGCCCACTGCGAAGAAGATGGCCGATTTCACCAGTGAATGCACCGTCATGTGCAGCAGTCCGGCGAAGCTCGCGATCGGGCCACCCATGCCGAAGGCGAAGGTGATCAGCCCCATGTGCTCGATCGACGAGTACGCAAACATGCGCTTGATGTCGCGCTGGCGCGAGATGAAAAATGCCGCCAGTACGACCGACAGCAGGCCGAAGCCCATCATCAGGTCGCCAGCGAAACGGGTGCCGAGTGCACCGTCGGTCAGCACCTTGCAGCGCAGTACGGCGTAAAGCGCCACGTTGAGCAGCAGGCCGGAGAGGACGGCCGAAATCGGCGTCGGGCCCTCGGCGTGCGCATCGGGCAGCCAGTTGTGCAGCGGAGCGAGTCCGACCTTGGTGCCGTAGCCCACCAGCAGGAACACGAACGCCAGCGAGATCACGGTGGGTTCCAGTTGTCCCTTCGCCACGTCGAGATAGGTCCAGAGCAGGCCCCCGCCCTCGGCGCCGACGACGCGTTCCGCCGCGAGGTAAAGCAGGATCGTGCCGAACAGCGCCTGCGCGATGCCGACGCCGCACAGGATGAAGTACTTCCAGGCCGCCTCCAGGCTGGCCGGCGTGCGGTAGACGGCGACCAGCAGCACGGTGGCCAGCGTCGCCGCCTCGAGCGCGACCCACAGCAGCCCCATGTTGTTGGTCGTCAGCGCCAGCAGCATCGTGAAGCTGAACAGCTGGTACATGCTGTGGAAGAGCCGCATGCGCGGCGGGGTCATCTTGCCGTGGTCGCGCTCGATGCGCATGTAGGGTCGCGCGAACAAGGCAGTGGTGAATGCCACGAGCGCTGTCAGCGTCACGAGGAAGACATTCAGCGAGTCGACGAAGAACTGTTCGTGCAGGACGAGGATCGGCCCGTCGGCAATGATCTGGATCGTGAGCACGGCCGAGGCGATGAAGGTCGCGAGGCTGAAGGCCACGTTGACCTCCGACGCCCGGTCCTGATGGCCGATGAGGCCCAGCACGGCGGCCCCAACAAGCGGGATTCCGAGGATGGCGATCAGCGCTTCCATCACTCTTCCTTCAGCTTCTCGAGATTCCGGATGTCGAGGCTGTCGAACTGCTCGCGGATCTGGAACATGAAGACGCCGAGGATGATCAGCGCGACCAGGACGTCGAGCGCGATGCCGAGTTCGACCACCATCGGCATGCCGTAGGTGGCGCTGGTGGCCGCGAAGAAGAGCGCGTTTTCCATGGCCAGGAAGCCGATGACCTGCGGGATCGCCTTGGTGCGCGTGATCATCATCAGGAACGACAGCAGTACGCAGGCGAGCGCTATTCCCAGCGTGCCGCGCGCCACCGACTGGGACAGGCCCGAAATCGGCAGCGCGAGGTTGAACGAGAAGATGACCAGCACGATGCCGATCAGCATCGTGGTCGGAATGTTGATCAGCGTCTCGACGTCCCAGCGCACATTCAGGCGCTCGATCATCCGGTGCAGCAGCCACGGCATCAGGAAGACCTTCAGTACGAGCGTGATCACGGCGGACCAATACAGGTGCGGCTGGCCGGTGAAGTAGGCCATGGTCGTGGTCGAGGCCGCCAGCACGAGACCCTGCAGCGTGAAGAGATGAATCAGCGACAGCACGCGACGCTGCGCCAGCAGGCCGAATGAAAGCAGCAGCAGCACCGCGGCGAAGAGATTGACGAGCTGGGTGACCAGGCTGGGCATTTTCGTTCCTAAGCCCCCAGCAGGAAGTGCACGAGGATGCCGATCACGGCCAGCAGGAACGCGCCGGCCAGGAACTCGGGAACGCGGAAGATCCGCATCTTGGCCGACAGGGTTTCGATCAGTGCCAGCACCGCGCCGCCGATCGCGAGCTTCAGGATCAGGGCCGGCGCCGCCAGCAGCATGCCGAGCGGGTCGTGTCCGTGCGAAATGCCCCAGGGGAAGAAGATCGCGAGGCCGATGCTCGAGTAAGCGAAGAGCTTCAGGCTCGCGGCCCATTCCACGAGTGCCAGATGGCGGCCCGAGTACTCGAGGATCATCGCCTCGTGAATCATCGTCAGCTCGAGGTGCGTCGCCGGGTTGTCGACCGGGACACGGGCGTTCTCGGCCAGCGCGACCATCGTGAAGGCCACGCCTGCAAAGGCCAGGCTCGGGTAGATCGCAAAGGGCTGGTTGGCGATCGTCTCGACAATGTTGGCGAGCGATGTCGACTGCGTGAGGAAGGCTGCCGTGAACAGCACCATCAGCAGCGCCGGCTCGGCGAGGAAGCCGATCAGCATTTCGCGGCGCGCGCCCAGGGTGCCGAACGCGGTGCCTATATCCATGGCAGCCAGCGCGATAAAGGCCCGCGCAAGCGCAAAGACGCCCACCAGTGCGATGGCATCGGCGGCCGGGGCGAGCAGCAGGTCCGTCGACAGGCTGGGCACGATGCTGCAGGCGAGGACCATCGCACCGAAGACCACGTAGGGCGCGATGCGGAACAGCGGACTCGCCGTTTCTGCAACGACCGACTCCTTCCAGAAGAGCTTGTGCAGCGTGCGGTAAGGCAGCAGGAGCGGGGGCGCGCTCTTGTTCTGCAGCCAGGCGCGGCACTGGTTGATCCAGCCGGTCAGCAGCGGTGCGCCGAGCACCGCGAGCAGTATGGCGAGAACCTGTGCGATGACGCTGTAGAGAGTCATCGAAACACCAGAACGAGCATGACCAGCAAGGTGATGAAGCTGTACAGCAGGTAGGTCGCGATCCGGCCCTGCTGCAGCAGTCCGACGAGGCGCGACGCCGCTTCGGTCAGGCGCGCGATCGGCAGATACAGCCACTGCCAGAAGTGATCGCCGGCGACCAGGTGATACGAGGGCGCTTTGTCGAACGGCGTCGGCAGGTGGCGCTCGATACGGAAGAAGGGTTCGAACACCTGGCGGATGGGTTGCCCGAAGCCCTCCGCCGTGTCCTGCATGCGTGCCGTCTGCAGCGGGAACCCGCAGTCCCACGGCGCGGCGCGGCGCAGGCGTCCGTGATAGAGCCGCCGCACGAGCACGAACGCCAGTGCGCAGCTCGCCGCCATCAGGAGCAGGAACAGCAATGGGCTGTAGCTGGCGCGGTCCGGGTCGACCGGCGCGAGGATCAGCCACCCGTTGGCGGCGACCTGGGGGCCGATGCCGTCACCAACCAGCGTGCGCGTGACCGGGTCGAGCAGAGCGATGACCTGAGCGGGAAACAGGCCCAGAGCCACGCAGCCGACCGCAAGCCAGACAAGCCCGGCCCGCTCCCACGCGGCCGCGTCGTGCGAGGCCGCCAGCCGCGTCTCGCGCGGCTGACCGAGGAAGATCACGCCGAAGAACTTCACCATCACGTAGCCGCCGAGCGCCGCCACCAGCGCAATCCCGGCCGCGACAACAGGCACGAGATTGTTGACGAACGTGCTCTTCAGGCCGAGCGTGAACAGAAAACTCTGCAGCAGCAGCCACTCGGACACGAAGCCATTCAGCGGCGGCAGGCCGGCAGCGGCCAGCGCGCCGGCCAGCGAAAGCCAGCCAACCCATGGCATGAAGCGCAGCAGCCCGCCGAGCTTGCCGAGGTTGCGCTCGCCGGTGGCGTGCAGCACGGCGCCGGTGCCGAGGAAGAGCAGGCTCTTGAAGCAGGCGTGATTGAGCGCGTGGTAGAGCACCGCAGTCAGCGCGAGCGCTGCCATCGGAGCCATGCCATAGCCATTGAAGAGCAGCGCCAGGCCGATGCCGACGACGAGCAGGCCGATGTTCTCGATCGAGGAATAGGCCAGCAGCCGCTTCATGTCGGTCTGGATCGCTGCGAATACGACGCCGAAGAGCGCGGTTACCAGCCCGACCGCCAATGCCAGCACGCCCCACCACCACAGTTGCGTCTGCAGCACCTCGAAAGCGACGCGCAGCAGACCGTAGATGGCGGTTTTCAGCATGACCCCGCTCATCAGCGCCGACACGGGCGAAGGCGCGGCCGGGTGGGCTTCGGGCAGCCAGATGTGAAGCGGCACGATCCCGGCCTTGGCCCCGAAACCGAAGAACGCGAGCAGGAACGCGACCGAGGCCCAGAACGGCGTCAGCTCCTGGGTGCGCATGTTGGCGAAGGTGTAGTCGCCGGTGTTTGCCTGCAGCACTCCGAAGCAGAGCAGGATCGCCAGCGCGCCGATGTGCGCGATCAGCAGGTACAGATAACCAGCGCGGCGGATGTCAGGGATGACGTGGTTGGCGGTCACGAGGAAGAACGACGACAGTGCCATCAGTTCCCACATGACCATGAACACGTAGGCGTCGTCCGCAAGCAGCACCATCGCCATGCTGGCGAGGAACAGGTGATAGAGCAGGCACAGCAGCCCCGGCGGCGTGCCCTCGCCCTTGCGGAAGTAACCCGAGGCAAAGGCCGAGACACCGGTGCTGGCGCTTCCGAGCACCAGCAGGAAGAAGGCCGACAGCGGGTCAAGGCGTAGATGGAACGGCAGGCCCGGCAGACCGAGCGGCAGCACGGCGGTCTCCGGGGTCCCGAGCACCGCGACCGCGGCACAGACCGCAACGGCGGCGCCGATCAGCGCGCCGAGCGGGAACAGGACACGCGCGACAACGTAGAAGCCGTGCGGCCGCGCCATGCCAGCCGCGCCGATGGCGATCCACGCGGAGATCGCAGCCAGCAGCCAGTCGATGGCGAGCCAGTCGGCCGGGGAGGTCACGGCTTGGCTTTCGGGCGTCGGTTGCCCGCCTGCTTGGAAGCGACGATCAGCCATTGAGGCAGCGGGCGGGTGCCCGAGTGCTCAATGATGTATTCACGGATCAGCTGCCGCACGACCTGGGACGGTGTCAGGTCCTGCTCCATGCAGATCTGCTCGAACATTGCCTTCTTGCGCGGATCGAGCAGCAGCGTCAGGCGTGCAGTCTTGGACTCTGTCTTCGCGGGCATCGCAGGAGAGGGCGGCCTTCGATAGTAAATATGTTAATCATATGTGCATCAAAAGCGAACGCAGAAATTGTCGCGCAGCGACCCTGAAACCGGCACGGACGAACGCGACTGGACCGCGTGGCCTTTGATCGTGGTCAAGGCGTGGCCCGGCCCGGCGCTTGGCGCCCTGCACGGCCTTCCGGAATGCGTGCTCGCGCACGGTCATCGGGCCGACGAGTTCCGCCGCGCCTCGTCGCCAGGCGGGTAAGGAACCACGGGCACGCGCTCGTGGAGCGGGCCAGGCAGAGAGGATTTACTTGACGCGCATGCCGGGCTGGGCGCCCGGATGCGGATCGAGCAGGAAGATCCCTGGGTTGGATTTCTCGTCGGCGTGGCTGGCGGCGAGCACCATGCCCTCGCTGATGCCGAACTTCATCTTGCGCGGCGCCAGGTTGGCGACCAGCACCGTGAGCTTGCCGACCAGTTCCTCAGGCCGGTACGCGGACTTGATGCCCGAGAACACCGTGCGCTCGCGCCCCTCGCCAGCGTCGAGCGTCAGCTTCAGCAGCTTGTCGCTGCCGTCGACGTGCGCGGCCGCGACGATCCGCGCGATGCGGAAGTCGAGCTTGGCGAAGTCGTCGATCGTGATGGTGTCGGCGATGGCAGCCCCGCCCGGCAACGGTTTGGCCGTTTCGGCCTCCGCCGGGGCTTCGAACAGGGCGTCGATCTGCTTGGTTTCCACGCGAGTCATCAGGTGCTTGTAGGGGGCGATGCGCTCGGCAGCGGAGGCGAGATCGGACCAGGCAAACGGCCGATTCATCCCGAAGAGTTCGCGGGCGACGCGTTCGGACGTCGCGGGAAGGATCGGCGTCAGGTAAATCGTCAGCACGCGGAAGCAGCGCAGCACATCGCTGCAGACGCCCTGCAGCAGGTCGCGGCTCGCCGGGTCCTTGGCGAGTTCCCACGGCTTCATGCGGTCGAAGTGCTCGTTGGCGTAATCGGCGATGCGCATGATCTCGCGCAACGCCTTGCCGAACTCGCGCTGGTCGAGCTGAGCGGCGATGTCGTCGGCGGAGGCCAGCGCGACAGCCAGGCTGCCGGTTGAGGAGTCGCCCGACGGGGCGAGGCGGCCGTCGAACTGGCGGACCAGAAAGCTCGCGGCGCGGCTGGCGATGTTGACGTACTTGCCGATCAGGTCGCTGTTGACCCGCTGCACGAAGTCGTCCGGATTGAAGTCGACATCTTCGACGCGGCCATTGAGCTTGGCGGCAACGTAGTACCGGAACCACTCCGGGTTCATGCCGAGTTCGAGATAGCGCAGCGGATCGATGCCGGTGCCGCGGCTCTTGCTCATCTTCTCGCCGCTCACGGTGATCCATCCGTGCGCGTAGATGTTGTCCGGCACCTTGCGCCCGGAGAAATGCAGCATCGCGGGCCAGAAGAGCGTGTGGTGGTAGACGATGTCCTTGCCGATGAAGTGGATCTGCTCGACATCGGGAGCCGCGACGAATTCGTCGAAGCTGCGTGGCTCGCCGTTGGCCCTGGCCTTGCCACTCGCGAAATAGTCCTTGAGCGACGCCAGATAGCCGATCGGCGCGTCCAGCCATACGTAAAAATACTTTCCGGGTGCATCCGGGATCGGAATGCCGAAGTACGGCGCATCGCGCGAGATATCCCAGTCGGCCATGCCCTTGCCGTCCGGCCCCAGCCACTCCTGCGTCTTGGCGTAGACCTCGTTTTGCAGCGTCCTTTCGCCATGCCGGTTCGTGCCCGCGGTCCATCGGCGCAGGAAGTCGACACAACGCGGTTCCGACAGCCGGACGAAGTAATGATCGGACGTGCGCAGTTCCGGCCGCGCTCCGGTCAGCACGGAATAGGGCTCGATCAGGTCCGTCGGCGCATAGGTCGAGCCGCAGACCTCGCAGTTGTCACCGTACTGGTCCTTCGCGCCGCATTTGGGGCACGTGCCCTTGATGTAGCGGTCAGGCAGGAACATGCCCTTCACCGGGTCGAAGAACTGTTCGACGGACCGTTTGTCGATGAGTCCTTCGGATCTCAGTGCGCGGTAGATCGATTGCGACAGTTCGACGTTCTCGGGTGAATCGGTTGTGTGCCAGTGGTCGAAGCCGATGTGAAAACCGTCGAGATAACGCGGCCGCGTGGCGAGCACGTCGGCGATGAACTGCTGCGGCGTTTTGCCGGTCTTCTCCGCCGCGATCATGATCGCAGCTCCGTGGGCGTCTTCGGCGCCGACGAAGTGAACGGCATGGCCGCGCATCTTCTGGAAACGCACCCAGATGTCGGCCTGGATGTACTCCATGATGTGGCCCACGTGCAGCGGACCGTTGGCGTAGGGCAGGGCGGTGGTGACGAACAGGTTACGACGGGTCATGGCTTCAGGGCTCCGATGTGCGGGGAGCCGCGAGTGCGGTCGCGGCGGGCTGTCAGTGCGACAGCGGGCACATTCGCGCGGGCACGCGGCCGCCCGCCGGTCGGGTCGGCGTTATGGACAGGCAGGGCCAGCGTGTCGAGTGCGTCATGTCGGGGCAGGTCCGATGAGTAGGCATTCTATCAAGCGGGTCTTGCGTCGAGGCGGTCCGTTAGACTCACCGGCTCGACTCATTGCACAGCCAGGACGTTCGACCATGGCCATCAGCGTTGACCGCGTCAATCAGGTGCTCGCGGGCATCATCGATCCCAACACCGGCAAGGACCTCGTCAGCTCCCGCTCGGCGCGCAACGTCCGCCTCGATGGCGACGATGTCAGCGTCGATGTCGAACTCGGCTATCCGGCCGCCAGCCAGATTGCCCCGATGCGCCGGGCCGTCATCGACGCGCTCAAAGGTGCCGGTGCGGCCAACGTCAGCGCCAACGTCACGATGAAGATCGTGGCGCACGCTGTGCAGCGCGGTCTGAAGGTCATGCCGAACGTCAAGAACATCATCGCGGTGGCGTCAGGCAAGGGCGGTGTCGGCAAGAGCACGGTCGCGGCCAACCTGGCGCTGGCGCTCGCCGCCGAAGGCGCGCGCGTCGGCGTGCTGGATGCCGACATCTACGGGCCCAGCCAGCCCACGATGCTGGGCATCTCGGGCCGGCCGGAATCGGCCGATGGCCAGACGATCGAGCCGATGGAGAACCACGGACTGCAGATGAGTTCGATCGGCCTGATGATCGACGCTGACCAGCCGATGGTCTGGCGCGGTCCGATGGTGACGCAGGCCCTGCAGCAGCTCCTAGGACAGACCAACTGGCACGACCTCGACTACCTCGTGGTCGACATGCCGCCCGGCACGGGCGACATCCAGCTCACGCTCGCGCAGCAGGTGCCTGTGACGGGTGCGGTCATCGTGACCACGCCGCAGGACATCGCGTTGATGGACGCCCGGAAGGGACTCAAGATGTTCGAAAAGGTCGGCATCCCGATCCTCGGCATCGTCGAGAACATGGCCGTGCACGTCTGTTCCAACTGCGGCCACGCCGAACACATCTTCGGTGCCGACGGCGGCAGGAAGATGGCCGAGCAATACGAGGTCGATTATCTGGGCAGCCTTCCGCTCGACATCCGCATTCGCGAACAGGCCGACTCGGGACGCCCGACCGTCGTGGCCGAACCCGACAGCGCCATCACCCAGACCTACAAGACCATCGCGCGCAGGGTTGCGGTGCGCATCGCCGAGAAGGCGAAGGACATGTCGCTCAAGATGCCGACGATCAAGGTGTCCAACACCTGAAGGCTGCGCGACAACGAGACGGCCTTGCCGACCGGGCCCGCTGGTCACTCGCGCTGACGGCTCTGCGTGGTCGGCAGACCCATCTGCGACCACAACAGCATGCCGCCGCGCAGGTTGGCGCAGCGCGCCGTTCCGCCGCCGCGCAGGATGACCGTGGCCTGACCCGAGCGCATTCCGGCATGGCATACGGCGACCACGGGCTTGTCGGTCGGCACTTCGCCGAGCCGTGCCTTGAGTTCACTCAGCGGAATGAGTTGCGCACTGACGATGCTGCCGAGTGACTCCTGCAGCTCCTCGGGCTGGCGCACGTCGAGCACGTGCACCTGCCCGAGATGCTCGGCGACCCAGTCCGGCTCGATTTCGAGCAGGCCGGCATAGGTCTGGCGCACCGGACCCCAGTCCGCCGGGCGCGGGACTTTTCCGTCAGCGGGCCGGCCGGAGCGCTGGTTCGCCGGCACGGCGACGTCGATCTGCTTTGGGTGTGGCAGATTGAGGTTCTCCATGAGTCCGACGAAGTCGCGCTCGTCGGCCGCGCCGCCGACGCGCGGGTTGAAGGCTTTCTCTTCGGCCACCGACGACACGGTGCGGCCACTGTAGTCATGGCCCGGAAACAGCAGGCAGCTGTCGGGCAACGAGAAGATCTGCTGCGTGATAGAGCGAAAGAGGGCGTGCGCGCTGCCGTGCTGGAAATCGCAGCGGCCTGCGCCACGGATCAGCAGCGCGTCGCCCGTGAAAGCCATGCGCTGGTCGTCAAGCACCAGCGTCAGGCAGCCGTCGGTGTGGCCGGGCGTGGCGCGCACGTCGAGGTGCCGGGAGCCGAATTCGATGCGGTCGCCATGATCGAGCGGCAGGTCGGCGCCCTCGATCGGTGGCTGATAGCGCCTCGAGATGCCGATGCGGCTGCCGGTCACCTGCTGCATCAGCCAGGCGCCGGTCACATGGTCGGCATGGCAATGCGTATCGAGCACGGCGACCAGTTCAAGGTCGAGTTCGCGGAGCAAGGCAAGGTCCCGCGCGTGCTGCTCGAAGACCGTGTCGATGAAGACCGCGCGTCGCGTCCGTGGGTCGCCCAGCAGGTACGTATACGTCGACGAGGCGGCGTCGAACAGCTGACGAAAGACCAGTTCGGGGAAAATCGGCGGCCTCCGGGCAGGGTGTCCTGCAATTTGACCACGGCTGGCCGCGACCACGGGAGTCGCGAATCGCGTGTCATGTAACTCATCCGGTGGTGGCTGCACGTTGTCGCCGGGTTCCCGACAAGCGCCTGGACCGCCGCGCACAGCCTAATGAATCGGTTGTTTTCGGACGATGCCGCACAATGCTCCCGTGCTTCACTCCGCCGGTCTAAGCCTGCAACTCACGTGAACCCGCCCCGCAGCGATACGACGTTGCCAGCCCGTGGCTTCAACCTGATCGAGCTGATGGTGGTGGTCGCCATCATCGCCATCCTGGCCTTGATGGCTGTGCCGAGCTATCACGACAAGTTCATCCGGGAGCAGGTCGTCGAGGCGATGCGGCTGACCGACATTGCCAAGGGACCCATCGCCGCGGCCTGGGCTACGACCAAGACCTTCCCCGAAGACAATGCTGCGGCAGGCCTGCCGACGCCCGACAAGGTGGTCAGCAACTACGTCAAGTCACTGACCGTCGAGTCCGGTGCCATTCATGTGGTGTTTGGTAACCAGGCGAACGGATCGCTGCGGGGCAAGACGTTGAGCCTGCGGCCTGCGGTCGTTGAAGATGCTCCCGTCGTGCCCGTGGCCTGGGTCTGCGGTTTCGCAACGCCGCCCGAGAAAATGACCGTTCTGGCGGCGAACAAGACCAACCTTCCCAAGAACTGGCTGCCCGTCAACTGTCGCTGAACCGCGGCCCACAGTCGGTCGTCGACGCGGAACCACCGGGCTCACGCGATCACTGGCCCTCTTGAACGATCGGAGAAGACTTGCCAGCACCGCGGTCCCGTACTCCGGCGGGGCCTGCATGCAGCGGGTGCGGCGGCCAGCCCCGGCACTGGCCTGAACCATTGCCAACGGCTCCAAAGTAGCCACAATCTCGCCAGCCGACTTGAAGCGTTCGCCCCTCCGCGAACGACGGGGTTGGCGATCCGGCGCACGACGCCGAGTCAGGAGTCCGCGATGCCGCATTGGGGTCAGTGGGCCATCGGCCTTGGCGTCTTCCTTTCCACAGCGGTGCTGGCGCAGCCGCCGGTTGCGCCCAGCGTTGCCGCCAAGGACATCTATCACGGCGTGACCGTTACGGATCCCTATCGCAACCTCGAGGATCTGAAGAACGCCCAGACTCGGGCCTGGCTGCTCGCGCAGGGCGACTACGCGGCCACCATGCTGGCACGCATCGAAGGCCGGGACGCACTGCGCGAACGAATTGCGGCGCTCGCGGCCAACACGGGCGATGTTGTCCGGAGTGTGACGCGGCGCGGTGAGCGCATCTTTTATCTCAAGCGCATTGCCGGAGAGAGCCAGTTCAAGCTGGTCTGGCGGCTCGGTCTGGACGGGGCGGAACGCGTGCTGGTCGACCCGCAGGCCATGGCGCGAGACAAGGGCGTCCCGCACGCGGTCAACTACTTCACTCCATCGTGGGATGGACGAATCCTCGCCTATGGCGTGTCCGCGGGCGGCTCGGAGGATGCGTCACTGCATCTTATGGAGGTGGACAGCGGACGGCCGCTGCGCGCGCCTGTCCCGAGGGTGCACGAGCCTGGCGCGACCTGGAGCCCTGACAATCGATGGGTTGCCTTCAACCAGTTGCGCACCCTGCCGGAGGGCGCACCCGAGTCTGAAACCTACTACGACAGCACCGTTTACGCGCTCGACATGCGTCGGCCGGACGGCCCGCTCCTCGCAGTCTTCAGCCGGCAGCTGTTGCCAGACCTTGAGATTGACCGCCTTGATGTCGGCCACCTGATCTTTGCTCCCGACAGTCCGTACATGCTGTTGAGAACGACCGACACGACGGTGCCGGAGGGACGTCTGTACATCGCGCCGGTGGCGGCCCTTGGGCAGTCGAAGGTCGCCTGGCGTCCTATCTCAACGGCGGCCGATCAGATCACCGACGTCAACCTGCGAGGTCGCACGGTCTACCTGCGAACGCGCCAAGGCGCCCCGCGCGGGCGCGTGATTGCCCTTGACGCGGCCGATCCGCGACTGGAGCGCGCGGTCACGGTCGTCCCCGAGCCCGAGCGGGGAGTGCTGCAGTCGTTCGAACTTGGACGAAGCGCGATCTATGTCGAGGAGCAGCAGGGCTTTGTTGTACGGGTCATGCGGCACGACCCTGATCGACCCGGTGCCGCCGAGCCGATCACTCCGCGCAGCGGCGTCAGCACCTACGCGATCGTCGATCCCACCGCGAAAGGCGAGGAACTGTGGGTCGCGACCAGCGCGTGGACGGAGCCCTCGCGAATCCTGGCCGTTGGCACCGATGGCACGCTGCGCGACACTCGACTGCGCACAAACCCGCTGCCGACCGGTGTGCCGGAGATCCAGGTCACCGAGGTCGAAGTCGCCAGTCACGACGGAGCGCGCGTTCCGCTCGTCATACTGCACCGCAAGGGCATCGCACTGGGCGGTCGCAATCCGACCCTGCTCAATGGCTATGGTGCGTATGGCCTCACGACGCAGGCGTGGTACGACCCTCGTCGATTCGCCTGGTTCGAGCGTGGCGGAGTGCTGGCGTACGTCAATCCGCGGGGTTCGGGCGCCTACGGGGACGCCTGGCACCGTGCTGGCTTCAAGTCGACGAAACCGAACACCTGGAAGGACGGTGTCGCCGCGGCACGCTGGCTGATCAATGCGCGTTACGCCACGGCCGGAACCCTCGCCATCGAAGGCGGCAGCGCGGGCGGAATCTTCGTCGGCCGCGCTGTCACGACTGCGCCGGACCTTTTCGCCGCGGCGATCATGGAGGTGCCCATCATGGATGCCGTGCGCAGCGAGCTCTCGGCGAACGGCGCCACCAATACGAGCGAGTTCGGCACCGTGAAGGTCGAGAGCGAATTCATCGCCCTGCTGGAGATGAGCACCTACCACCAGATACGGGACGGTGTGAACTACCCGGCGATACTGTTGGTTCATGGCATGAACGACCCGCGGGTCGATGTCTGGCACAGCGCCAAGGCCGCGGCACGCTTTCAGCAGGCCGGCAAGGGGAGCAGGCCGATACTGCTGAGGCTCGACCAGCAGGCCGGGCATGGCGTCGGCAGCACGGCGGGTCAGGCCCATGCCCTGCTGGCCGACCAGTGGTCGTTTCTGCTGTGGCAGTTCGGGCTGGCCGCACTCAAGCCCTGAGCACGATGGCGTCCGACATGCACAATCGACGCCACCGCACGCGGCCGACGGCGAGACGTGCTCCTTGCCCTGAGAATCGCCGCGCCGTGCTCCAGCCTGACGTCGTTTGCGGAGGCCCGTGATGGAACCGTTGCGCAGCATCGCCGACACCCGCACGGCAACGCTCCTGCTCCATTGCGAACTGCGTGCCGGGCTGGCGGCCGATCTGACGCGCTTTGTCCAGGCCAACGGAGGTCGCATCGTCTACCACGAGCAATATGTGGACAACGAAATCCATCGCTACTACACGCGTCTGCAGTGGGAACTGGCGAACTTCGCTGTGCCTGATGGAGAGATCGGCGCTCACGTGGAGAAGCTGGCTGGCGGTGGCCACTGGTCTCTGAGACTGTCCGACTGTCCGCAGCGCATGGCCGTCTTCGTTTCCAAAGAGCCCTGGTGTCTGTATGACATCCTGGCGCGGTCGTACTCCGGCGAGTGGCCCGTCGAGATTCCGGTCATCGTCGCCAACCATCCGGATCTGAAGCCCGTTGCGGACCGGTTCGGCATCGCATTTCACGTCTTGCCGATGACGGCCGACAACAAGACCGAGGTCGAGCAGGCGCAACTGGCGCTGCTTGCCGAACACCGGATCGATCTGGTGGTCCTGGCGAAGTACATGCAGATTGTCACGGAGCGCTTCGTGCGTGCCTACGAAAGCCGGATCATCAATATTCACCATGCATTCCTGCCGGCGTTTCCTGGCGCGCGTCCCTACCACTCGGCGCACGCGCGCGGCGTGAAGATGATCGGCGCGACCGCGCATTACGTGACCGAGGCGCTCGACGCCGGGCCGATCATCGAACAGGACGTGATGCGGGTGACGCATCGCGATACGGTGCAGGATCTCGTGCGTTCGGGGCGGGACATCGAAAAGATCGTGCTCTCGCGCGCCATCTGGAGTCACCTGCAGAACAAGATCATCGTTCACAACGGCCGCACGATCGTGTTTCACTGACGCGCTCCACTTCGCTGACCGCTCATGCCATCGTGCGGCGACCACGACAGGGCTTGACGCGCCATGAAGCCCGGACGGCGGCGTCCGTGCGCGTCGAGGACGGGCCGCGCGGCGGGCGGATTCACCTAGCCCAGGGCTGCACGGGCGGCGACGCTGTAAAGCGGTATCCCGAGCAGGATGTTCAGCGGAAACGTGATCCCCAGCGACAGTCCGAAGTACAGCGACGGATTGGCCTCCGGAACTGCATAGCGTAGAACGGCGGGGACGACGATGTATGAGGCGCTGGCTGACAGCACCATCAGCAGCGTCGCGTCTCCTGCCGGCATGCGCAGCAGCCAGGCCAGTGTCAGCGCGATCGCGGCATGCACCAGCGGTCCAAGCGCCGCATAAGCGATCAGCACCGGAGACTGCGCGCGGGCCGCACCGAAGTTGCGTGCGACCAGCAGGCCCATGTCGAGCAGGAAGAAGGCGAGCATGCCTTTGAAGAGGTCACCGGCGAAGGGCTGCATCACGGTCTTGCCCGCTTCGCCGCTGAGGTAACCCACCGCCATCGCGCCTAGCAGCAGCAGGTGAGCACCGTCGGTGAAGGACTCGTGCAGCACCCGGCGCAGGGGCACGCCTGCGCCTGACGGGCCCCAGCCGAGCAGTGCTGCGCCGCCGGCGCTCACGCCCACGGTCGACGGTGCGCTTTGGGCATGGCGAAGCGAATTGGCCAGCAGGACCGCCATGATGATTGCGGGCGACTCCATCAGCACCATCGCCACCGTCATATGGCCTCCGAAGCTCACCTGCTGCGACTCCAGGAACTGCATCGCCGTGACGAAGGTCACCGCGCTGACGGAACCATAGGAGGCGGCCACAGCCGCTGCGTCGTAGCGGCTGACAAAGCGGCGCAGGCACGCGTAGCCGAGTGCTGGAACGATCACTGCCATCAGCATCGCTGCGCCCAAGGCAGCTGCCACTGATGGGCTGAAGCCCGACTGGGCCAGGGCGAAGCCTCCCTTGAGTCCGAGTGCCATCAGCAGATACAGCGAAAGGAATTTCGAGATGGACGCGGGGATCTCGAGGTTGGATCTGAGAGCGCCGGCGACAACGCCGAATGCGAAGAAGAGGATTGCGGGATCGAGAAGGTTGCTCATCGGGCTGGGCTCCTTGAACGCCATCCTAGGAACCGCATTAGATAAAGTAAAATCGATTGTTAGATAAATACACATAGACAAATATCTATGCACGTGACGTTTCGCCAGCTCCGGCTGTTTCTCGCCCTGACTGACGCGGGCAGTGTCAGCGGTGCCGCGCGCTTGGTGCACGTCACGCAACCTACGGCCTCGATGCAGTTGCGTGAGATTTCCGAGGCGGTGGGCGTGCCGCTGTACGAGGTGATTGCCCGGCGCGTGCACCTTACCGAGGCCGGCATCGAACTCGGACGTACTGCCCGCGCCATGGTTGCCGAGTGGGAGGCGTTCGGGCAGAAGATCGATACGCTAAAGGGCCTTACGCGCGGCCGACTCAAGGTCGCCGTTGTCAGCACGGCGAAGTACTTCATCCCCAGGCTGCTCGGCGACTTCTGTGAGCGCTATCCCGACATCGAGATCGCCCTGGAAGTGCTCAATCGCGATGGCGTCGTCAGCCGGCTGCGCGAGAACCGCGACGATCTCTACATCATGTCGATGCCGCCTGCGGACCTCGCGCTGGAAGACCATGTCTTCATGCCCAATCCTCTGGTCGTGGTCGCGGCGGCCTCACATCGCCTGACAGGAAAGCGGCAGATCCGTCTGAGCGACCTGCGGAGCGAGCGCTTCATCCTGCGCGAGCGGGGTTCGGGTACCCGGATGGCCACCGACGACCACTTCCGGCGCGCGCGGTTCGCCCCGCAGGTGCGGCTGGAACTCGGCAGCAACGAGGCCATCCGGGAGGCCGTGGCCGGCCACCTCGGCCTCGCGGTGCTGTCACAGCACGCGCTGGGCGGCGATCCCGAAGGGCAGGGTATTGCCATCCTCGATGTGAAGGGCTTTCCGATTCGCTCGATGTGGCATGTGGTCTGGCCAAAGGGCAAGCGACCGTCGCCGATTGCAGATGTCTTCAGGCGCCATCTGGCCGGGCAGGGGCAAGCCTGGGGGGCGTTGCACAAGCGCAGTCAATTGCGGGTGGCGCGGTAGCACGGCGACGGTCATGCCAAGGAGGCGAGTGGGGCACGGCGTGACAAGTCCAGCGCGTCAAATGACGGACCGCCGGCTTCAGCGCTTCATGTGGACGCGCTCGCCGCCCACAAGCGGGCGGGACGCTGGACGTCAAGCATCCTCACCGTGATGGCCTGCAGCCACGTGACGTGGCGTGGAGCGGGGCTCGTGTCCCTCAGCGAGACGAGAGCGACCGGTCCCTCGCCGGCGGGAAGCGGTGCTTGTGAAGAGTGCGCGACGCCTGCCCCAACCGTTTGGTTCGTGTCCATCCAAGAGCACGCGTTCCCCTTCCGAGCGTGCGCGAGCGAGCGCACTCGGCACGCGCCGCAGGCGGATGCTGGCCGGCCGGCACACCCGATCGCTACGCTTGAAGCAGCCGCCATGGGGCAGCACAGCAAGCTCGCACCGCCGTCAGTGGCCGGTGGGCATCAGCACGCCCCATGGTTGCTCGCCCACTTTGATCTGCTTTACTTCCTTCTTCGCCGCGGTGTCGATCACGGAGACCGTGTTCGAGCGGCCGTTGGCGACGTAGAGCTTGCCGCCGTCGGCCGTCAGAGCCATGTTCCAGGGGCGATTGCCGACCTTGATCGTCTGCGTGACGGCATTCGTTGCTGTGTCGATGACCATGACCGTGCCGTCAGCACCGTTGGACACATAGACCTCGCGCCCGCTCGGGTGCACCTTGATGCCGTTCGAGCGGCCACCGGCCGGTATCGTCGCCAGAACCTTGCGGTTGGGCACGTCGATCGCGTACACGGTATTCGCGATCTCGCAGGCCACGTAGGCGCGCCGGCCGTCGGGCGTGAACCCGATGCCGCGCGGACGTTTGCCCACGCGGATTGAGGCGACAAGCTTCCGCGCCTCGACGTCGATGACGTCGACGACCTGCGACTCCTCGGCGCTGACAAACACCCACTTGCTGTCGGGACTGAACACCGCATGCTCCGGGTTCTCGCCCTCCACCTTGACCCGGAAAGCGATCTTTCCGGTCGCCGTGTCAACGAAGAAGACCTGGTGGTCTTCTTCGATGGCGACGACGACCCACTTGCCGTCGGACGACCGCCCGACTCCTTCGGGCGACTCGCCCAGGTCGATGACACCCGCCTCCGTCCGCGAAGCCAGGTCGATGATCCGCAGCGCGTTGCTCTTCTGGTCGCTGACGTAAAGAAGCTTGCCGTCGACGCTCGCCGCCATGCCGCGTGGAGTCTTGCCGGCTCTGATCGATGCCACGGCTTCGTCCTTGGCCGTATCGATGACTGTGATCGTGCCGTCCTTCTCGTTGGAGGCGTAGGCAAACTGCGCCGATGCAGCCAGCGGCGCGCCCAGCGCACTCGCGATGAAAAGGGCGAGGATCCGGTTCCTCATTTGATCTCTGTCTCCTTCCTGCTGAGTGATGCGGCGCGTTGCTTGCCTTCGGCGATCTGCTCCGGGCTCATCTGCCTGGCGATTTCGGCGCGATAGGCGAGTCCATCCATGACGCTGTTGGCTCCCGCCGCACTGAACCAGGCATAGGCTTCCACCAGGTTGCGCTCGACACCGACGCCATCACGGTACATACGGCCGATCGAGAGCTGCGCAATGCCCACGCCCGCGCTTGCAGCCGCCGTGAGCCAGCGCGCCGCCTCTTTCGGGTCCTCGGGTACGCCGCGTCCCAGGCGATACATGGTCCCCAGTTCTGCTTGCGCCTGGGGATGGTTCTGCCTTGCCGCCTCGGTGAGCCAGCGGACTGCGGCAGCGGAATCCTTGTCGATCCCCCAGCCGAAGCGCGCCATCATGCCCATTTTGTACTGCGCTTCGGCCTCGCCCTTGGCGGCGCGAGGTGCGTAGAGCGCGGCGGCCTTGGTGTAGTCCTCGCGTTCGTATGCTGCGCGCGCAGCGTCGTCCTGCGCGTACGTTCCGCTTGCGGCGGCGGCTAGGCTGAACGTGCAGGCGCGCAGGGCATTTGCGATGATCTGCCGCGTGAGTCGTGCGGCTTTTCCAGAGGTTTGCATGCGCTGGGCTGTCAGCCTGTCCATTGTCTTGTGTTTTGTCGGCACGACGGCAACTCCAGTGCCCTCGGCACGCGCGGAACAGCGAATGCCGACGGCGGAGATCGAAGCCGGCCGGCGTCTGTTCTTCGAGAGCCAGCTGTCGGAACCGCCGGGCACGTCATGCGCATCGTGCCACGATCCGGCGCGGGCATTCACGGGCGACAATGGTTCCGGGCGGGCCGTGCCCCGCGGCAGCCGGCCGGGCATGCTGGGGTCGCGCAACGCACCGACGTTGATGTACCTCGCATCCAACCCGGGGCCGGGGTTTTCCGAGCGGGACGGCAAGAAAGTGCCCATTGGCGGATTCTTCTGGGACGGCCGTGCCGCCACGCTGGCGCAGCAGGCCCTCGGACCGCTGTTCGCTGCGCACGAGATGAACAACCGCGACGCAGCGGCGCTCGTCACCCGGGTTGCGTCGTCCGACGCTGCGCCGTGGCTGCGAAAGGCCTTCGGTGACGGCGTCCTCGCCGATCCGGGCCGCGCGCTTGAGGCCATAACAGTCGCGCTGGCAGCGTTCGAGCAGAGCCCGGCGTTCGCTCCATTTTCGTCGAAGTTCGATGCGGTACTGCGGGGCCAGGCGCACTTCACGCCGCAGGAGGAGCGCGGCCAGAGCCTCTTCACCATCGCGCAGAAAGGCAACTGTGCCGCCTGCCACACGCTGAAGCCCGACAGCCGCGACCCGCGCGATTCGTTGTTCACGGACTTCGGCTTCCACGCGCTTGGCGTGCCGAGAAACGCCGACATTGCGAAGGACGGGGAGTTCGATCTGGGCTTCTGCGCGAACGCGCCGGGCGGAGCGACGGCCAATGAGCGGTGGTGCGGCTGGTTCAAGACGCCGACGCTGCGCAACGTGGCGCAGACCGCGCCGTACATGCACAACGGCCGCTTTGCCACGCTGCGCGAGGCGGTCGCGTTCTATGCCACCCGCGACACGCACCCGGACCGCTGGTATCCGGACGGTGTGAAGTTCGACGACCTGCCGCCGGCGCTGCGCGGCAGTGTCGACGTCGAGACGCGTCCGTACCACCGCCGTCCGACGCAGCGGCCGGCGTTGAACGATGAGGAAATCGACGACATTGTCGCGTTCCTGCATACATTGACGGACGGCTACGCGCCCTGACCCGGGGCGACGGTGCCGCGCGCGACCGCTGCCGTGCGGCGGTGGGGAAGCATGCGGTGGAACACGCCGTCGCGGTCGTACAGCAGGTGCTTCAGTGCAGCGAGGACGTGCAGCTTGATCAACGACATGAAGGCCACGGCGGCGGCGAAGTGCACGGTGCTGAACAGGTCTTTCAGTGCCTCGTCCTTCCAGCCCCAGCCGGGAACGACCATTCCGAAGTACTTGATCGGGTAGCCGGAAAATACGGAACCCAGATAGCCCGCAAGCGGCATCGTGATCATGCAGAGGTAGAGCAGCACGTGGCTGGCACCGGCTGCGCGCTGTTGCCAGCGCGGCACCGTCGATGGCAGCGGTGGCGGCTGATGCGTGAAGCGCCACGCAAGACGTATCGCGATCAGGACGCCCAAGGTCATGCCGATCGACTTGTGCAGGTTGAACCAGTACGCCCGCACGCCGACCGGCTGCTTCGGGATATCGATCATCCAAAGGCCGAGCCCGATCTGGGTGAGCACGCCGATGGCAACGATCCAGTGCAGCGTCATCGCAATCCGGTCGTAGCGCGTCGGGGCGGGACCCGACGCCGTTGCGGCGCCCGTCATGAGAGCACGCTTCCCAAGCCCGGCTTCCGCGCGCGTCGGGATCGACCGAGCCGAAAGCTGATCACGTCGTCTACTTGCCGGCGCCAGCCGCGCGCAGCAGCGCAGCCGTCTCGGCGTGCTTCTCGGCGACAGCGATCGAAAGAGCGGTCTCGCCGCGGTTGTCGCGCGCCGCAACGTCGGCGCCGCGCTCGAGCAGCAGCTGCACGCTGTCGTTCTTGCCGTAGGCCGCTGCCCACATCAGGGCGGTCGCGTCGTTGGCATATTTCTGATTCACGCTGACGCCGGCGGCAAGCAATGCGGCAACGCATTCGGCGTTGCCGTTGCCGGCGGCGTAAATCATGGCCGTCTTCTCCATCCGATCGCTGGGCTCGACGCTGGCCTTGGCGGCGAGCAGCATGCGGGCCACTTCGGTGTGGCCGCCGTACACGGCGCTCATCAGCGGGGTGACGCGGGCCAGGTTGGGCAGGTTCACGTCGGCGCCACGCTCGAGCAGGAGCCTGACCAACTCCACGTTGCCATTGCGCGCGGCGGTATTCAGTGGCGTATCGCCGAGGCGGTTGCGTGAATTCGGATTCGCCCCCTGGTCGAGCAGTGCGGCGGTCGTTGCGACAGATCCGCTCCGCGCCGCCTGCAGAAGATCGAAATTGATGTTGCGTTGCTGGGCCGACGTGGACCCGGCGACCAACAGCAGAGCTGCTGCAATGCAGCGACGCCAATTCATGATCAGGTCTCCTCCCTCATGTAAGCCCGGCGTCCCCTCTTTTCGGGGTTTGGCTGTTCCGCCGGCGCCATTCGCCGCCTATTATCTTCGGGCCCGGCGATAACGACACTACCAACACCGGGTATGGGTGGCGGTTGCGGGTGTTCGGCGCCGCGCGTTGCGGTGGCATGACCCGCGTCGCCAAAGGGCCGGCGGCGATTCATCGCGCTTCACAATAAGACTTCGGGCAGGGGGACAGCATGCAGAGCAGCTTTTTTTCCATCAGAACGCTGGTGTTGAGTGTCGCGGCAGTTGCCGCCACCTCGGCGACGATCGCACAGGAAGTTCAGGGGCAGAAGGGCGCCGCTGCGGCCGGGGTGCCGAAGGCAGTCAATGTCACGCAGGCGCAGTTGAACAGCGCGGGCGGGCAGACGGCCAACTGGTTACACACCAACGGCGACTACGCCCAGACACGCTACTACGGTGGCAACCAGATCAACACCGGCAACGTGAAGAACCTGCGGCCGGCCTTCGTGTTCCAGACCGAAGTCGTGGAATCGATGGAGACGGCACCCATCGTCGTCGACGGCGTCATGTACCTGACAACGTCGTACAACCACATCTATGCCATCGACGCCGTGACCGGCAAGCAGTTCTGGCACTACAAGCACAAGATGGGTCCGGTCACGACCTTCTGCTGCGGGCCCAACAACCGCGGCGTTGCGATTTCCGGCGGCAAGGTCTTCATGGGCACCCTCGACGCACGCCTTGTTGCGCTCGATGCCAAGACCGGCAACGTGCTGTGGAACATCGAGATCGCCGACCCGGAAAAGGGCTACAGCGAGACCATGGCGCCGACTGTCGTCGACAACAAGGTGCTGATCGGCACCAACGGCGGCGAGTACGGCATCCGCGGCTTCGTCAAGGCGTTCAACGCCGACGACGGCAAGCTGCTGTGGACCTTCTACACGATCCCCGAAAAGGGCCACGAGGGCGTGTGGGCAGTCAATGACGCGACCGGCCGCAACATGAAGCGCGACATCGCCGCTGAAAAAGCCCAGTTTGCCAAGGACAGCTCGTTCTGGCAGACGCTCGGCGGCGGCGTGTGGATGAATCCATCGGTCGACCTGAAGACCCGCACGGTGTGGTTCGTGGTCGGCAACCCATCGCCTGACCTGTACGGCGCGGAACGGCCCGGCGACAACCTGTACACCGACTCGCTGGTGGCGATCGATCTCGACAAGGGCACCTACAAGTGCCACTCGCAGTATGTCGCGCACGACGTGTGGGACCTCGACGCCGTAAGCCCGCCGATCCTGGTCGACGTCAAGGACAAGTCCGGCAAGATGATTCCCGGCGTGCTCCACGGGGGCAAGACCGGGCACGTCTACGTTCACGACCGCTCGAACTGCAACCTGATCCGCTTCTCGGAAGCCATGATCCCGCAGGAGAACATGTGGGTCCTTCCGACGGCCGAAGGCGCGCGCATGCTGCCGGGCGCCAATGGCGGCGTGGAATGGTCGCCGATGAGCTTCGACCCGAAGTCACGCCTTGCGATTGCGTTGAACCTGCACCAGCCGATGACGTACCACGTCGAAGCGGCCAAGTACCCGGGCGGCAGCAAGCTCTGGCTCGGCGGCGCGTTCAAGGTGATCCCGGGTGAGAAGCAATGGGGCCGCGTGGCCGCGGTCGACGTCGACACCGGCAAGGTGAAGTGGAAGCACGACACCGAGCAACCGCTGATCGGCGGCGGGCTCGCCACGGCGGGCGGGCTGTATTTCTTCGGCGAAGGCAACGGCAGCTTCAACGCGCTCGACTCCGCCACCGGGAAGAAGCTGTGGAGCTTCAACTGTGGCGCCGGTGCCAATGCGATGCCGGTGTCCTATATGGTCGGCGGCAAGCAGTACATCGCGATGGGCTGCGGCGGCAACACACAGCTCGACTTCAAGCGCGGCAACAGCGTGTTCGTGTTTGCCCTTTGACCGGTCTGTGAAGCTGCGAAGGGCCGCCCGCGGGCGGCCCTTTTTTCGGGAGTAGCGAGCTATGAAACTCAACCTGCGCCACGCGGCGCTCCTCGTCGTTGCTGCCGTCCTCGCGCAGGATGCGGCCGCGCAGGACGTCGATGCCGGACGCAAGAAGGCCGAGGTCTGCATCGCCTGCCACGGGCCGGACGGAAATTCGGTTCAGCCGTTGTATCCGGTGCTGGCGGGGCAAACGGCGCGCTACATATACCTGCAGATCAAGGACTTCAAGGAAGGCCGCCGCTCGGAGCCTCTGATGGACGCGTTCCTCAAGGACCTCTCGCGGCAGGACATGTTCGACATTGCGGCGTACTTCGCCGCGCAGAAGCCGCGTGCGACCGCGTTCAAGCCCGACCCCGCGCGTGCAGCCCGCGGCAAGACCAAGGCCGACGAGACACTGTGCACGATGTGCCATCTTGGGGGCTTCATTGGCCAGAACGAGATACCCCGCGTGGCGGGACAGCAGTACGACTACGTCGTGAAGCAAATGCGCGACTTCAAGACCGGCAAGCGCACCAATGACGCAGGCAACATGGCAAGTGTCTCGAAGACGCTGAGCGATCAGGACATCGAGGACCTCGGTCATTATCTGGCTGGGCTTTACTGATGCCGGACACTGGATGCTTTGACTGCGTCGCGTCCCCATGCCGGCATTCATCGTAGGTACGATCCGCGTCACCGATGCCGAAGCCTGGCAGGGCTATGTCCAGCGCGTCGGTGCCACGTTCGCGCCCCATGGCGGGCGCGTGCTGCTGCGCGGCGCGCTCGCACGCGAACTCGCGGGCCAGCCACACGGAGACCGGGTCGTCGTCGCCGAGTTTCCGGACCTCGATGCGCTGATGCGCTGGCACGAGTCACCGGAATATCAGTCCTTGATCGCGCTGCGTGAAGCGGGCGCCGAAGTCGTACTCACGGCCTACCAAACCTGAGCCATCGAGGCGGCGGCCCGCAACGCCGAAGCGAGGCGTGTGCGTCGTATCGTAAAGTCGCGCATTGACCGCTACCGACCGAAGGCTGATACGAATGACCCTGGCCCGCATCATTGTCCTCGCCACCGTTGCCGCGGCGTCCGTCGCGGCGTGCAGCAAGAAAGAATCGACGCCGGCCGTGGCGCCCGCCGGCAAGACGCAGCCGCCACCGGTCCTGCCGGCGCCCCCCAAGCCACCCCCGTCGTTCTTCCGCGATCACTACGCCAAGCTGGAGGACTGTGTCTACGACTGGGGTTATGCGCAGAAGTGCGTGCCGGTCCCGCCGGGATCGCCGGCACATCAGGCCGGTGCGAACTTCTTTGGGCCAACCTACGCGCGAACGTACCGCGAGGAGACGCAGGTGCAGCTGCGCAAGGAGGCCATCAGCGGCGGCTATGCGCAGAGCGTCCCTTCCGACACAAGCGACCGGTCGATCGCCAAGTCCGAGGTGAAGCCCTGAGTGCCCTTCCCAAGGAGCACGCGGAGCGCTGATCCGTGAGCCCTTACCTGACGCTCGCACTGGGCGTCCTGAGTGCCGGCCTCGGCGGAGAACTCTTCGTGCGCGGGACCGTCAGTCTGGCGACCTGGGCGCGCATCGCCCCCGGTATCGTCGGAGCGACCGTGGCCGCGTTCGCAACGTCGAGTCCGGAACTGTCGGTTTCGATCACGTCCGCGCTGGCCGGCACGCCGCAGATCGCGCTCGGCGACGCGCTCGGCAGCAACGTCGTCAACATCGCGCTGATACTCGCACTGGCGCTGCTGATCTCGGGCATACAGAGCAGCCGTGACAGCATCCGGCGCGACTTCCCGGTGGCGTTCCTGGTTCCCGTCCTGACCGCCGCCCTGGCCGCGGATGGCGAACTGTCGCGGCTGGATGGCTCGCTGATGTTGTCGGTCTTTCTGACATGGATGATCGCGACGGTGATCGAGGCACGGCGCCAGCGCAGCGCGGCCGAAGAAGTGCTGGGGGCTCATCGCCTCGCGCCGGCGTTGGTTTCGGCGGCGATCGGCCTCGCGCTCCTGGTGGGCGCAGGTTTGCTGATCGTGGACGGCGCGCGCGCGATCGCGACCTCCTTTGGCCTCAGCGAGTTCATCATCGGGGCCACCGTCGTCGCGGTCGGCACCTCGGTGCCCGAACTGGCCACGGCGCTGATATCGAAGCTGCGCGGCCACGATGAAGTCGGACTCGGCACGGTTCTGGGCAGCAACATCTTCAACGGACTGTTCATCGTCGCCGTCGCTGCGCTGATCCACCCGATTGCCTTCGAGGCGTCGTCGGTGCGGGTCGCCCTGGCGTTTGGTCTGGTCGCGGTGATGCTGACGTTGCCCGGCAAGTCCGGCTACATCGGCCGCGG
>DAOMFI010000011.1:0-8763 GCA_035429725.1 Burkholderiaceae bacterium | reverse complement strand
CTGACGCCGAATTCCTTCAGGCGCTCCTTGCGCTTGGCCTGGTTCTTCTGCGAGCCGATCGCACCGACATAGAACGCCTCGGACTTCAACGCCTCCATCAGCGCAAGATCATCAAGCTTCGGATCGTGCGTCAGGGCCACGATCGCCGTGTGCTTGTCGGGCCGGAATTCGGTGACCGTATCGTCGGGCATCGTGCGCACCAGCTGGGTGCCGGGCACCAGCCAGCCGTCGGCGTACTCCTCGCGCGGATCGCAGATCGTCACCGCGTAATCGAGCGCGAGGGCCATTTGCGCGACGTAGTGGGTGAGCTGGCCGGCGCCGATGACCAGCAGCCGCCAGCGCGGCCCGAAGGCGGCGACGAGCCGCGCCTCGTTGCAGTCGAGCACGTCGGTGCCGTCACCCTCGGCGAGCATGACGGCGCCGCTGCGCAGGTCGAGCGTGCGCACGGTGTGCCGGCCGGCGGCGACGCGCTCCAGCAGCTCATCGATCTGCGCGCCGGGACCGAGCGGCTCGAGCACGAGTTCGATCGTGCCACCGCAGGGCAGGCCGAACTTGAAGGCCTCGTCGGCGGTGACGCCGTACTTGACCCGTTCAGGCGCCGAGGCCGCAGCCGCGCGCCGGCGTACGCGATCGACAAGATCGTCTTCGATGCAGCCGCCCGAGACCGAACCCACGACGAGCCCGTCGTCGCGGATGATCACCAGCGAACCGACCGGCCGCGGGGCCGAGCCCCAGGTCCTGACTACCGTGCCCATGACGGCGCGATGGCCGGCGCGCAACCACTCGTCAGCTTTCTTCAGTACCTGGAGGTCGACACTGTCCATGCCGCCATTATCCAATCTTCCGGCGGTGCGTCGAAGTCGGTTCGATATGTCCGCACCGGACGCCAAGCGGGCCGCGCAGTGCACGGCCCGGCGTGCTCATGCGCAGCCTCAGGGCAACGTCAGGTGGCCGATGAATCCGATCTGGCCGACACCGACGAGCGTGGAGTGCGACAGCGCCAGCAGCACTTCGAAGCTGTACTGCTGGGCTGGGGCAAGCGGCGCGGTCGCCGTCCAGGTGGCGCCCGCGTCGACCGTGGTCACGATCGAAAGCCCGTTCGGGCTCGCCATCAGTCCGCGGCCGGTCGTCGCGCTCGTGAACTCGAAGCGTGCGAGGTCGGCGAGGTTCATCGGGTGATTGATCGGGGTCCACGTCGCGCCACCGTCCGTGGTGCGCAGCGACTGCAGCGATCCGCCGATCAGGCCCACAGTCGGGCTGGCAAAGCGGACCTTGGTAAGGTCGCCGATCGCCGGCACCGTGATCGCATTCCACGAGGCGCCGCCGTCGGTCGTGCGCAGCACGACGCCGTCGCCGACGATGATGCCGACCTGTGCCGAGGCGAAGCGCACGCTGAAGAGGTTGTTGTTGGTTCCGCTCGCCACCGCGTTCCAGCTGGAGCCGCCGTCACTCGTACGGACGATGGTCCCGTTCGCGCCAATCGCGACCCCGACCGTTGCGCTCGCCATGGCAACGTCGTAGAGCGCCTCGATCGCTCCACTCGCGGGCTGGGCCCAGGTGATCCCCGCGTCGACCGAGCGTGCGATCTTGCCGCCGTCGCCAACGATCAGCGCCACGTTCGCATCGACGAACGTCGCTGCGTTCGGGAAGGCGCTGACGCCGGTCGCGTTCGCGCTCCAGTTGACGCCGCCATCGGTCGACCGCAGCACCGCGCCGGTCACGTCGGCCGCGATCAATGTGCTGACGCCGTTGAACGCCGCCGCATACATGTCTTCCACCGTGGCCGGCACGAAGCCGCTCCAGGTCGCGCCGGCGTCACTCGAGCTGCGCTGCACGCCCGAGTCCCCGAGCGCAAGTGCCTGCGTGGCGTCGCGCCAGGCGACGACGGCAATCGACTTCGGGGTATTGGCCGGCACGCTGGCCCAGTTGGCACCGCCGTTGGTTGTGCGCAGGATGGTCGCCACGCCGCCGATCAGCCCGGTGTTGGCGTCGGTGAATGCGATGGTGCGCAGGAAGGCCGACGATCCGCTGCTGGCTGCCGCCCAGTTCGCGCCGCCGTCGAGCGAGCGCCGCATCGCGCCGCTGGCCCCGACCGCAATGACGGTCGCGGACCCCGGCACGAACGCAACGCCGAAGAAACCGGCGGTGGTGCCGAGGTTGCCGGCGCTCCAGGTGGCGCCGCCGTCGTCGCTGCGCGCGAATCGGCCCTGGATGCCGTTGGTGCCGCCGATGGCGACGAAGGTGTTGCCGGATACGGCGACGTCCTGCCAGTCGTCGTTGGCGGAGCTCGCAGTCGTCCAGGTGGCGCCGCCGTCGGTCGTGCGCAGGATCCGGTTCACTCCGACCGCGACGCCGGTGGTGGCCGAGGCGAAGCGCAGCGCACGCAGGTTCTGCGTCGTGCCGGAGCTGACCGCGTTCCAGGTGAGGCCGCCGTCGATCGAGCGGACGATGACGCCGTTGCCGCCGACCGCGACGGCAATCAGCGCCGTTGCGTAGCGGACGCTGACGAAAGCGGTGTCGAAGGCGGCCGCTCGGGCCACCACGGTCCAGGTCGTGCCGCCGTCGGTGGTGCGCAGCAGGGTGTTGCTGCTCGCGGCGATGCCGGTATTCGCGTCGATGAATGCGACATCGTTGATGCCGTCGCCCTGTGGGCGCGGGTGCGCCCAGCACTGGGCCGAGCCGGAGACGGCCTCGCACACGAGTCCGGCGGGCGGCTGGGCCGAGCCGGTCGTGACCGTCAGTGTGGCGTCGTTGCTGGTTGCCGAGCCCATGCCGTTGCTGACGACGACGCGGAATGTCGCGCCGTTGTCGCCGGCAGTCGTGGCGGCTGTCGTGTAGCTCGCGCCGGTCGCGCCCGGGATCGGAGTGCCGTTGCGCTGCCACTGATAAGCAAGCGGCGCGCTTCCGGTGGCGACGACTGCAAAGGTCGCCATCTGCCCGGCGGCGACGGTGACATTGGCCGGCTGCTGCGTGATGGCGGGCGCCTGCGGCACCGGATTGACGTTCAGCGTGGCCGGATTGCTGGTGACCGAGCCGGCGATGTTGGAGACGACCACGGTGAACTGCGCCCCCGCATCGGCCATCGAGGCGGCCGCGATCTGGTAAGTGGCACCTCCAGCGCCTGGAATCGGCTGCCCGTTGCGTTGCCACTGGTAGGTCAGGGGTCCGGTGCCGTCGGCGGTGACCGAGAACGCGGCGGCCTGGCCTTCGTTGACGGCGAGGCTGGCGGGCTGCTGCGTGATGGTTGGGGACGCGGCCAGTGGTGCCGGCGTCGCGGCGATGTAGCTGCTGTCCGAACAGGCAGCCAGCAGCATGGAGGCTAATGCGGCCCACAGGGCCATGAGCCAGCTGCCGCGCCGCAGGCCGTTAGGGAAACGAGTTGTCATGGGTGACCTCCGCAGTCCGGTTGCACGTTCTCGACCGCGCTGCCTTCAGCGCAGCCCCTCTCGCGGTGGCGCATGCATCGACACCTGGGCCAGGAAGCGCGCCAGGGCCAGCGGGTTGTCGAACTCGTGCTCCTCGACCGGCCGTCCGGGCGACTGCCCCAGCAGTGACGCGCTCCAGCGCCGGGTGGCCGTCTCCGGGCTCACCTTGAGCACATAGAGCAGCAGTGCCGGGTTGTCGTCACGCGTCGCCATCGTCTTCCGCCACCATCGCGGAAGGACAATGCAGGGGCGGGCGTTGCGGGAGCGTTGCGGCGCGTTGCGGAGAATTCACGCCGGCGCGTGGAGCCTTTGTCAGACCGTCAGGCTGGCCCCTGTTCAGCCGCCGGCAGCAAGGCGATGCGACCAGCGCGCAAAGTGGACCGCATCGTCGCCCGACGAAAGACCCGCGATCAGTGCACTTCCCCGTTCGAAAAACGGCACCGCGGCAGGGGACTGCGCGGCAGCGAGAGCCTCGAGCAGACGCAGGGTGGCCGTCGCCTGGAGCTGGCCGGAGCTCAGCAGTTCTTCGGCTTCACTGAGGATCGCAGAATCGGCACCTGCACGCGCCCGCACGGCCAGAGCGCGGGCGCGCAGCGCCGGCGTATGGACCGGCTGCGCAAGTGCGGCTGCTACGCCGGCGACATCGCGCAGCGCCAGCGCGGCCTCCGCCAGAACGACCCGTGCCATTTCGCGCGACTCGTGCACGTGATCGTCGACGAAGCGTTCCGAGGCCAGCGCCGTGCGGAGACGCTCACGCGCCGCCGACGCATGTCCATGATGAATCTCGGATGCGGCGTGGATCGCTTCACGCACCAGGACCGGGTTCGGGCCTGCAGGAACGTTCGGCGAAGGGGCATTGTCGGCGTCGACGATGGCGGCTTCGAAGTCGAGCAGGTCCTCGTGGAAACGAGCCCGGAGCAGTCGCGCGTTGCTCTGGTATTGCGCGTTGCCGAGCTTGTCGGCAACGGCGATCGCCCGCGCCAGTGCAGCAAAGCACGCCGATACCTTGTCGCGCGCCCACTGAATGTGCGCATCGACCATCGACAGCATGTAATTGAAGCGCGGAAGAGTCGAGTCGCCGACGAGGGCCGCCAGCGCACGAAAATGCGACTCGGCCGCACTCGCATTCCCGGCCTTGGCGAGCAGCAGACCCAGCGCGATCTCGACCGGTACCCTCATGGCGGGAGCGTTGGCCTGCTGCAGGATTGCACGCGCCTCCAGCAGCATCGCTTCCGAACTCGCATAGTGTCCGGCGGCCATGTGGGCGTCGGCTCCTGCCGCGAGCAGGTTTGCGAGGAAGATGGGATCGGACATCGGCTTGCGCCGGATGCGCGCCAGCGCCAGATCGGCCAGTGCAACCGCTTCGTTAGCGCGGTCGCCGGCAACGTAGGAGTAAGTCAGGCTGGTTTCGATGCCGGTGAGGTCCGGCGCGTCGTGCACCAGCGCAAGCGCCCGCCCGCGTTCGCCGTACTCGATCGCGCGCGGGGCGTCGCCGCTGAATGCAGCGCAATGGCTCGCGCAGTAATGCGCCTTGATTTCATCCGTCGGCGACGGAGCCTTCATGGCGAGGAGGCGGTCGACCCGATTGCGAGCCTCGCCATGCCGGCCGTTGTCCATGAGGAACATGATGCGCAGGAGTTCCGCCCGGTACTGCAGCGCCGGGTCGTCGACCGCGGGCAGCAGGGCGTCGATCGCAGCAAAATCGGCCGCAATGTCGGCCATGACCGAAGGCCCCATCGCCCGGCGCGCGTGGACCAGGGCGATGCGGATCGTGAGCGCGCGGGCCCCGGCGGCACCGTTGTCGAGCGCGCGCAGGTAGTGCGCGATCGCCTCGGTGCGGGCAAAGTGGTTCAACGCGTCCTCGGCGGCGCGGACACGCCACTCGACCGCCTGCTCGGGCTCGCCGGCGCTTTCGAGGTGCATCGCGACCTGATCCGGACGCCCGCGCCGGTCGATCAGGACGGCTGCGAGCCGCTTGTGAATCAGCCGCCGGCGCTCGGGCTGCAGGCTCGATTCCACTGCGGCGCGCACGAGGTCGTGCACGAAGCGGTAGGTTTCGTCGGGCCGCGCGAGGAGCTGCGCCTGCAGTGCGCGCTCCAGTCCTTCGCTGGCGTCCCAGTCGGACAGTGCGGTGGCGGGCTGGACATCCAGGAGCGAAAAGCGGTCGCCTGCCAGCGCAGCGGTCTCCAGAATGCGGCGCGCCGCTGCGCCGAGCCGCTCGATGCGTTCGAGAACCGCCTTCTGCACCGTCGGCGGCACCGGAAGTTCCGAGTAATCGGCAGTCTCGGCGTCGTGAGCCGTCGACCAGTGGCCGCGTTCATCGAGCGCAAGTTCCCCGATGTCGAACAGGAACCGGATCGTTTCAAGCAGAAAGAACGGGTTGCCCTGGGTCGCACGCTGCAGCCGATGTGCGAACCGGTGACCTGTGCTGGTTCCCGACAGCTCGCGGACGAGCTGCAGCGTGGACTCCTCCGAGAGGGGCTGCAGCATGATTCGCGTCAGTTCGCCGCCGCGTTCGAGGCGTCGCACCATCTCGCGCGCGGCCTGCGAATCGTCCAGCTCGGATGTGCGCGCCGTGAGGAGCACGCGCATGGGAGCGCCGCGCGTGCTCGCGAGCTGCTTTACCAGTTGTTCGATCGCCTCGAGCGAGCTGTCGTCGAGCCAGTGCACATCGTCGACGACCAGGCAGCCGCCCGCGCCGGCGGCCGCAAGTGCGCAGGCCACCGCATGGAAGAATCGGCTGCGCGCGCTCGGACCTTCGGCAGGGGCCGGCGTGTCCCCGAATTGCGGGAGGAGCCGGGCCAGTTCGGCGCGTTCCTCGGCCGGTAGATCCCAGAGGCGCACGCGCAGCACGGGATCGTCCAGCGCGGTCTCGAGCGCCTCCCGGATGGGCATCAGGGCGGCATTGCGGCCCGCCGCACTGCCCTGAACGCGCAGGTACGGCGTCCGGTCCAGTGCAAACTCGGTGGCCAGCCGCGATTTGCCGACCCCGGGCTCACCCTCGATCAGGATGACGCCCGACGTGCCGCTTGCCATGCGCCCTAGTTCGTCCTCCCGGCCGACCAGCGGCGCATCGAGGTGGCCCAGCCCTCGCACGCCGGTCCGGGCGATGAGCGGCGCCACGCGCTCGGCCGCACGGATCTGCTCCGCCAGCGCCGCGGTTGAAGGCAGCGGGTCGAGGCCGAGCTGTTCGCGCAGGGTCTGGCGGCAGCGTTCGAACAGTTCCAGCGCCCGCGAGCGCTCGCCGAGCTGATGGCACAACCGCATCGCTTCCGCATAGTGGGACTCCTGCAGCGGTTCGAGTTGCAGCAGCCGCGCGTACAGATCCAGCGCAGCGCGCGGATCGCCAGCCGCCTCCCGGTCGTCGGCCTCGCTGGCGAGCGCCATGACATGCTGACGCGACAACTCGTCCCGGCGCCGACTGAGCCAGCGATCGAATTCGTCCGACTCCGCGAGGTCGAAGCCGTCCATCAGCGGCCCGCGCCAGAGCGACAGCGCAACGGCCCGGTCGCCCTGCAGCCCGGTTTCGAAGGCCGCGACGTCGGACGCGACGCCCGGTGCCAGCGACACGGTTTCGTCGTCTGCGGCCAGCAGGTCGCCGAGGCCGGATTCACGCAGTCGGTGCAACTCCCGGCGGAGGTTGCGCCGCGCGGCCTCGGGGCCGCTGTCGCCCCAGAACAGGGCGGCGAGCTTGGCGCGCGTGGCGCGGCCCTCGATGGCCAGGTAGGCGAGCAGCGCCAGCGACTTCTTGACCGGCAGGCGGACCTCTTCGTCGCGCCGCATCACGCGCGGTGCGCCGAACAGCTCGATGCGAAACGATGTCCGTGCCATCGTCGAGGTCGCTCCTGCGCATCAGCGTAGCCGACTGGCCGGCGCCGCGGGAACAGGCTCCGCGGTCATCACATGGCGATTGCGCCGGTCGATTCAGCACTGCTAATGTCCGCAGTCCGGCCGTCCACCTCAGAAGGCGGCTCAATAGAGATCCTCCGAAGGAGACCTGGATGCCTGTCCCGCTTTCACTGCGGGTCAACGGCAAGGCCGTCGCGGCCGACGTTGATCCATCAACTTCTCTCGTCACTCTGCTGCGGGAACAACTCGGCCTGACCGGCACGCATGTCGGCTGCGATACCGCCCAGTGCGGGGCCTGCACCGTCCATGTCAACGGCCGCGCGGTCAAGAGCTGCAACGTGCTGGCCGTGCAGATGGCCGGCGCCGAGGTCACGACGATCGAAGGCATCACGCCCGCCGAAGGCATGCATCCGATGCAGGCCGCGTTCAAGGCCTGTCACGGTCTGCAGTGCGGCTTCTGCACGCCGGGCATGGTGATGAGCGCCATTGACCTCGTGCAGCATCACCCGCACGCCACCGAGCGCGAGATCCGCGAGGGGCTGGAGGGCAACCTGTGCCGCTGCACCGGCTACCAGAACATCGTCAAGGCGGTCGCGCAGGGCGCGGCGGCCATGAAGTAGGAGGCCGCGATGAACGATCGTGCAGGTTTCATCGGCAAGTCGGTCGAGCGCAAGGAAGACGCGCGCTTCCTCTCCGGCACCGGGCAATACACTGACGACATCACGCTGCCGCGCCAGAGCTACGGCGTCTTCGTGCGCAGCCCGCATGCGCACGCGAAGATCCGCGGCATCGACACCGCAGCGGCGGCGAAGGCGGAGGGCGTGCTGGGCATCTTCACCGGCAAGGACATGGCCGGCGTCGGCGGGCTGCCGTGCGGCTGGCAGATCAACAACCTCGACGGCACGCCGATGAAGGAGCCGAAGCACTCGGTGCTGGCCGAGGGCAAGGTCTGCTACGTCGGCGACCATGTCGCGCTGGTCGTCGCGGAGTCGACCGCGCAGGCGAAGGCCGCGGCGGCGCTGGTCGAGGTCGACTACGACGTGCTGCCGGCGGTGGTCGACACGGCCACGGCGGACAAGGCGAAGACCGCGGTGCACGACATCGCTCCGAACAACGTCTGCTACGTCTGGGGCTGCGGCGACAAGGCGGCGACCGACGCCACGTTTTCGAAGGCCGCGCACGTCACGAAGCTCACGTTTGCCAACAACCGGCTGATCCCGAACGCAATCGAGCCTCGGGCCGCCAACGCGGCGTACGACCGCGCGGCGGACTCCTACACGCTGTACGTGTCGAACCAGAACCCGCACGTCGAACGGCTGCTGATGACGGCCTTCGTGCTCGGCCTGCCCGAGCACAAGGTGCGCGTCGTCGCGCCGGATGTGGGCGGCGGCTTCGGCTCGAAGATCTACCTGTACGCCGAGGAGACCGCGCTGGTGTGGGCGAGCAAGCGGGTCGGGCGCCCGATCAAGTGGACCGCCGAGCGCTCCGA